>NZ_JBQENN010000013.1:45176-56927 GCF_052044625.1 Pseudomonas sp. 22515
GCGGCCCAGGCAATCCTCAGCCTTCTTCAGGCCAGAAGCGCAGCGGCTTGCCTTCGGCCGGCCAGAAGCGCATCTGCTCCACCGGTGACACATCCCAACGCTCTACCGTTTCCAGCGCCTGCAGGAAGCGTTTTTCCTGTTCCATCAGCGCGGGTGCGCACAGCTTGCGGGTCTTGCCGACCTTGCCGAAGCTCAGGTGCTCGCCATCGAGCGTGTAAGGCGCAAACCAGTGGTTGCAGCCGCCGTTGCCATAGGCACGGCCGTCGCTGGCCAGGGTCAAGGTCAGGTGGCTGTAGTCGATCAGTGGTCGTTCGCCAATCCACTCCAGC
The DNA here is from genome assembly GCF_052044625.1 of Pseudomonas sp. 22515. NCBI lineage: Bacteria > Pseudomonadati > Pseudomonadota > Gammaproteobacteria > Pseudomonadales > Pseudomonadaceae > Pseudomonas > Pseudomonas sp. 22515. Next base: position 45,506 of record NZ_JBQENN010000013.1, read on the forward strand.
ACGTAGCTGCGTTCCTGCTGCAGCCGGGAAGGTTGCGTGGCGCAGCCGAGCAGGCCGGTTGCAATCAGCACGCCGGTCAGCAGATTCTTCACTCGGCGCTCTCCTGGCAACGCGGGCACAGGTGTTTTTCGCCACGGCTGGCCCAGCCCAGCGCTGCGATACGGGCGCTGGCAGCCGGTTGACGAGCTGCCTTGCCGAGCTTGGCGTCTACTGCGAACTCGAAGCTCAGCACCGCATCGCAGCGATCGCACTCGACCTGCCAGGTGAGGATTTCCAGCTCGTTGAATACCGGGCCGCTCGCCACGGCAACCCACTGGCCGCGCGGGTTGATCAGGTGGCGCACGCTTTCCACGGTCAGGCGCATGGACAAATCCTTGCTGCCCTTGAGCGTGACCAGCAGGCTGTCGCCTTTTTGCATCGAACCGCCGTTGCCCGTGACCTGATAGCGGCCCGGCACCAAAGCGCGGCACTCGATCAGGGTGTGTTGCGGGTTGAATAGGGTGTAGCGAAAATCGTGTTCGACCATGGGTCCTCCAGAAATGCCGCGTATCCTAGCATTAACCCATCACCAGGTTCTGTGGATTGCCTGCCGCCCAGCGGTTGATGTTGTCCAGTGTGGTCGCGGCAATGGCATCCAGCGCCTCGCGGGTGAGGAAAGCCTGGTGGGCGGTGATGATCACGTTGGGGAAGGTCAGCAGCCGAGCCAGCACATCGTCTTGCAAGGGCAGGTCGGAGCGGTCCTCGAAGAACAGTTGGGCTTCTTCCTCGTAGACGTCCAGGCCCAGGTAGCCAAGCTGGCCGCTTTTCAGTGCGTCGATCAGCGCCGGGGTGTCGACCAGCGCACCGCGACCGGTGTTGATCAGCATGGCGCCGGGCTGCAACTGGGCCAGGCTTTGCGCGTTGACCAGGTGGCGAGTGTGCTCGGTCAGCGGGCAGTGCAGGCTGATGATGCGGGCTTCGCGCAACAGCTCGGGCAGGGGCATGTAGCGGGCGCCAAGGGCCAGCAGCTCTGGGTTGGGGTAGGGGTCGTACGCCAGCAGCTGGCAGCCGAAACCGGCCATGATGCGAGCGAAGGCGGCCCCGATCTGGCCGGTACCGACCACCCCGACGGTTTTTCCGTGCAGGTCGAAGCCGGTCAGCCCGTGCAGGGTGAAGTCACCTTCGCGGGTGCGGTTGTAGGCCCGATGCAGGCGCCGGTTGAGTGCCAGGATGAGCGCCACGGCGTGCTCGGCAACGGCGTGTGGCGAGTAGGCCGGCACGCGCACCACGGCCAGGCCCAAGCGCTGGGCGGCGGCCAGGTCGACGTGGTTGTAGCCGGCCGAGCGCAGGGCGATCAACCGCGTGCCGGCTGCGGCCAGGCGCTGCAGCACCGGCGCGTCGAGTTCGTCATTGATGAAGGCGCAGACCACCTCAAAGCCCTCTGCCAGGGCGGCGGTGTCGAGGGTCAGGCGGGCGGGCTGGAAATGCAGCTCCAAGGGGGTGCCGCTGGCAGCCTTGGTGAAGCTTTCCTGATCGTAGTGCTGGCTGCTGAACAACAGGGCGCGCATGGTGGAACTCCTTTGCAATGCATGTCTTGGTTGGGTCGCTGCCTGTCAAGGCATACCCAGCGTGGCCCAGAGCCACTCAAGCGCTCAATCTGGCCTGTGCCGACAGCCGGCTGATCGCGCTGTCCAGTTCATCCAGGGCCTGCTGCGCCTGCGGATTGTCCTGCTTCAGCAAGGTCTCGCTGCGTTGGCACGCTGCCCGTAACTGCGGTACGCCACAATAGCGTGAGGCCCCGTTCAGACGGTGTACTTGCTCGATCAGGCCATTGCGGTCATCGGCTTCGCGGGCGGCGCGTATGGCTTCGCGGTCCGTATCCAGGGAGGCCAGCAGCATGCTCAGCATGTCAGCGGCCAGATCTGCCTTGCCAGCGGCCAGGCGCAGGCCCTCTTCGGGGTCGAGTACCTTCAGTTCGTCGCCATTGGTCAGTAGCTCGGGCTGCGCCTGCTGGGGTGTGCCCAGGCTCAGGCCGGTCCACTTCATCACCACCTGGGCCAGTTGCCGTTCGCTGATCGGTTTGGTCAGGTAGTCGTCCATGCCGCTGTGCAACAACGCGCGTTTTTCGTTGGCCATGGCATGGGCAGTGAGGGCGACGATCGGCAGCGGGTTGCCGCTCTGGGTGTTTTCCCACAGGCGGATCTGTTCGGTACAGGCGCGGCCGTCCATGCCGGGCATCTGCACATCCATCAGCACCAGGTCGAACAACTCCTCCTGCACGGCCTGTACCGCCGCATAACCATTGTTGACGGCCAGTACCTCGGCACCCAAGTCTTCGAGCAGGGTTTTTACCAGCAGCAGGTTGGCGGCATTGTCGTCGACGCAGAGTATTTTCGGGCGTCGCTGGCCGTTGGCGTTGCTCCCTTCGGCCAGCGGACGGCGAGGTTGTACCAGCTCCAGCAAGAGGCGCCGCAGCTTGCGGGTGCAGGTCGGCTTGGACAGCAACTGGCCATGGCCGTTGGGCAGGTACGGGTGGTACAGCGCCTGCTCGGTGGTCGGGCACAGCACCACGCATTGGCAGTGGTAACGCTCGAGCTGCTGATGATAATGGCCCAGTTGCTCGGGCGACAGGTTACCCAGGTTGGCCCCGAGCACCGCGAACTCGAAGGGCAGGCCGGCCTGGCTGGCGGCCTGCACCCCCTGCAGCAACTGGTCGTAGGAGGCGAACAGGCTCACGCTGAGGCCGCAGTCTTCCAGCTGGTGCTCCAGTGCCTGGCGCGCCAGTTCGTGGCCATCGACAATGGCGGCACGGCGGCCCAGCAATGGCTGCGGTGGCAGCGCTTCGGCATCGTCATGAGCCTTGGGCAGGTTGAGGCTGATCCAGAACTGCGAACCTTCGCCCGGGGTACTGTCGACACCGATCTCGCCGCCCATCTGTTCGATCAGGCGCTTGGAAATCACCAGCCCCAGACCGGTGCCACCGGGCTGGCGGGCCAGTGAGTTGTCTGCCTGGCTGAAGGCCTGGAACAGTGTGCGCACATCCTGTGGTGACAGGCCGATGCCGGTGTCCTGTACGCTGATGCGCAACTGCGCGCAGTCTTCGTGCTCGTCTTCCAGCATGGCGCGCACGACGATGGTGCCTTCGCGGGTGAACTTGATGGCGTTGCTGACCAGGTTGGTGAGGATCTGCTTGAGCCGCAACGGGTCGCCCACCAGCGAAGCAGGCGTGTCGCGGTAGATCAGGCTCAGCAATTCCAGCTGCTTGGCGTGGGCGGCCGGAGCGAGGATGGTCAGGGTGTCCTGGATCAGGTCCCGCAGGTTGAACGGTATGCTGTCGAGCACCAGCTTGCCGGCTTCGATCTTGGAGAAATCGAGGATCTCGTTGATGATTCCCAGCAGGTTGTCAGCAGACTTCTCGATGGTGTTCAGGTAGTCGAGCTGGCGCGGTGTCATCTCGCTTTTTTGCAGCAGGTGGGTAAAGCCGAGGATGCCATTGAGCGGGGTGCGGATTTCGTGGCTCATGTTGGCCAGGAACTCCGACTTGATGCGGCTGGCCTCAAGTGCCTCTTTGCGCGCCATGTCCAGCTCGATGTTCTGGATTTCGATGGTTTCCAGGTTCTGGCGCACGTCTTCGGTGGCCTGGTCGATGCTGTGTTGCAGTTCTTCGTGGGCGTTTTGCAGGGTTTCGGCCATGCGGTTGATGCCGTGGGCCAGTTCGTCCAGCTCATGGCTGCCCATGGTCGGCAGGCGTTCTTCGAGGTGGCCGTCCTTGAGCTGATTGACCGCGTGCTTGATGCGTTCGATGGGGTCGTTGATGGTGCGGCTCATGCGCAGCGCCAACAGGCCGCTGAGTGCCAGGCAGGCGAGGATCAGCAACAGGCTGGTAAACAGGTTGCGGTAGCCGCGCAGCAGCGTGCCGTCGTGCGACAGCTCGATCTCTACCCAGCCCAGCAGGCGCTCGGCTTCGGCCGGCACGGCGTCGGTGGCCAGGTCGCGGTGGTGGCCGAACACGGGCATCAGGTAGCGGGTGGCGTCGTTGCCACTGCGCTGCAGGAGTTGGGTGCCGGTACCACCGCTGGGCGGCAGGTTGAGCATGCTCGGGCCGGCGTGGGCCAGGCGCGTGCGGTCCGGGGCCAGAAACGCCACTGCGCGCACATCGGCCTGCTCCAGGGTTTGTGCGGCAACTCTCTCCAGTTGCGCAGGCGCAAGCCGGGCCATGGCGGGTGCGGCCAGGGGCGCCAGTTGTTCGGCGATCATCTTGCCGCGCTGCAGCAGCTGGGTGCGCAGGTCGTTCTGTTGCAGCCAGGTGAAATAGCTACCCAGCACCAGGGCCATCAAGCCGGCCGGTAGCAGTGCCAGCAGCAGTACCCGGCTGCGGATTCCCAAGCGATCGAGCACACTTGCCTCCTCTGATGTGCCTGGATGCCGTCAAGTGGTAACGGCCAAGCCGCGAAGTTACTCCGCCTGCCGCACCATTGCATCTCTTTAGTACGTGTTATGCGCCGTTGCCGGGGCATTGGTCGCAGTGCGGTTGCCTGGCAGGTGGCGAATGCTCAATAATCGCGTAATTGAGAATGCATGGCAGTTGCCAATGAATCCTGTATCTATTTACAACACCAACATCCTTGCCATCGAGGACGACCCGGTGCTTGGCGCCTATCTGCAGGAAGAGCTGCAGCGTGGCGGCTTCCAGGTCACCTGGTGCCGCAATGGCCTGGAGGGCCTGGAAACGGCGGGCCGCCAGGCTTTCGATGTTGTGCTCATGGACATCCTGCTGCCCGGGCTTGATGGGCTGGACGCCTTGGCGCAGTTGCGCAGGCACAGCGCTACACCGGTAATCATGATGTCGGCGCTGGGGGCCGAGGCGGATCGTATCAGCGGCTTTCAGCGCGGCGCCGACGATTATCTGCCCAAGCCATTCAGCATGGCCGAGTTGCAGGTGCGCATCGAAGCGATTTTGCGCCGCGTGGCCCTGGAGCGGCGGCATCAGGGCCCGCTGGAGCAAGCCGGCTGCGGCGAGCTGCAGTTCGATGAGGGGCTGTGTGACGTGCGCCTGAATAGCCGCCTGGCAGGCCTGACCCCCAGCGAATACCGCCTGCTGGATATCCTCAACCGCAACCTCGACGAAGTACTCAGCAAGCCGTTCCTGTACCAGCACGTGTTGCAGCGCGGCTATTCACGGCATGACCGCAGCCTGGACATGCACGTCAGCCAGATCCGTCGCAAGCTCAAGGGCATCGGTTATCACGAACGGCAGATCCGCACCGTGTGGGGCAAGGGTTACGTGCTCAGTGCCAGCGAGGCGGAGTGAACCATGCTCGACCGCCATTCGCTGTTCTGGAAGCTGACCATCTTGCTGGTGGGCTTCTGCCTGCTGATGATCGGCCTCAGTTATACCTGGGGCCGGCACATGGAAACCCAGAATGCCTTCCTCTCGGAGTCGGCACGGCAGACCCTGCGGGGTTATGCCGCCGAAGCTGAGCAGGCCTGGCGCAGCGGCGGGCGGGAAGGGTTGGACCAGTGGGTGGCGGCCATGCATCAGCGCGAACGGGGCTGGGTCGGCGTGCTCGACATCAACCTGCGCCCGCTCGACAGCGCCTCCCTCAACCCACAGATCATGCAGCGTCTGACACGCCTGCGCGGTGTCGATTGGCCGATGAGTCGGCGCAGTGTCGACCAGCCGTGGGTGCGCATACCGTTCCCGGGGGCGCCGGAGCAGGGCATGCTGGTGATCGAACTGCCGCAGCGCTTCAATCCGGGCCAGCACCGCTTGCTGTGGCGCATTGTCACAAACGGCATCATTCCGGGGCTGTTCACCTTGCTGTTGTGTGTGGGCCTGTACCGCATGTTGATCGTGCCGCTGAATCAACTTCGCGAGCAGGCCAATGCCTGGCGGGCCGATCAGCTGTCGGCCCGCCTGGACTCGCGCACCATCGCCCGGCATGACGAATTGGGCGAACTGGCGCGTGCCTTTGACCAGATGGCCGAGCGACTGCAAGGCACGGTGGCTATGCAGCAGCAGTTGCTGCGCGACCTGTCCCACGAAATGCGCACGCCGCTGAGCCGGCTGCGGGTGGCCTGCGATGGTGAAACCGACCTGCAGCGTCTGCGTGATCGCCTGATCCGTGAAGTGGACTGCATGCAGCAACTGGTCGAAGACACCCTGCAACTGGCCTGGCAGGACGCCGAGCGTGCGCCGATGAACCTGGAACCGATCGAGGTCCACGCCTTGTGGGAGTTGCTGGCCGAAAATGCCAGCTACGAGAGCGGCTGGTCGCCTGCGCAACTGCGCTGCGAAGTACCGGCCGACTGCTGGGTGCAGGGCAACCTCAACCACCTGGCCCAGGCGCTGGAGAACATGTTGCGCAATGCCATTCGCCACTCGCCGGCCGACGGGGTGGTGCGGTTGGGTGGGCAGCGTGAGGGTAACTATTGGTGGTTGTGGCTTGAGGATGAGGGTGGCGGTGTCGCTGAAGAAGACCTGGAACGGATTTTCGCGCCGTTCTCGCGGTTGGACGGTTCGCGGCCTGGGGATGGTGGCTTCGGCCTGGGGCTGAGCATCGCCCGCAGTGCCATCCAGCGCCAGGGCGGCACCTTGTGGGCGCAGAATGGCAAACGCGGGTTGCGCTTGTGGATGAGGTTGCCGTTGCATGTGCCGGCCGCTTCGCGGGTNATCCCTGTAGGAGCGGGTTTACCCGCGAAGAGGCCAGCACATGGCGCACCGTTATAGCTTGTAGCTATATGCACTACAGATTGCGTGATATGGCCGCGAAGGGTTTGCCGGTATGATAGGCACCCCCGCCGTCCGGATTGCGAAATACGCCATGACCGTGCAGTACCCAACCATCGCCGATTGCGTCGGCAATACGCCACTGGTTCGCCTGCAGCGCATCGCTGGCGAAACCAGCAATACCCTCCTGCTCAAGCTCGAAGGTAACAATCCTGCCGGCTCGGTGAAAGACCGCCCGGCACTGTCGATGATCGCTCGCGCCGAACTGCGCGGCCAGATCAAGCCAGGCGATACCCTGATCGAAGCCACCTCCGGCAACACGGGCATCGCCCTGGCGATGGCGGCGGCGATCAAGGGCTACAAGATGATCCTGATCATGCCCGACAACTCCACCGCCGAGCGCAAGGCCGCCATGACGGCCTATGGCGCCGAGCTGATCCTGGTGACCAAGGAGGAGGGGATGGAAGGCGCCCGTGACCTGGCCGAGAAGCTGCAGGCCGAAGGCCGTGGCCTGGTGCTCGACCAGTTCGCCAACGGCGACAACCCGATCGCCCACTACAACAGCACCGGCCCGGAGATCTGGCAGCAGACCCAGGGCACCATTACCCATTTTGTCAGCTCCATGGGGACCACCGGTACCATCATGGGCTGCTCGCAGTACCTCAAGGAACAGAACCCCGCGGTGCAGATCATCGGCCTGCAACCGATGGAGGGCTCGGCAATTCCGGGCATTCGCCGCTGGCCCGAGGAATACCTGCCGAAAATCTTCGATGCCACCCGCGTCGACCGCGTGGTCGACATGTCGCAGCAGGAAGCCGAGGACACCACCCGTCGCCTTGCGCGTGAAGAGGGCATTTTCTGCGGCGTGTCTTCTGGTGGTGCGGTTGCGGCCATGTTGCGCCTGTCCCGCGAAGTGGAAAATGCGGTCATGGTTGCGATCATTTGCGACCGCGGCGACCGTTATCTGTCCACTGGCCTGTTTGATCCACGCTAAATGTCCAAGAAAAAAAGCAACAGCGGCCTGCGCTTCCAGCCGGCCGGCGGCAATCGCACCCCCCAGGTCCCAGTGGGCAAGAAGCAGCGCCTGGACATCGAGCGCCTGGCCGGTGACGGCCGTGGCATTGCCTTCCTCGACGGGCGTACCTGGTTCGTCAGCGGCGCCTTGGCCGGTGAGGCCGTGGAGGCGCGGGTGCTCAACGCCCGTGGCAAAGTGGTCGAGGCACGCCTGGAGCGGTTGCTGCAGGCCGCGCCCGAGCGCCGTGAGGCGCCATGTCGCTACTACGACCGCTGCGGTGGCTGCAACCTGCAGCACCTGCCGCACGAAGCGCAACTGGCGCTGAAGCAGCGCACCCTCGCCGAGCAGTTGCAGCGGGTGGCCGGCGTGCAACCCGAAGCGTGGGCTGCCCCCCTGAGCGGGCCGGAATTCGGCTACCGGCGCCGCGCCCGTGTGGCCGTGCGCTGGGACGTCAAGGCGCGTCAGCTGGAGGTGGGCTTCCGCGCCGAAGCCAGCCAGGACATCATTGCCATCGACGATTGTGCAGTGCTGGTACAACCCTTGCAGTCCATTTTGCGCCACTTGCCGACTGTGCTGCGTTCGTTGAGCAAGCCGCAGGCGCTGGGCCATGTAGAGCTGTTCAGTGGCACCGCCGAGGCGGTTCTGGTGCGCCACGTCGCGCCATTGCCGGCTGAGGACCAGGCCAGGTTGCAAGCGTTCTGCGAGCAGGCCAACGCCCAGCTGTGGCTGCAAGGCGAAGGTGAGCCGGCGCCAGTGGACCCAGCGGCGCAGTTGGGCTTTGCCCTGGCACCCTGGCAGCTGGAGCTGGCCTGGCGCCCGGGCGATTTCGTGCAGGTGAATGCCCAGGTCAATACGGCGATGATCGAGCAGGCTTTGGCCTGGCTCGCGCCACAAGCCGACGAGCGTGTGCTGGACTTGTTCTGCGGTCTGGGCAACTTTGCCCTGCCGCTGGCCCGCCAGGCGCGTGAAGTGGTGGCAGTGGAAGGTGTACAGGCCATGGTCGATCGGGCCGCGGCCAATGCCCGGAACAACAATGTGCATAACGCACGGTTTTTTCAGGCCGATTTATCGCAGCCTTTGGCCGGCACCGGATGGGCCGCCGAGGGCTTTTCTGCGGTACTCTTGGATCCACCGCGCGACGGTGCTTTCGAGGTGGTGCAAGGCATCGCCCGCCTCAAGGCCAGAAGGCTGGTCTACGTATCGTGCAACCCGGCCACGCTGGCGAGAGACGCCCAAGTGCTGGTCGGCCAGGGGTACCGGTTAAAAAGGGCCGGGATTCTCGACATGTTTCCTCAGACGGCGCATGTCGAGGCCATGGCGTTATTCGAAGCGGGCTAGCTGACTGGCCCCTTGGTGCGGTTGCCACGGAAGGGCGGCCGCACGGTGATCGCCAGCACACCCGTATGGTGTGCTGCATGGAAAGGTAAAACAAAGATGGTACAGGTGAGAGTGCACCAGCCGGTCAACACCGACGGCAGTATCAATCTCGAAGCATGGTTGGACCATGTGGTAAGCGTCGATTCGGCACTGGATCGCGCAGCGCTGAAAGAAGCCTGCGAGTTTGCCCTTGAGGTAGAGAAAAAGGGCAACCCGGCCAAGCATTCCTGGGCGGATGGTACGTCCAGCTTCCAGGCAGGCCTGGAAATCGCCGAAATTCTGGCTGACCTCAAGCTCGACCAGGACTCCCTGGTGGCTGCGGTCATCTACCGCTCGGTGCGCGAGGGCAAGGTCACCCTCGCCGAGGTCAGCCAGCGGTTTGGCCCGGTGGTGTCCAAGCTGATCGACGGCGTGCTGCGCATGGCCGCCATCAGTGCCAGCCTCAGCCCACGACAGTCGCTGGTGCTGGGCTCGCAGGCGCAGGTCGAGAACCTGCGCAAGATGCTGGTGGCCATGGTCGACGACGTGCGCGTGGCGCTGATCAAGCTGGCCGAACGCACGTGCGCAATCCGCGCGGTCAAGTCCGCCGATGACGAGAAACGCCTGCGTGTCGCGCGTGAAGTGTTCGACATCTACGCGCCGCTCGCGCACCGCCTGGGTATCGGTCACATCAAGTGGGAGCTGGAAGACCTGTCCTTCCGCTACCTGGAGCCCGACCAGTACAAGCAGATCGCCAAGCTGTTGCATGAGCGGCGGCTGGACCGCGAGCGCTTCATCAGCGACGTGATGAACCAGTTGCAGAACGAGTTGCTCGCCACTGGCGTAAATGCCGACATCAGCGGTCGGGCGAAACATATCTATTCGATCTGGCGCAAGATGCAGCGCAAAGGCCTGGAGTTCAGCCAGATCTACGACGTGCGTGCGGTGCGCGTGCTGGTGCCGGAAATCCGCGACTGCTACACCGCGCTGGGCATCGTGCACACCTTGTGGCGGCATATTCCCAAGGAGTTCGACGACTACATCGCCAACCCCAAGGAGAACGGCTACCGCTCGTTGCACACTGCGGTAATCGGCCCCGAGGGCAAGGTGCTGGAGGTGCAGATCCGCACCCACGGCATGCATGAAGAGGCCGAACTTGGGGTATGCGCCCACTGGCGCTACAAGGGCACCGACGTCAAGCCCAGCTCCAACCACTACGAAGAAAAGATTTCCTGGTTGCGCCAGGTGCTGGAATGGCACGAAGAGCTGGGCGACATCGGTGGCCTGGCCGAGCAGTTGCGGGTCGACATTGAGCCTGACCGGGTTTATGTGTTTACCCCCGACGGCCACGCCATCGACCTGCCCAAAGGCGCCACGCCACTGGACTTTGCCTACCGCGTGCACACCGAGATCGGCCACAACTGCCGCGGCGCGAAGATCAACGGCCGTATCGTGCCGCTGAACTACAGCCTGCAGACTGGCGAGCAGGTGGAGATCATCACCAGCAAGCACGGCAACCCCAGCCGTGACTGGTTGAACTCCAACCTGGGCTACGTGACCACCTCACGGGCGCGGGCCAAGATCGTCCACTGGTTCAAATTGCAGGCCCGCGACCAGAACGTTGCTGCCGGCAAGACCTTGCTTGAGCGCGAGCTCAGTCGTCTGGGCCTGCCGCAGGTTGATTTCGAGCGCCTGGCCGAGAAGACCAACGTCAAGACCGCCGAGGACATGTTTGCCTCGCTCGGTGCTGGCGACCTGCGCCTGGCTCATCTGGTCAACGCTGCCCAGCAGTTGCTGGAGCCTGAGCGTATCGAGCAGATCGAGCTGGTGCCGCGCAAGCCTACCGGGCCGCGTACCGGCAAGCGTGGCGACATTCAGATCCAGGGTGTCGGCAACCTGCTGACACAGATGGCCGGCTGCTGCCAGCCGCTACCGGGCGATGCCATTGTCGGTTACATCACCCAGGGCCGGGGCGTGAGCATTCATCGCCAGGACTGCGCCTCGGTATTGCAGCTGGCAGGCAAGGAGCCAGAGCGCATGATCCAGGTGAGCTGGGGGCCGATCCCGGTGCAGACCTACCCGGTCGACATCGTCATCCGTGCCTACGACCGCCCGGGCCTGCTGCGCGATGTGTCTCAGGTGCTGCTGAACGAGAAGATCAACGTGCTGGCGGTGAATACCCGTTCGAACAAGGAAGACAACACCGCGCTGATGTCGCTGACCATCGAGATTCCAGGCCTGGACGCGCTGGGGCGCCTGCTGGGGCGGATCTCGCAGTTGCCGAACATCATCGAGACGCGGCGTAATCGTACCCCTTGAGACCGGGGCGCCAGCTTCGCGGG
>NZ_JBQENN010000013.1:56966-113878 GCF_052044625.1 Pseudomonas sp. 22515
AAGCCCGCGAAGAAGCCACCACCGAAGGACCTGCCTGTATGACCTACACCCTTGACGACCTGCTGCATCTCATGGCCCGCCTGCGCGACCCGCAGTACGGCTGCCCGTGGGACCTGAAGCAGAACTACGCCAGCATCGTCCCACACACTATCGAAGAGGCCTACGAGGTCGCTGACACCATTGAGCGCGGCGATTTCGAGCACTTGCAAGGCGAGCTGGGCGACTTGCTGTTCCAGGTGGTCTACTACAGCCAGCTGGCCCGCGAAGAAGGGCGTTTCGAGTTCGATGGCGTGGTTGACAGCATCACCCGCAAACTCATCCGCCGCCACCCGCACGTATTCCCCACTGGCGAGCTGTACGCGCCGGTGGACACGCCCAGCCTGAGCGAAGCCCAGGTCAAGTCGCGCTGGGAAGAAATCAAGGCCGAAGAGCGCGCGGAGAAGAGCCAGCCCGAACAGCTGTCGCTGCTTGATGACGTGCCGGCAACCTTGCCGGCGCTGTCGCGGGCAGCCAAACTGCAAAAACGTGCGGCCACGGTCGGTTTCGACTGGCCGGCGGCGTTGCCGGTGCTGGACAAGGTCCGCGAAGAGCTGGATGAAGTGCTGCAGGCCATGGCCGACGGCGACGCCGATGCGCTGGAAGATGAAGTCGGCGACTTGCTGTTTGCTGCGGTCAACCTGGCCCGTCACCTCAAGCAAGACCCAGAGCATGCGCTGCGCCGCGCCAATCGCAAGTTCGAACGACGTTTCCGTTTTATCGAACAGGCATTGCGCGACAGTGGCCGCCCCATTGAAGATTGTGACCTTGACGAGCTGGATGCCCTTTGGGGGGAAGCCAAACGTCAGGAAAAGAACCTGCCCAGCTGCGGCTGAGCTGTTGCATAAGTGAGTGAATATTCATGAGCCTTTCCCTTCGCGACCAATTGCTCAAAGCCGGTCTGGTCAACCAGAAACAGGTCTCGCAGACCAACAAAGCTGAAAAGAAACAGAAGCGCATGGAGCACAAAGGCCAGGTCGAAGTCGACGACAGCCAGCAGCGCATGGCCAAGGAAGCCATGGCTGAAAAAGCCCGGCGTGACCAGGAACTGAACCGCCAGCAGCAGGAAAAGGCCGAGCAGAAGGCCCGTGCCGCGCAGGTCAAGCAACTGATCGAGGCCACTCGCCTGCCCAAACTGAGCACCGAGGATTACTACAACTTCGTCGACGACAAGAAGGTCAAGCGCATTGCCGTCAACGCCCTGATGCGCACCAAGCTGAGCAACGGCGCGCTGGCCGTGGTAGCCCATGCCGGTGGTTACGAGGTTATCCCCCGTGAGGCCGCCTTGAAGATCCAGGAGCGCGACCCTGGCCGTATTCTGCTGCTCAACAGCCATGTCGAGGAAACGGACGAAGACGACCCGTACGCGGCTTACAAGATCCCTGATGATCTGATGTGGTAAGCACGAAAACCTCGCCTTGGCGTTAATGCGGTTCATTCAAGATCGCAGGGTCGCTCTGCGGCCCTTTCGCTGCACACGGTCGCTCCCGCGGCCATCGTGACACGCGCGTTCTCAAGAGGGCGCTGGCCTTTTGACCCGAAAGGGTTCGCCGCTCACTGAACCGGCGCGGTTAGTCACTTGCACTATCGTCTTGGTTCCCTCCGTTCGTCGGACATTTCTTAGGGTTCCGGCACAACGGCTAGCCTCCAGCTTAGCGTCAGGGATAGCGCTGAACATTCGGTCCAGGAAGGGCCACTACGCCTCGTCGTCCCGACGCTTTATCTGCTGAGGAGACGACAATGAAAATAACCCTGAAACGGTTGGCGTGCCTGGGTGCGAGCTTCACCAGTGCGTTCGCCATGGCCGATGCGGCCAGCCCGCCGGTGCTGTCACCTGCGATTCCCTTCGATGTCACCGCCAATCCCCCCTTCACCCTGGACAACCTGCAACACGATTTCGACGTGCTGTCGTGGCAAACCTTCGTCGCCCTGAACTGGCCCGCCAACGCCGACGGCAGTGCCAACACCTCGGCGAAGATCGGCGCGCCCGGCAAGACGGTGTGGGAATCGTGGAAAGAAAGCTACGAGATCTTCCTGCCCAAGGGGCAGAAGCCCGTCGCCTGGGACCAGCAGGCGCCAGTGCCCGCGGCCTGCCAAGGCAAGGGTGACCTGCCGGTGCTGCAACAGATGGGCAAGGTCGCCGGCGTGCTCGATGAGTTCATCCAGCCATTCAAGACTGGCCCGCTGGTCGACCAAAGCGGCACCTACACGCGCAACGCGATCATGGTCAACCAGCCAATGTTCGATGACATCGTCAACAATGGCCTGTACAGCAAGGAAGGCCAGCAAGCGTTCCTGAGCAAGGCCGACAACCGCATCGCTTTCGCCTGCGGTTCGCAAAAGGCCCAGCAGGTCGGCGCGATCATGGTCAAGTCGGCCTGGAAAGTGCTCGATGGCAGCGACAACCCGCAGGAGTTCCACGCCGTCGACGCGCTGGTCTACACCCCCGGCAACGCCGACCCGAACAAGGGGGCGGTGATCCCCGAATCGTGCAATGCGCAGAAGGTCGGGCTGGTAGGCCTGCACATCGTGCACAAGACCGAGGGCGCACCGCAGTGGGTATGGTCGACGTTCGAGCACGTGCGCAACGTGCCGGAAAAGACCACGCCAATGAACGAGCGCAAAGGGCCCTACCTGTTCTACGACGCCCAGGCCAGCAACCGCCCGGTGAACGAGCCACCCGCGCAACCGTGGGACCCGTCGAAGAAGGCCATCCCCTCGCAGATCGTGCGTGACATTCCCATCACCGCCGCCACCCAACAGCTCAACGCGCAGTGGCAAGGCGCGCTCAAGGGCACGGTGTGGGCCAACTACCACCTGATCAGCACCCAGTGGCCCACCGACCCGGCCGATGACTGCCAGGTGCCGTCGCCGACCAACCCGCTAGGTACGCCTGCGCCGAACTTCCTGGCCAACGCCACCCTGGAGACCTACAACCAGGGCACCACCCCGCAGGCCTCGTCCAGCTGCATGGAGTGCCACAACAACGCGACCACCCGCGTGACCCAGTCGCCACGCACCAGCTTCGCCGATTTCACTTTCCTGCTTGAACGTGCCCAATCCACCGGCGCCAAGGAGTGATGCCATGAGCGACCAGAACCTGCAAAACTTCATCGGCTTGTCCGCCGTACTCACTGGCCTGTCGGCCAAGCTGCTGGCGCCTTCCGTCGACCCGATCAACCTGCCGCCGGTGTTCTTCGCCACCGCCCAGCAAGGCATGGGCCTTGAGGCGTTCAGCAGCCTGCTGGAGCTGTACGCCAGCATCCAGAGCCAGCCGCCCGCGCAAATCGCCAGTGCCGTGCTCGCTAACGCGAACCCGCAAATCGCCCAGGGCGCCCGCTCGATCATGAAGCTGTGGCTGCTCGGCAGTTGGTACCAACCCTACGACCTGGGCAACGCCCGCACGGGTGACACGCGGGTGGTCTCCGACCAGGCCTACAAGGAGAGCTGGGCATGGAAGATCGCCCAATCTCACCCCATGGGCTACAGCCAGTTCCACTTCGGATACTGGGGTGAGCAGCCACCGACCCTCAAGCAATTCACCGGTGTCGACGCCAAGGAAGGGCAGCAGCCATGAGCAATGTACAAACCCAGAACATCGAAACTGCCGATGTGATCGTAGTGGGCGCCGGCATGGCCGGCAGTGTCATGGCCTACCAGTTGGGCCTGGCCGGGTTGAAAGTGCTGGTGCTCGAATCGGGCCCGGCCATTCCGCCCAATCGCAGCGAGTAC
Organism: Pseudomonas sp. 22515; assembly: GCF_052044625.1. NCBI lineage: Bacteria > Pseudomonadati > Pseudomonadota > Gammaproteobacteria > Pseudomonadales > Pseudomonadaceae > Pseudomonas > Pseudomonas sp. 22515. The sequence goes on from NZ_JBQENN010000013.1 coordinate 60,735, forward strand.
CTGGAGCGCTTCTACACCGCGGTGCTCAAGGCGCCCGAGTCGCCGTACCCACCTGAGCAGAGCGAGCAGACTCCGGCCACGCAGTTCGCGCCACGGGCGACCATCCAGGACCTGATCACCGCGGGTAGCCAAGACCCGAACAAGGCGCAGAAAAGCTACCTGGTGCAGAAGGGGCCGCACCTGTTCGCCAGCACCTACGAGCGGGTAGGCGGCGGCACCATGTGGCACTGGATGGGCACGGCCCTGCGCCTGTTGCCCAACGACTTTCGCATGCGCACTGCGTACAACGTCGGGGTCGACTGGCCGATCAGTTACGACGACCTGCAGACTGCCTACTGCCGCGCCGAGGAAGAGATGGGCGTGTCCGCCGATGTCGCCTCGCAGACCTACCTGGGCGTGACCTTCCCGCAGGGCTACAAATACAGCATGCATGGCATCCCGCCGTCGCTGGTCGACCAAGGCCTGGGCAAGCACGTCACGGGCACCGTGTACCAGAGCCCGGAGAAGGGGCCCGACGGCAAGCCGTACCCAGGTGTCACCCTCAACGTCCGGCAGACCCCGGCCGGGCGCAACTCGCAGAATGATAACGGCCGTCGGGTGTGTGCTGGCAACACCAGCTGCACGCCGATCTGCCCGATCCAGGCCAAGTACGACGCCACCGTGACCATGGCCAAGGCACTGGATACCGGCAACGTGCGCATCCTCTACCAGACCGTGGCGAGCCAGGTGCAGGTCGATGCCAATGGGGTCACGGGCATCGATTTCATCCAGTACCAGAACAACGGTACGCGCCAGAACGGCACGGCCCAGGGCAAACGCTACGTGATCGCCGCCCACGCGATCGAAACGCCGAAGTTGCTGCTCAACTCCATCGGCCCGAACAGCCCTAAAGGGGTCGCCAACAGCAGCGGCCAGGTCGGCCAGGCGTTGGCTGACCACCCGGTGTACCTGGCCTGGGGCCTGATGCCTGAAGGCAAGCCGCTGTTCCCGTTCCGGGGGCCGTTGTCCACCTCGGGGATTGAGGACATGCGCGATGGCCCGTTCCGCAGCCAGCGTGCCGCCTGGCGTATCGAAATCGGCAACGAGGGCTGGAACTGGTCGGTGAATGACCCCTACACCTCGGTCTGCGATTTCATCGACGGCACCAACCACGGCGGCGCTAACCCCAACAAGCTGGCGTTGTCCGGCCAGGCGCTGGTGCAGCAGCTCAACAGCGTGCTGACCCGCCAGTTCCGTCTGGGCTTCTTGATCGAGCAGGTGGAGAAAGACCCCGATAATGCGCTGTGCCGGGTGGAGAGGAGCACGGAGTTCACCGACGGCTTGGGCCTGCCTCGGCCGCAGATTACCTACGAACTGTCCGACTACACCAAGGAGGGTTTCAAGCAGGCGCGCCTGGCCGCCACGCACATCATCACCGAACTGATGGGCGCGACCGAGCTGACCGACCTGAACCCTAAGCTTGAGCCCGGCTCGCAAACGGTGTTTGAGTACGACGGCCAGAACTACCCGTTCTACGGCGCTGGCCACCTGATGGGCACCTACCGCATGGGCTCGGACCGCACCACGTCGGTGGTGGACAAGGACCAGCGCAGTTGGGACCACCCCAACCTGTTCCTGGTCGGCGACGGCGTGTTCCCCACTACCGGCACCGCCAACCCGACCTTGACCATTACCGCGTTGACGTTCCAGGCCGCCGACGTGGTGGCCAGCGACCTGCTCAAGCGCACTGTGCAGGTGCAGGCCAACCAGGCATGGCAGGGCACGGGCATGCAGGTCAATGGGCAGAGCTGGCAGTTGGCGGTATGCACGGGCGGGCAGTGGACGGCGAACCCGGCCACCGGCATGGTTGGCGCGGCGGGCAACCCAAGGTTGATCGCCAAGCCCGGCTATGCCTTGCCTGGTCAACCGGAAGGGGCGTTGATCGGGCGTATCGGCAACAGCGGTGCGCCGTTCCTGGTCGGCAACCAGGTGCAATTGCCGCGTGGCCAGCAAGGTGAGCTGCAGTTGTGCATCAATGACGACCTGGACGGGCGTTACGGGGCTGGCCTGAGCGATAACCTGGGCAGCCTGTCAGTAGAGGTGCGTTTCGGGGCGGTGTAGGCCCTGACATGGCAACCCCACAATGCTCCGGTAATGCCGCAGTATTGTGGGGTTGCTCACTCAGCCCTGGTGAGTCAGGGGTTCGCCGCAATGGCCAGGGTCATTGCGTGGCGCGCTGGTTTTCCAGGTCTTCAAGCTCAACGCGGTATTGGTGTGCTTCGTGTTCGTTATGGAACATGCCCACCAGTTGACCTTGTTGGTACACATCCCAGATCCGCACGCCAGCGGCCAGGCCTTCGTGGGACATTCTCGATTCGTCGCGTTCGGTTACTTGGACAGTCATCGGTAAACTCCACTTCTTCAAGATGGCTGCGACAGTGTGTCGCACGTCTTCTTTATAGAGTTTGTTAGCAGACTAAGTAAGTAAAACAGGCATGAAACAAGTTTCATGAAGCTCAAAGGGATGCTGCCTGGGTGGGCTTTTTCGCAGCAAAGAAAAGCCCCGCACTGGGCGGGGCTTCAGGTGTTGCAGGCAGTGTGCGATCAGTTGCCCTTCACCGGCTTGCCATCGACCGTGCCATCCTGCAGCACGATCACGTACTCCTTACCATCGGTCTCCACCTGGCGCAGTTGCACCAGCAGGTAGTCCCAGTTCTTGGCGAACCACAGCTCGGTGATGCGCTTGCTCTGGCTTGGATCGCGCACGCGCTCGACCTTCACGGCATCGACCTGGCCGGTCTTGGTGGTGACCTTTTCGGTGCCCAGTACGCGGAAGTCGTAGGTGTCGATCTCGTCGCCGTCCACCACCTGGTAGGTCATGCTCTTCTTGCCTGCGGCCACGTCGTGCTGCAGGGCCAACTGGTAGGAGGACTTGTCCAGTACGCCGCGGTTCAGTGGCAGGCTGACGGCATCGCCACGGTCGCTGCCGGTGATCTTCTTGGTGCTCCAGTCGAAGTTCAGGTCGACCTTCTTGGCCTTGCCCAGGCCGCCACGCTCGAAGTGGTACTTCTGTGGCAGCAGGGTGTCGTTGTCCAGGCGCAGGGTGCTTTGCTCGGTCAAGCTGGCGATCATCATGGAAGCCTTGAAGTTAAGGTCCCAGGTACCGTTGGCATTTTTGACCAGGCTGCGCTCGGCGGTGCCGCTCATGGGCAGTTGCTTCCAGTCGGCGGTGTAGCTGGCCGAGAAGGGCTTCAGATCAGCTGCCTGGAGGGGCAGGGCGAGCACGGCGAGAGCCAAGAGCAGGGCGCGACGCATAAATTCTCCTAGGATCGAATCAAGTGACCGCTGGCCGCCAGTGGCTGGCCGTCCAGTAATGCACCCTGTTCGCCAAGACGCAAGCGCCCTTCAGCGAACCAGCGCACTGCCAGTGGGTAGATCAGGTGTTCCTGATGGTGTACCCGCTGTGCCAGGCTTTCGACGGTGTCATCAGACGCCACCGGTACCACAGCCTGTACGACCAGTGGGCCGCCATCGAGTTCCTCAGTCACGAAGTGTACGCTGCAGCCATGCTCGGCGTCGCCAGCTTCCAATGCCCGGCGATGCGTATGCAGGCCCTTGTACTTGGGCAGCAGCGACGGGTGGATGTTGAGCAGGCGGCCCTGATAGTGGCGCACGAAGCCGCCACTGAGGATGCGCATGAAACCGGCCAGCACGACCAGGTCCGGGGCAAAGCCGTCGATGCGCGCCATCAGCGCGGCATCGAAGGCTTCACGGCCGTCGAACTGGGTGTGGTCGAGCACGACGCTGTCGATGCCGGCCGCTGCGGCACGTTGCAGGCCGTAGGCATCGGCGCGGTTGGAAACCACCGCGCGGATACGCACCGGGCTGTCCTGCCCTTGGCAGCTGTCGATCAGGGCTTGCAGGTTGCTGCCGGAGCCCGACAGCAGTACCACTACATTGCAGGTCTTGCTCGGCATCAGTGTGCCTTGAGGTTCTGCAGCTCGACCTGGGCAGCGCCTTCGGCGGCTTCGGCGATGTGGCCGATGACCCACGGTTGCTCACCGGCGGCGCGCAGTTCGTTCAGGGCGGCTTCGACCTGGTCCTGGGCCACGCAGATGACCATGCCCACGCCGCAGTTCAGTACGCGGTGCATTTCGTGCTCGTCGACGTTGCCCTTTTCCTGCAGGAAGTCGAACACCGCCGGGCGCTGCCAGCTGGCCACGTCAACCACGGCCTGGGCGTTTTTCGGCAGTACGCGCGGGATGTTGTCCAGCAGGCCGCCGCCGGTGATGTGGGCCATGGCCTTGACGGCGCCGGTGTTTTTGATCAGCTGCAGCAGCGGTTTGACGTAGATGCGGGTCGGCGCCATCAGCAGGTCGGTCAGCGGCTTGCCGTCCAGCTGGGTGTTCTCGATATCGGTAGCCGACACTTCGAGGATCTTGCGGATCAGCGAGTAGCCGTTGGAGTGCGGGCCCGAGGACGGCAGGGCGATCAGCGCATCACCGGTGGCAACCTTGGAGCCGTCGATGATTTCGGCCTTTTCCACCACGCCTACGCAGAAACCGGCCAGGTCGTAGTCTTCGCCTTCGTACATGCCAGGCATTTCGGCGGTTTCACCACCGACCAGCGAGCAGCCGGCCAGTTCGCAACCGGCACCGATGCCGGTGACCACGGTGGCGGCCACGTCAACGTTCAGCTTGCCAGTGGCGTAGTAGTCGAGGAAGAACAGCGGCTCGGCGCCGCACACGACCAAGTCGTTGACGCACATGGCGACCAGGTCCTGGCCGATGCTGTCGTGCTTGTTCAGGTTCAGCGCCAGGCGTAGCTTGGTGCCGACGCCGTCGGTGCCGGAGACCAGCACCGGCTGTTTGTAGCCGGCCGGGATCTCGCAGAGGGCGCCGAAGCCGCCCAGGCCACCCATGACTTCAGGGCGTGCGGTGCGTTTTGCCACGCCCTTGATGCGTTCGACCAGTGCTTCGCCGGCGTCGATGTCTACACCGGCGTCCTTGTAGCTCAGGGAGGGTTGCTTGCTCATTGATCCAGGCCTTTAGGAGGGAGGGATTCTTAAAAACGACCATGACGGCCAAGGCCGGCTGATAAGCGGCGGCGGTCTGAAACGTCAGTGGTCTGTGAAGGCGCGCGATTTTATCAGGGTTGCCGGGCAGCGGCCATCCTCAGGCCGACGGGCAGGGCGGTAATTGTTGAAAAAAGCGGGAGGGTGGTTGATGCGGTTGCATGTGTATAAGCTGCAAGCAACGAGCTTGCGGCTGCACGACGATGCAGCCTGGCGCTCGGCCTGCTTTTTCTTGCAGCTTGAAGCTTACGGCTTGAAGCTCGACTGGACAGGAATCCTCCATGCGTTTGTTCAATATTCTGGCAGCTGGTTGCCTGGCCCTGATCTCGGCCACGGCCCTGGCTGAAAATGTCTCCGGCCTTTATCAGGTGCGCGAGCCGGTCACCGGGCCGGGTGCCGAAGCCCGTACCGCAGCCACAGTCAAAGCCCTGGACACGTTGGTGCAGCGTCTGACCGGTGACCCAAAGGCCGTGCAGAGCCCTGCATTGGCCGAGCTGCGCAAGGACCCACAGCAAATCATCAACCAGGTGGGCAGTGAAGCCGGCCCGCCCGAGTCAGTAGTGGTCGAGTTCGACCCAGGTAGCACCGAGCGGGCTTTGCGCAAGGCTGGCCTGGCTTTGTGGGGCAGTAACCGGCCCTCGATACTGGGGTGGTGGTTGAACGACACCATTGAGGGCAGCAGCCTGGTCGGTGATGGCCAGGCCAGTGCCCAACCCCTGCGCCGCGCCGCCCAGCACCGTGGTCTGCCGTTGCGCTTGCCGCTGGCCGACTTGCAGGAGCAACTGGTCGCCAATGCCAAGCAGATCGAAGGCAACGATCCGGCGCCGTTGCGCGACGCTTCCGAGCGCTACGGCGCCGATGCTTTGCTGGCGGTACATGCCCAGGAAGCCGACGGCAAGTGGCAGGGCAAGTGGCAGCTGTGGCTGGGCGACCAGCGTGAGCAGGGCACTGCCGAGGGCGCCGACCAGGCCGCCTTGGCTGACGCGGTGATGATGGCGGTAAGCAGCCGCCTGGCGCCGCGCTACGTTACCCGGCCGGGTGCCAGCAGCCAATTGCAGGTGCAAGTGCAGGGCATGAACCTGCAGCGCTATGCCGAGCTGGCTCGCGTGCTGGAGCCCTATGGCCCACGCTTGCAGGCGGCTGAAGGCACTACCCTGACCTACGGGGTTACGGGTAATCGTGAACAGCTGCGTGCCCAGCTTGGCCTGGCCAAGCTGCAGGAAGTGCCGGTCGAGCAGGCACCGGCGGTGCCGGCCATGCCAGCACCGGCAGTGGACGCCGCAGCTGGGCAGCCCGCGCCTGCGCAGCCAGCCCCCAAGCCGTTCGACGGCTTGCGTTTTCGCTGGTAAGGGGCGCTTACCGTGACTGACATGCGTCGCTGGATCTGGCTGGGCGCTGCACTGCTGATCGCTGTGCTGCTTTATAGCCTGCACAATATTCTTACGCCGTTCCTGGTCGGCATCATGCTGGCCTACCTGGCCGACCCGCTGGTCGATCGTCTCGAGCGCCTGGGGCTTTCGCGTACCTGGGGTGTGGTGGTGGTGTTCGGCCTGTTCACCCTGTTGCTGTTGGCGTTGTTGCTGGTGCTTGTGCCGATGCTGGCCAAGCAGTTGGTGCGCCTGTACGAGTTGGCGCCGCAGATGCTCGACTGGCTTGAGCATGTCGCGCTGCCGTGGGTACAGGGCCGCCTTGGCCTGGCCGATGGTTTCTGGAAGTTCGACAAGATCAAGGCCGCCATCGGCGCGCACATGGGGCAGACCACCGATATCGTCGGCATGCTGCTGTCCCAGGCCACCGCCTCCAGCCTGGCGTTGGTGGGCTGGTTGGCCAACATGGTGCTGATTCCGGTAGTGGGCTTCTATCTACTGCGCGATTGGGACTTGATGATGGGCAAGCTGCGCGGCCTGCTGCCGCGCCAGCGCGAGCCGCAAGTGATGGGCCTGGCAGGTGAATGCCATGAAGTGCTGGGGGCATTCGTGCGCGGGCAACTGATGGTGATGCTGGCCCTGGGCGTCATCTATTCAGCCGGCCTGATGCTGGTGGGGCTTGAACTCGGTCTGCTGATCGGCATGCTTGCAGGCCTTGCGGCCATCGTGCCGTACATGGGCTTCATCATTGGCATTGGTGCCGCGCTGGTGGCCGGCCTGTTCCAGTTCGGTGGCGACCTGTATCCGATGCTGGGCATCGTTGCGGTGTTCATGGTTGGGCAGGCGCTGGAGGGTATGGTGCTGACCCCTCTGCTGGTGGGCGATCGCATCGGCCTGCACCCGGTTGCAGTGATCTTTGCCATCCTCGCCGGGGGTGAACTGTTCGGCTTCACCGGTGTGCTGCTGGCGCTGCCGGTGGCGGCGGTGATCATGGTGCTGCTGCGGCATGTGCATGCCCTGTACAAGGAGTCGGATATGTACGCCGGGAACATCGACCCGGAGCTTTGAACACCCCGTGTTTCGTCTTGAGCTGTTTCGCGCCCGCGAAATTGAGCGCCGCCTCGCGGCGCCCGATCTCGCGGGCGCTGGGCACGGTTTGTCCTGCATCCGTCGTTCGCTTGTGCAGCGCAACTTGTTGATTTTGCTTGCCCTATCTGCAGTCGAGATTGTGCGCCCCGCGTTGCGGGTATAGACTTTGCAGATTGTTCACCAAAGGCCCCCAGCGGTCCCGTCGACCGCCCGCGAGCATGAAACCACCGATCCAGTTGCCCCTGGGTGTGCGCCTGCGCGATGACGCCACCTTCATCAACTACTATCCGGGCGCCAATGCTGCGGCATTGGGTTACGTCGAGCGGCTATGCGAAGCCGACGCCGGCTGGACCGAGAGCCTTATCTACCTGTGGGGCAAGCAGGGTGTTGGCCGTTCCCACCTGCTGCAGGCCGCTACCCATCGCTTCCAGCAACGTGGCGAGCCTGCTGTCTACCTGCCGCTGGCGCAATTGCTCGATCGTGGCGTCGAACTGCTCGACTACCTGGCCCAGTACGAACTGGTGTGCATCGACGATCTGCATGTGATCGCCGGCAAGGCGGATTGGGAAGAGGCCATGTTCCACCTGTTCAACCGCCTGCGCGACAGCGGCCGACGCTTGCTGCTGGCTGCCTCGGCATCACCGCGTGAGCTGCCGATCAAGCTGCCGGACCTGAAGTCGCGGTTGACCCTGGCCCTGGTGTTCCAGATGCGCGGCCTGTCCGACGAAGACAAGCTGCGCGCCTTGCAGCTGCGAGCTTCGCGCCGTGGCCTGCACCTGACCGACGAAGTCGGCCATTTCATCCTCACCCGCGGCGCGCGGAGCATGAGCGCGTTGTTCGACTTGCTCGAGCGCCTCGATCAGGCGTCGCTGCAGGCTCAACGCAAGCTCACCATTCCGTTTCTCAAGGAAACCCTCGGCTGGTAACCCCCTGAAAACCTTGGGCCAGAGCGGTAAAACAAAAAAGTCACATCTTTTTCGATAAAATTTGCAAATGGCCATGATAGAGGGCATAGTTTCACCCTTCTAAAGGATTACAGACACGGTCGTGCCCATGCTGAAGCGCTTCGCACCCCTCGTGCCACTCGCACTCGTGACCCTGCTTTTTGGCTGCGCGGCCCAAGGCCCGGTATCCCAGCCCCAGGATCACACGCCGATCACTGCACAATCGGCAATCAACGCCAAAGCCTCTTCTTCGTCGGTGTTCGGCGAGCCGGAAGAGCTGGCCACCGAAGATGACCTGGCGTCTTTCTCCGGCAGCAAGCCTTACCAATTGCCGGTTCTGGCTGACAGCATTCTCGAGCGCGGCATGTCGTTGATCGGCACCCGCTACCGCTTCGGTGGTACCTCGGAAAAGTCCGGCTTCGACTGCAGTGGCTTCATCGGTTACCTGTTCCGCGAAGAGGCGGGCATGACGCTGCCGCGCTCCACGCGTGAAATGATCAACGTCGATGCCCCGAAAGTGGCCCGCAACAAGCTCAAGCCAGGTGACCTGCTGTTCTTCAGCACCAATGGCCGTGGCCGGGTAAGCCATGCCGGGATCTACCTGGGTGACAACCAGTTCATCCACTCCAGCAGCCGCCGCAGTGGTGGTGTGCGCATCGACAGCCTCGGTGATCGTTACTGGAGCAAGACTTTCATTGAAGCCAAGCGAGCCTTGGCCATGGCGCCGACCAACATCGCGCGCAACTGATATCAAAATGATGTACCCTGCCGCGGCGGTGATGCTTTAAAAAAAGCTCGCCGCCGTGCGCATTTACAGAAAGCGTCTAATCTAAATTCTCAACTCTTTTCGGCTGCAGCGCAGCGGTCTCAGACAGGATGTTCTGGCCATGGTAAAGATGGCGCGCTTCGCATTTTTCTCCTTGGCAGCCTTGCTGGCTGCATGCTCCAGCCGTGCGCCTGCGCCGGCCCCTGTGGTACAGCCGCAGGTTACCTATAGCCAGCCCAGTCCTTCACCGATTGCCGATGACGTACTGATCCGCGCCATTGGTCTGGTTGGCACGCCCTATCGTTGGGGGGGCAATACGCCGGACTCCGGCTTCGACTGCAGCGGCCTGATCAAGTATGTGTACCGTGATGCTGCTGGCATCAGCCTGCCGCGCTCGACGCGAGAGATGATTGTCATGCGCGCACCGACGGTGGATGTCAGTTCGCTGCAGTCTGGTGACCTGGTGTTCTTCGCCACCAGTGGCGGCTCGCAGGTCAGCCATGCCGGCATCTATGTCGGGGACGGGCGCTTCGTGCATGCACCTTCCACCGGTGGCACCGTGCGCCTGGACTACCTGTCGAACAGCTACTGGGCCAAGGCCTACCTGCAGGCCAAGCGGGTGATTCCGCAAGGGCATCTGGCACAGAACCCTTGATATCCATGCCTGTTTAGCGGCCCCTCTAGCTCGGGGCCGATACCGGCTGCCTGGATTCAAGGTGTTTTGCTCACCCGCCAGACCTCCCGCTTCGATTGACGCTCCCGGTGCAACCCTCTAACCTTCGCGGCGTGTTTCAGGTGCCCTGCCAGCCCCGACTGGGCAGGGTGAAACTGGGAAGCCGGTGGGCGCCAGCATGGCGCGATTCCGGCGCTGCCCCCGCAACGGTGGATGAGTAAAAGGCCGCGCAGGGCCACTGGATGCCAGCATCCGGGAAGGCGCGCAGGCCAGGGCCAAGGCCCACTCACAAGCCCGGAGACCGGCCTGATACTGCCAACGGCATCACGGAGGGTGATGCGCGGTGCACCGTGGCGCCCAGCCATGGCCTCTGCGCGTTCTCCGTTTGCCTGCCTATTACCTGTCGCCGCGCATTGCCGTGGTGCCAGCCAGCGGAGAACCCTGATGAGCGATTCCACCGAACGCGACGAACGCCACCTGGCGCGCATGCAGCGCAAGAAGGCGGTCATCGACGAACGCATCGCCAATTCCCCTAACGAATGCGGCCTGCTGCTGGTGCTGACCGGCAATGGCAAGGGCAAGAGCAGTTCGGCCTTCGGCATGCTCGCGCGCGCCTTGGGCCACGGCATGCAATGCGGTGTGGTGCAGTTCATCAAGGGCCGCAACAGCACCGGCGAGGAGCTGTTCTTCCGTCGCTTCCCTGAACAGGTGCGCTACCACGTGATGGGCGAGGGCTTTACCTGGGAAACCCAGGACCGCCAGCGTGACATCGCCGCTGCGCAAGCCGCCTGGGCGGTGTCGCGCCAGTTGCTGCAGGACCCAGGTGTACAGTTCGTGGTGCTGGACGAGCTCAACATCGCCCTCAAACATGGCTACCTCGACCTGGACCAGGTACTGTCCGACATTCAGGCCCGCCCGCCCATGCAGCATGTGATTGTCACTGGCCGCGCTGCGAAGCCTGAGATGATCGAACTGGCCGACACCGTGACCGAAATGGGCATGCTCAAGCACGCCTTCCAGGCCGGTATCCGCGCACAGAAGGGCGTCGAACTGTGAGTCGATCGCGCCACTGCCCCGCCGTGTTGATCGCGGCACCCGCCTCAGGCCAGGGCAAGACTACCGTCACTGCTGCGCTGGCCCGCCTGCACCGCAACCTCGGGCGCAAGGTGCGGGTGTTCAAATGCGGGCCAGACTTTCTTGACCCGATGATTCTCGAGCGGGCCAGTGGCGCGCCGGTGTATCAGCTGGACCTGTGGATGATCGGTGCCGAAGAAAGCCGTCGTCTGCTGTGGGAAGCTGCTGGCGAGGCTGACCTGATCCTCATCGAAGGGGTGATGGGGCTGTTCGACGGCACCCCGTCAAGCGCCGACCTGGCGCGCCACTTTGGCGTGCCGGTGCTGGCGGTGATCGATGGCACAGCCATGGCCCAGACCTTCGGTGCCCTGGCCCTGGGCCTGGCGCGGTACCAGGCCGATCTGCCGTTCGCCGGCGTGCTGGCCAATCGGGTAGGCAGCCTGCGTCATGCGCAACTGCTCGAAGGCAGCCTGACCGAGGGCTTGCGCTGGTATGGCGGCTTGTCCCGCGAACGCGGCATCGAACTGCCCAGCCGCCACCTGGGCCTGGTGCAGGCCAGCGAGTTGAATGACCTGGACACCCGCCTGGACGCCGCCGCCGAAGCGCTGGGCGCCAGTTGCGATGCGGCGTTGCCGCCGCCAGTCAGCTTTGCCGAGCCTGAACCGCAAGCCTGCGTGGCCTCGCTGGCCGGTGTGCGCATTGGCGTGGCGCGGGACGAGGCGTTCGCCTTCACGTATGGCGCTAACCTCGACCTGTTGCGCAACCAGGGTGCCCAGCTGGTGTTCTTCTCGCCGCTGCACGACCACGAACCGCCGGCGGTAGACAGCCTGTATCTGCCGGGTGGTTATCCTGAGCTGCATCACCATGCGCTGGCCGCCAACGCACCGATGTGCGAGGCGATCCGTGCCCACCACGCGCAGGGCAAGCCATTGCTGGCCGAGTGCGGCGGCATGCTTTACCTGCTTGATGCCCTGACTGACGTGGCCGGTGAACGTGCCGAACTGCTCGGCCTGCTGCCGGGTGAGGCGACCATGCAGAAGCGCCTGGCCGCCCTGGCGCTGCAGGCGGTGGAGCTGCCGGAGGGGACCTTGCGCGGTCACACCTATCACCATTCGCTGACCAGCACTGCGCTGGAACCGATTGCCCGGGGCCTGAGCCCCAACGGCGGGCGTGGCAACGAGGCGGTTTATCGTCTGGGCCGGCTGACGGCCTCTTACGTGCACTTCTATTTCCCTTCCTGCCCGGATGCGGCGGCGGCGCTGTTGCGACCATGAATGATCACGCCTATAGCGACGCCGAGCGCGCCGCCATTTACCGGGCCATCGGCGAGCGCCGCGACATGCGCCATTTTGCGGGTGGCCAGGTGGCGCCCGAACTGCTTGGCCGCTTGCTGGCCGCCGCGCATCAGGCGCCCAGTGTCGGGCTTATGCAGCCGTGGCGCTTTATCCGCATCACCCAGCGTGACCTGCGCGGGCGCATCCAGGCCCTGGTGGAGGCGGAGCGGGTACGCACGGCCGAGGCGTTGGGCGAGCGATCCGATGCCTTCATGAAATTGAAGGTGGAGGGCATAAACGATTGTGCCGAGCTGCTGGTGGCGGCCTTGATGGACAACCGCGAGCCACACATCTTCGGCCGCCGCACCCTGCCGGAGATGGACCTGGCCTCGCTGGCCTGTGCCATCCAGAACCTGTGGCTGGCCGCGCGTGGCGAAGGGCTGGGCATGGGCTGGGTATCGCTGTTCGACCCGCAGGCGTTGGCCGCGCTGCTGGGCATGCCCGCCGGGGCCAAGCCGGTGGCGGTACTGTGCCTTGGGCCGGTCGCCGCGTTCTATCCGGTGCCGATGTTGGTGCAGGAAAGCTGGGCCGAAGAGCGGCCTCTGAGTGAAATGCTTTACGAAAACCAATGGGGAGAGCGTCAATGAGCGTGGCCTTGCTGACCGTGGCCGGGGTGGCCCTGGACGCTTTGTTGGGCGAACCACAGCGGCGCCACCCCTTGGTGGCGTTCGGCAACATGGCCGGCAACCTGGAGCGCCGCCTGAATGCGGGTGGGCGCGGCTGGCGCAGCCACGGCGTGAGCGCGTGGTTTCTGGCGGTGGTGCCGCTAACCCTGATGGCGCTGGTCCTTTCGTGGCTGCCGTATATTGGCTGGCTGGTTGACGTGCTGGCGCTTTACTGCGCTGTGGGGCTGCGCAGCCTGGGCGAGCATGTGCTGCCGGTGGCCAACGCCTTGCGCCAGGGCGACCTGGTGGAGGCGCGGCGCCGCGTTGGCTACCTGGTCAGCCGCGAAACGCGCGAACTGGACGAGCCAGCAGTGGCCCGAGCGGCGACCGAGTCGGTGCTGGAGAACGGCAGCGATGCAGTGTTCGCCGCGTTGTTCTGGTTTGTGGTGGCCGGTGCGCCCGGTGTGGTGCTGTACCGCCTGAGCAACACGCTGGATGCCATGTGGGGCTACCGTAACGAACGTTTCGAGCGCTTTGGCTGGTGCGCGGCGCGCATCGACGATGTGCTCAACTATATACCTGCAAGGCTGGTAGCCCTGACTTATGCCCTGTTGGGCAAAACCCGTCTGGCCCTGGCCTGCTGGCGCAAACAGGGCCCGCTGTGGGACAGCCCCAACGCCGGGCCGGTGATGGCTGCCGGCGCCGGCGCGCTGGGCGTCGAGCTTGGTGGCCCGGCGGTGTACCACGGCGAACTGCATGAGCGGCCGCGTCTGGGCGAGGGGCCAGTGGCCGATGCCGATGCCATCGAGCGCGGCTGGCAGCTGGTGCAGCGCGGCGTGTGGCTGTGGCTGCTGATGATTTGCCTGGGGGCCTATATCAATGCTTGAACATGGTGGCCGCCTGTTACGCGCGGTGCAGCAATACGGTATCCCCCGTGAGCAGTGGCTCGACCTGTCCAGCGGCATTGCGCCCTGGCCATTTCCTGTCCCGCCGATTCCCGTCGACGCCTGGGCCCGCCTGCCGGAAACCGAGGACGGCCTGGAGGACGCCGCGCGCGCGTATTACGGCGCCCGCCAGTTGCTGCCGGTAGCCGGCTCCCAGGCCGCTATCCAGGCCTTGCCACTGCTGCGTCGAGCCGCTCGGGTAGGCGTGCTGACGCCGTGCTATGCCGAACACCCCTATGCCTGGCAACGGGCGGGGCATCAACTGCTGGCGCTGGATGAGGCGCAAGTTGAGGCTGCGCTCGACGGTCTCGATGTGCTGGTGCTGGTGAACCCCAACAACCCGACCGGCCAACGGGTGTCGCGCGAACGCCTGCTGGCTTGGCATGCTCGCCTGGCGGCCCGCGGTGGCTGGCTGCTGGTCGACGAAGCATTCATGGACAACACCCCGGCGGACAGCGTGGTGGACTGCGCCGAACGCCCGGGGCTGATCGTGCTGCGCTCGTTTGGCAAGTTCTTCGGCTTGGCCGGCGTGCGCCTGGGCTTCGTTGCCGCCGAACACAGCTTGCTGCTGCGCCTGGCCGAGCTGCTCGGCCCCTGGACCGTCAACGGCCCGACCCGGGTGCTGGCCCAGGCCAGCCTGACCGATCAAACTGCCCAGCGCGCGCAGGCCGAACGCTGTGCTGCTGCCGGCCAGCGGCTTGCGCACGTGTTGCGCAGTGCCGGCCTGGCGCCTAGTGGTGGCTGCGACTTGTTCCAGTACGTGCGTAGCGAGCACGCTGCACGCCTGCATGAATTTCTCGCCCGGCGCGGCATCCTGGTACGGCTGTTCGAACAGCCAGCAGCCGTGCGCCTGGGGCTGCCTGCCTGCACGGCGGACGAACAGCGCCTGGCCCAGGCCCTGGCGGCTTATCAGAAGGAAACGGCATGACGACCCTCATGGTGCAAGGCACCACCTCCGACGCAGGCAAGAGCACACTGGTGACCGCGTTGTGCCGCTGGCTGTTGCGCCAGGGCGTCGCTGTGGTGCCCTTCAAACCCCAGAACATGGCGCTGAACAGCGCGGTGACGGCTGATGGCGGGGAAATCGGCCGTGCCCAGGCGGTGCAGGCCCAGGCCTGCCGGCTACAACCGCACACCGACATGAACCCGGTGCTGCTCAAGCCCAACAGCGATACCGGCGCCCAGGTCATCATCCACGGTCGGGCGGTCACCAGCATGAATGCAGTGGCCTACCACGACTATAAAACCACGGCCATGCAAGCGGTGCTGGCGTCTCACCAACGCCTGAGTGCCGCGTACCCGGTGGTCATGGTCGAGGGTGCGGGGTCGCCGGCAGAGATCAACCTGCGTGCCGGCGATATCGCCAACATGGGCTTTGCCGAAGCGGTGGACTGCCCGGTGATCCTGGTGGCCGACATCAACCGCGGTGGTGTGTTCGCCCATCTGGTGGGCACGCTGGAATTGCTGTCGACCACTGAACAGGCGCGAGTCAAAGGTTTTGTCATCAACCGCTTCCGTGGCGATATCGCCCTGCTGCAGCCAGGGCTGGACTGGCTGGAACAACGCACCGGCAAACCGGTACTGGGCGTACTGCCTTACGTTACCGACCTGCACCTGGAAGCCGAAGACGGTATCGATGTGCGTCAAGGCGTCAAGCACGCGCGCGTGCTCAAGGTGATCGTGCCAGTGCTGCCGCGTATCAGTAACCACACCGATTTCGACCCGCTGCGCCTGCACCCGCAGGTGGACTTGCAGTTCATCGGCCCTGGCCAGCCGATTCCGGCTGCCGACCTCATCATCTTGCCGGGCTCCAAGAGCGTGCGGGGCGACTTGGCACAACTGCGCGAGCGCGGTTGGGACAAGGCCATCGAGCGGCACCTGCGCTATGGTGGCAAGCTGATCGGTATCTGCGGTGGCCTGCAGATGCTGGGGCGGGAAGTGCATGACCCGCTGGGGCTGGAGGGGGCCGCAGGCTCTAGCCAGGGGCTCGGCCTGCTCGACTATGCCACGGTGCTCGAAGCCGAGAAGCAACTGCGCAATGTGGCCGGCACGCTGAGCCTTGAAGCGGCAACGGTAACTGGTTATGAAATTCATGCTGGCGTTACGACGGGGCCTGCGCTGGCGCAACCCGCTGTCCAACTGGCTGATGGCCGCCATGATGGTGCTGTCAGTGCCGATGACCAGATCCTCGCCACCTACCTGCATGGCCTGTTCGAAGGCAGCCAGTCGTGTGCCGCGCTATTGCGCTGGGCCGGGCTGGAGGATGTGCAGGTTATCGACTACGAAGCGTTGCGCGAACACGACATCGAGCGCCTGGCCGATCTGGTGGAGAAGCACCTGGACACCGCGCAGTTGCGCCAACTGTGTGGGGTAGCCTGACATGCGTAACCTGATTCTCGGTGGCGCCCGGTCTGGCAAAAGCCGCCTGGCCGAACAGTTGGCCAGTGCCAGCGGCTTGCCGGTGACCTACATCGCCACCAGCCAGCCGCTGGATGGCGAAATGAACGAACGCGTGTTGCTGCATCGTCAGCGCCGGCCGGATGACTGGGGGTTGATCGAAGAGCCCTTGGCCCTGGCCGCGGTACTGCGCGCCGAAGCGGCCGAAGGGCGCTGCCTGCTGGTGGATTGCCTGACCCTGTGGCTGACCAATTTGTTGATGCTGGAAGATGACCAGCGCCTGGCCGAGGAGCGTGATGCCCTGCTGGCGTGCCTGGAACAGTTACCTGGCACCCTTATCCTGGTCAGTAACGAAACCGGCCTGGGCGTCGTGCCCATGGGCGAGCTGACCCGGCGCTATGTCGACCTGGCCGGCTGGCTGCACCAGGCGGTGGCCGAACGCTGTCAGCGTGTCGTGCTGACCGTGGCCGGCCTGCCCTTAATCCTCAAAGGACCTGCACTATGACCCAAGCCTGGTGGCGTGACGCCTGCCAACCCCTCGACAACGCCGCCATGGACCAGGCCCGCGCCCGTCAGCAGCAACTGACCAAACCTGCAGGCTCGCTCGGCCAACTTGAAGCGCTGGCGATTCAGCTGGCTGGCCTTCAGGGGCTTGAACGACCCACGCTGGATCAGGTTGCCATTACCATTTTTGCCGGCGACCACGGCGTGGTCGAAGAGGGCATCTCGGCCTATCCGCAGGCGGTAACCGGGCAGATGCTATGTAACTTCGTCGGCGGGGGCGCGGCGATCAGTGTGCTGGCGCGGCAGCTGCAGGCCAGCCTGGACGTGGTCGACCTGGGCACCATTGACGCGCAGCTGGAACTGCCCGGCGTGCGCCATCTGCGCCTGGGCACCGGTACTGCCAACTTTGCCCGTCAACCCGCGATGACCGAAAACCAGCTGCAAGCGGCCTTGCAGGCCGGTCGCGACAGTGCCCAGCGCGGCGCCGAACAGGGCGCACAGCTGTTCATCGGTGGCGAGATGGGCATTGGTAACACCACAGCCGCCGCAGCCTTGGCCAGTGTTCTGCTGGGGTGTCCGGCGTCGGAGCTGAGCGGCCCTGGCACCGGTCTGGACAACGCCGGGGTACAGCACAAGGCTGAAGTCATCGAGAGGGCGCTGCGCCTGCATGGCCTGCGTGCTGAAGACCCGTTGCAGGTACTGGGCTGTGTTGGCGGTTTCGAGATCGCGGCGTTGGTCGGTGCCTACATAGGTTGTGCGCAGGCGGGTGTCGCGGTGCTGGTGGATGGCTTTATCTGCAGTGTCGCTGCGCTCGTGGCAGTGCGCCTCAACCCGCAGTGTCGGGCCTGGCTGTTGTTCGCTCATCAGGGCGCTGAACCCGGGCACAAGACCTTGCTTGCTGCACTGCAGGCCGAGCCCCTGCTGGCCTTGGGCTTGCGCCTGGGTGAGGGCAGTGGCGCTGCCTTGGCGGTGCCGCTGTTGCGCCTGGCCTGTGCGCTGCATGGGCAGATGGCGACCTTTGCCGAGGCCGCGGTGGCGGACCGCCCGGCATGATCCTCGACTTGCTGCGCCATGGTGAAACGGAACAAGGCGGCCTGCGTGGCAGCCTTGATGATGCCTTGACCGACAAGGGCTGGGCACAGATGCGCCGCGCGGTGGCCGACGGCGGCCCATGGCAGGTGCTGGTCAGCTCGCCGCTGCAACGTTGTGGGCGTTTTGCCGATGAGCTGGGTGCGCAGTTGAACCTGCCTGTGCAGCGTGAGCCCGCCCTGCAGGAACTGCACTTCGGTGATTGGGAGGGCCAAAGTGCCGCGCAGATCATGGAGCACCAGGCTGATGCACTGGGCCGTTTCTGGGCCGACCCTTACGCCTTCACACCGCCCAATGGCGAGCCGGTCGAGGCGTTTGCCGAACGGGTGCTGGCGGCTGTCGAGCGTTTGCGCCTTCAACATGCCGGCAAGCGCGTGCTGCTGGTCACCCATGGCGGCGTCATGCGGCTGTTACTGGCCTGTGCCCGTGGCTTGCCCAGGGAGCAGTTGCTGCAGGTCGAGGTGGGCCATGGCGCGTTGATGCGGCTGGTGCCAGGTGGCGATGGGCAACTGGTCGAGGCGCCTTGAGATGTTGCCGTTCTGGATCGCCCTGCAATTTCTCAGCAGCCTGCCGGTGAGCCTGCCGGGCATGCCGGCACCGCGTGAGGTAGGGCGTTCGCTGCTGTACTACCCGCTGGTCGGGTTGCTGTTCGGCTTGCTGCTGTGGTTGGCCAGTCATCTGCTTCAGGGCACGCCGTCGCCGCTGCACGCGGCTTTGCTGCTGACACTGTGGGTACTGCTCAGTGGTGCCTTGCACCTGGATGGCCTGGCGGACAGTGCCGACGCCTGGCTAGGTGGTTTCGGCGACCGTGAGCGCACCTTGCGGATCATGAAAGACCCGCGCAGTGGGCCGATTGCCGTGGTCACCCTGGTCTTGGTGTTGTTGCTGAAGTTTTGCGCATTGTGGGTGCTGGTCGGGCAGGGCATCGGCGCGCAATTACTGCTGGCGCCGTTGATCGGGCGGGCGGCGATGTTGGGCCTGTTCCTTGGCACACCTTATGTGCGACCTGGCGGGTTGGGCCAGGCGTTGGCCGAACATTTGCCCCGGCGCGCGGCGGGGTGGGTGTTGCTGGTTTGTGTGCTGTTCTGCCTCTTCTTGGGCGGATGGAGCGTGCTGCTGGCGCTGGCGGTGTTTGCCTGGTTGCGGCATCTGATGTGCCGGCGCCTGGGCGGGACCACCGGTGATACCGCCGGTGCGTTGCTGGAGCTGCTGGAGCTGGCCGTCGTGCTCGGGTTGGCGCTGGGGCTTTGAGCGCTTGATCTGGACGGCCCTTTAGCGGCTGCTTTGCGGTGCTTTCGCAGCACGCCATAGGTGTGGAGGGGCAGTAACTTCCAGAAACGGTCCGGAAGCGCCTGCCTCTTCCTTGCCGGCGTATCCTCAGCCTCCCCCCAGCAACCAGGTAGGCTTCCCGTGCGTCACTGGATCTTTGCCAGTCTATTGGTCCTGTCCACCCTCCCAGCCACTGCTGCAGACCTCATGGCGTTCTGGGACACCCCACGCCACGGCGGCAACAGCTTCAACCGGCTGCCACCCGATCAAGCCTACTTCGATGCCCTGAGGGGGTACGGCGCCACATGGGTGCGGCTGTCGTACGACAAATGGCAACCGGTGAAACGTGATTTCCTCCTCGGCAGCGCCGATACCTATGAAGGCCTGCCCGATGCCGACCTGGCTGTGCTGCGTGCCACCCTCGACCGGGCGCACCAGGCGGGGCTCAAGGTGGTCATCGCGCCACTCTCGCTACCGGGTATGCGCTGGTCGCAAAACAACCAGGGCCAGTTCGATGATCGCCTGTGGCAAGACAAACGTTACTGGTCCCAGGCTGCGGCGTTCTGGCGAGATATGGCGCGCGAACTGAAAAGTCATCCGGCCATCGCGGCCTACAACCTGATCAATGAGCCAGCACCGGAGAAACAGGGCGGCCTGGCTGAACATGCCGAACTCGGGCAGATGCAGCAGTGGTATGCGCAAGAACAGGGCGGTGCGCGCGATCTGCCCTTGCTGTACCGGCAACTGATAGCGGCCATACGCGAAGAAGATGCTGATACGCCGATCATGGTCGATGCCGGCTGGTATGCAGGCGCAGACGCGTTCGGCTACTGGCCGGCGCCGCTGGAAGACCCGCGAGTGCTGTATAGCGTGCACATGTATGAGCCCTATGCCGCAACCAGTGCGCCGAACATGGCGCGCAAACAGCCCATCGCCTATCCAGGCCCCGTATCTTTTGCCGGGCAGACACAGCTGTGGGATGGGCGGCGAGTTGAAGGCTACTTGCGCCAGCCGCTGGCATGGGCCGAGGCCATGGAGCTGCCGCTTTCTCGTCTGGTGGTGGGCGAGTTTGGCTGCATGCGCAGGCTGCCGGGTTGTCGGCAGTACCTTGAAGATGTACTCGTCGTGCTTGATCGCAATCGGTTGCACTGGGCGTTCTATAGCTTCCGTGAAGACAACTGGGATGGCATGGACTACGAACTGGGTACGGCGAAGGTGCCGTGGCGCTACTGGCAGGCGGTCGAGCAGGGCGCGCCAGACCCCTTGGTGCGCAAGGCCACGGTTGAGTTCGAGCCGATCCGCAGGCGCTTGAACCCGGACTGACGCTTCTCACTCTTTCGTGAAACTTCTTGCAACACTCAGTACGCGGGTATATACACGTATCCATGCTGACCAGTGAATGCATCTGTACCCACCTGCGTCGCGCCGCCCGCGGCGTGAGCCGGCATTACGACGAAGCCCTAGCCGGCTTCGGGGTCAATGTCGCCCAGTTTTCCCTGCTGCGGCACCTGCAGCGGCTCGACCGACCCAGCATCACAGCCCTGGCCGAAGCCATGGGGCTCGAGCGCAGTACCCTGGGCCGCAACCTGCGTGTGCTGGAGGCGGATGGGCTGGTAGCACTGGGCGAGGGCGATGACCAGCGTAACCGCGTGGTGCTGTTGACCGCGGCGGGTAAGCAACTGCTGCACGTTGCCCACCCAGCCTGGGAGCAGGCCCAGAAAGAACTGGTTGAACGGCTTGGGTTGGGGCAGCGGGATGAACTGGTGCGACTGCTGGAACAACTGGCCTGAAGTGAAACGACTATAAGCGGGTATATACCCGTAAAACCTTGCGATGTGCTGGAGATAACGACAATGACTTCGGTGTGGCGAACCAGCGGATGGGTGTTGGTGGGGGCGGCCTTGATACTGGCGCTGTCTCTGGGCGTACGGCACGGCTTTGGCCTGTTTCTGGGACCGATGAGTGCTGATTTTGGCTGGGGGCGTGGGGTGTTTGCCTTCGCCATTGCCCTGCAGAACCTGATCTGGGGCCTGGCGCAGCCGTTCGCTGGCGCCTTGGCCGACCGGCTTGGTGCGGCGCGGGTGGTCATCATCGGCGGTATTCTCTATGCCGCCGGCTTGATCTTGATGGGCTTGGCTGATTCGCCCTGGTCGTTGTCGCTGAGTGCGGGCTTGCTGATCGGCATCGGCCTGTCCGGCACGTCGTTCTCGGTCATTCTCGGTGTGGTCGGGCGTGCCGTGCCGGCCGAAAAGCGCAGCATGGCCATGGGGATCGCCAGCGCCGCCGGGTCATTCGGCCAGTTCGCCATGTTGCCGGGCACCCAAGGCCTGATTCAGTGGCTGGGCTGGTCGGCAGCGTTGCTGGTACTGGGCCTTTTGGTGGCGTTCATCGTGCCTTTCGTCGGCCTGCTGCGCGATCGCCCGTTACCCAGTCACGGTGCCGAGCAGACCCTGGGCCAGGCGCTGCGCGAGGCGTGCACGCACTCAGGCTTCTGGTTGCTGGCGCTGGGCTTTTTTGTCTGTGGCTTCCAGGTCGTATTCATTGGCGTTCACCTGCCGGCCTACCTGGTTGACCAGCACCTGGCTGCGGCCACCGGTACGACAGTGCTGGCGCTGGTCGGCCTGTTCAACATCGTCGGTACCTTCACTGCTGGCTGGTTGGGCGGGCGCATGTCCAAGCCGCGCCTGCTGACCGGGTTGTACCTGCTGCGTGCGGTGGTGATCGTGCTGTTCCTGTGGGCGCCGGTGAGCGAGTTCAGTGCTTACCTGTTCGGCATTGCCATGGGGCTGCTGTGGTTGTCCACGGTTCCGTTGACCAATGGCACCGTGGCCACGGTGTTTGGGGTGCGCAACCTGTCCATGCTGGGCGGTATCGTGTTCCTGTTCCATCAGTTGGGTGCGTTCCTGGGGGGCTGGCTGGGTGGGGTGGTGTATGACCGCACCGGTAGCTACGACCTGGTCTGGCAGATTTCCATCCTGCTCAGCTTGTTGGCCGCTGCCCTTAACTGGCCGGTGCGCGAACGCCCGGTTTCACGCCTGCAGGCACAGGCTGCATGAACCGTTACCTGGTCCGCGGGCTGTTGGCTATTGCCGTGCTGCTGGTGCTGGCACTGGTGTGGTGGGGCTGGCATCAGGGAGGGATGGCGTTGATGCAACTGGGCATGGGTGTTTGTTAGGCGCTACCCTGCAAGTTCAAAGGTAGCGATGCAGGAGAGACGAGTCATGCGTGCACATTGGTTGACGGTGCCGGTGCTGGCCCTGCTTGCCAGCACATCGAGCTGGGCTGCAGATTGCCCTGCGTTGTTGCAGGGCAGCCTGCCGGAATTGCGCGGTAAGGGGCAGGTCGACCTCTGCGAGCGCTTTGCCGGCAAGCCGCTCGTGGTGGTGAATACTGCCAGTTATTGCGGTTTTGCCCCGCAGTTCGAGGGGCTTGAGGCGACGTACAAGGAATATCACGAGCAAGGCCTGGAAATGCTCGGCGTGCCGTCCAATGACTTCAAGCAGGAAGACGCCGACAGTGAGAAGACTGCCAAGGTTTGCTATGCCAACTACGGTGTCACCTTCACCATGACCAAGACGCAGGCGGTGCGGGGCAAGGATGCGATACCGCTGTTTGCGGAGCTGGCCAGCCAGAGCAGTGCGCCGAAGTGGAATTTCTACAAGTATGTTGTCGATCGCAAGGGCAAGGTGATCGGTAACTTCTCCAGCCTGACCAAACCGGATGATCCTGCGTTCCGCGCCGCTATCGAAAAGGCCATCGCCTCACAGCAGTAACCAGGCTGTGCTTGCTGCGGCTTTTGCGTCTAAGCGCGCGGTAGTTCAGGCGACGCAGATTGCGACTTGAGGAGGCCAAGCGCAGGCCTCCTGAAGTCGCGAAGATCAAGATCAAAAACAGGAAGTGGCTGGCTGCGGGTGGCTTCACCGTGCATGCACGGTAATCGCCACCAACCGCACCACCACCGGCCGGACCACCAGCACACAGACAAATGCCACCGGCATCGCCAGCTGATAGGCCTTGAGCACATTGCCCAGATACTCCGGGGTAAACCCGGCATTGGCCGCCGTGATCACGAAGCACATCAACAGTGCCATGATCGACGACATGTAGAGCGCGAAAACGTAGGGGGTAGCGACCGGGTGCAATTTACGTCGACTGCGCGATCGGGGCAGGTTGCTCATGCGAACTCCTGAAAACTGAGTGGAAGCGCAGATTAGCAACCTGCACGCCTGCAGCTGTAGACCCGCGGCATTGAGTTCTTTATAAAGAAATTCTTACGAATCCAGGCGCTCCCCATGGACCTGCTCAACGCCATTCGCTGCTTCATCAAGGTGGTCGAAGCCGGTAGCATCGCCGCTGGTGCCCGTATCCTCGGCCTTAGTCCGGCAGCCGTCAGCCAGAACCTGGCGCGGCTGGAAAGCCACCTGCAAGTTCGCCTGCTCAGTCGAACCACCCGCAGCATGGCCCTGACGCCCTCTGGCGCCCAGTATTACGAGCGTGTAAAGCATATCGAGCGTGATTTGGCCCTGGCCGAACAGGCGGTGACAACACCCGACAGCGAGCCTCAGGGGCGGCTGTGCATTGCTTCGACCTCTGCCTTCGGCCGCCATGTGCTGGCGCCATTGATACCTGCTTTCAGTGCCCGCTACCCTTTGCTTTCGATAGAGTTGGTAACGACTGATCGTCGGGTCAACCATGCCCGTGAAGACGTTGACGTGAGCCTGCGCATTGCCCCGCAGCTCGAAGACCAGCTGTTGGCCCGGCGCATCGCCCGCATCCCGTTCATTTGTTGTGCCTCACCCGGATACCTGCAAAGTGCTGGCGTACCTGCCACGCCCGAGGCCTTGCGCGGGCACCGTTGCCTGGTGTTTCGCTATCCGGTGGATGGCCGCTTCTTGCGCTGGGGCTTCATGCGGGACGGCCTGCGCTTCGAAGCGGAATTCGGCACTGTATTGATCAGCGACGATATCGATGCCCTGACCCAGATGGCCTTGCACGATGGTGGCATCACCCGTCTGGCCGAGTTCATCGTGCGGCCGCACCTGGCCTCGGGGGCCTTGGTGCCGCTGTTCGAATACTGCGACAGCAGCCAGGCTTACGCCCAGACCGAGCCCATGGACATCTACCTGTGCCTGGCCGATCGCTTTGCCATGACCACCAAGGTGCGCGCATTCATGGACTACCTGCGCGAATGCCTGGGCGACAGCTGGAAAGTGCAGGCATGAAAAAACCGCCACGAAGGCGGTTTTCATGTAACGCACAGGAATCAGAAGCGGTAGGTGAGGGATGCACCGATACCGTGAGCGCTGTTCTCGTACTTGGCCTGGTAGCTGCCTTTCAACAGCCCTTGTTGTTGCGAGCTTGGCAGGTTGTTGACCTTGGTATCCTCTTCCCACAGATACGAATAGGCAACGTCGATGGTCATGTCATCGTTCGGGCTCCAGCCGGCACCAAAGCTGACCGCTTTACGATCGCCAGTCGGAATGCGTGGCGAGCGATCATGGTTGTTGGTGGGCGACTGGTCGACGGAGAAGCCTGCGCGCAGGGTCCACTCCTTGTTCACCTTGTAGGACGCACCAATGGCGTGGGCCCAGGTGTCGTGCCAGTTCTGCTCTTCGGTGATGGTCTTCAACGGGTAGCCTGCCGGTGCTTCGTTCTCGACGACGATGCTTTCCAGGCGGCTCCAGCGCGTCCAGGTGCTACCCGCATACAGTGTCCAATGGTCATCCAGTTCATGAGTGACCGAGAAGTCCACTGACTCTGGTGTCTTGATTTTCAGGCTGGCGTCGAACTTGCCGTTCAGGCCAAGCTGTGGAATCGGGTAGGAAACGCGGGTATTGCCTTCAAGCTTGTAGTCGACCATCGAGTGATAGGTCAGGCCCAGACGGGTACGGTCCGTAGCTTGCACCAGAACGCCGATGTTGTAACCGATTGCAGTGTCGTCGCCCTTGATCTTGGTCTCGCCATCAGGGCCATTGGGCCCCAGGAGGGCCTTGCTGCTCAGGTTCGAACCCAGTTCACCCTTGATACGGTTGATGGTCGGGCCAAAACCGATCGACACTTTGTCGTTGAAGGCGTAGCTGACGGTTGGCTGGAAGGTGACAACCTCGACCTTGCTCTTCTTGCCCCAGTAGCGTGCAGCGTCATCGCTACCGTAGTCGGTGATCAGGCCGTATGGCACGTAAACGCCGAAGCCAACGCTCCAGTGATCATCAATCGGCTTGACGTAATAGCCCATGGGTACGCCAACGAGAGGCACCATGTCACCATCGGTTTCCCCCCCGAAGTTGCTGCCTGGGCCCGATATGTCGGTCTTGGCGATGACGGCAGCGCCGCCCACGGTGAATTGTTCGCGCTTGAGGCGGGACATGCCGGCTGGGTTGCCATACACAGTGCTGGCATCGTCGGCAGAGGACGAGCGCCCCGCAAAACCGGTTCCCATACCGCTGATACTTTGTTCGTTCAGCGCGAACCCGGCGGCGAGCAGTTGGCTGGAAGCAAGCGCAACGGCTACGCCGAGGGAGGTTTTGAGCATTACTTTTTTCATTATTAGAAAACTCCTTGGGTCTCCGGGGCGAAAAGCTACCAACAAATCACGCGCTGCGCTATAGGCTCAATCGCAGGAGTTAGCGCAGTTTTGTAGGACAATCCGACCAAAATTCCATTTTTTCCGGTTTACTTGTAGGACGCGTCTCAAGATGCCTGTGGCAATTTCTGATCTATGCAGGCATGCCAGGCATGGGTGAAGTCGCGCAGACGACCCTGGGGGTTGAAAATCTGTCGCCAGATACGCGCCAGTGCCAGCAGATCGTCCGCCGCAGGCAATGGGGTGGCCTGCTCTTCGATGAGCATCCAGGCAATGGCAGTGGAATAGCGCAGGTTGACGGTGAGCTCCAGGTGCGGGCCACCCAGGAAGGCATGCTGGCTGGCCAGGCCGCGGACCAGGCTGGCGAGGTCGGGGTCACGGGCCAGGTATTCGTCCCAGAGCGCCTGGTGACGATGTTCGCCGATGCGGTAGAGGCCGTGCCCGCGTCGGTCGTGCAGGGCTGAGCCGAGTGCTGACTGGCTGGCGGCGATACCCAGTAGCAAGGCTTCGGCGCTGGCGCAGTGACGGTTCAGGTAGACCAGGGTGGGTCGGATCACATACTGACACAATTCATTCGCCGCAATACCCATGATGCCCTCGAGCAGGTAAGGGCCGGACGGGCGCTGGAGCTTGGCAGCTGGTGAATGATCAGGCCCGCCGGGAGCGGAAAGCACCGCTCGAGTTGAAGTGTAGTGTGATAATCGTGGTGTAAAGAGCTGTTTTTAAATCGATTACTGCCTGATGCTCCGGGCTATATGCCCTAAGGCAATTACGCCAAAGGCGTTCAGGCAGTCTTGCGATTGGATGATTCAGCGCTTGAATACCGCGGTATTCGCCGGTCACGCGGTGAGCGACTGACGCGTCCGGGCGATCACCGCCTGCAGCGGTTCATGGCGGCTGTACTGCTCGTGGTACAGGCGTTCGGTGTGGCAGGCAACGCCGTGTTCGTCTACCAAGGTAAAGCTGAAGCTGCCCTTGCGTGGGGCAACGATAAGGCACTTCAACGGCGAGAAGGCCTGGGAGAGGGTGCCAATGGCAGCCTGAATCTGATGATGAGTTTGCATATTGTTGGAGGTTCCTGCTTTAAACACGGGGGATATGATCCGTGCATGATAGAAACGTTCCAGTGACGCCTTTATTAAGGGACGAACGAACCTGACTGGAACAGGGCAGCCAGAGGGGGCGCAATCAAATGTAGGCGCTTGGGCTGACTGGTAGGTACTTCGGAAGGCAGGCAGCACGCCGGGGCCAAGGTTCTAGGCCGTCGAGGTGGGATCCTGATCAATCTGTCATGTGATTCGTGCTTGCGCAGCGTAAGGCTGGCGAGGGAATCATTGAATGGGCCGGTCCTTGTTTCAGCAGGGACGCTCTTGGGGGGAGCGAGCCTGCAAGGACGCTTGCGGCCAGAATTGACTTTCAGCTTGGTACTAACGAGGGGCACCTTACCGGAAGCGAAGATGTTTGGCAAGCACTACGTTTGTTCAGGTGAGCCGCGCAGTATGGCGCGAATTTTCGCTGCTGGGAAGAGGGGGCAAATGGCCCAAATGCCGTCCGATGTGCCCTTTTCGTGCACCCAAATGGAGGTTTATGGTGCACTTGTTCACATTCGGGGCAGCGCTTGTAACGGCTTGGCAACACCACCCAGCAGCCTCGCCAATGCCTTGACTGCGTGGTTAAGTCAATGAAAAAAAACACTATTTTTAGCTGGTGAAAAAATCGTCAGTTTGACCAAAGCCCCCAATTCACGGGGGTTTGAGGGGTATGAGAGGGGGTTGTCCACCGAGTTATCCACAGGAACTGTGGATTGTCCCGAGCGCTTGCTCTAGCACGGGCGTGCCAGCAATGGGATGGACTGTCCGACAATCGCCATGCTCCAACAGACCGGTTGGTCATCCACCTGAAAACGTCAAGAAAAGATCATTGAATTTTTTTTCAATCCTTCAGAAATCGACAGGCCAGGGCGAAAAAAAAAGAGTAGAGTGGCGCGCCTTTCGAGTTACCAAACCTGTTGCTCATGAAGTTTCGCGGTAAACACCTTTCCAGCCCCGCTGCATCGACATCTGCACCTCCTGCCAAACGCTTTTCCCTGAAAGTGGCCCTGTGGTTGCTCGACAGCCCGCGTCTGGGCGACAACCCTCAGGTCAAGCACCTGGCCGGGCGCTTGTTGAAGCAGCCGGCGCGCCAAGGTGTGGTTGTGGCGCAGAGCCGCCTGGGGCAGATGCTGTGCCGCGATTGTGGCAACGCCCGTGACCGGCGTATAGGCCATGAGCTGCTGCGTCAGGCTGCCCGCGCAGGGGATCGGCGGGCGCAGCTGGAGTACGCTCGGCTGTGTCAGCACAACGAGCCGGAGCAGGCGCGCTATTGGCTTGAGCTTGCGGCAGGGCAGGGGTCGCAGGAAGCGCGGCGCTTGTTGCGACAGTGGTTTTCTGTCTGAGCTTTTTTGCCTGCACGGGCCCTTTCGCGAGCAATCACCGATGTGTGTCAACCGCCGTGGTAGGAGCGGGTTTACCCGCGAATACGGTAGCGGCAGCAACGGTGAACGGCGGGTGGAAATTGGCCAGCAGGCCCGGCCCTTTCGCGGGTAAACCCGCTCCTACGGTGGCCTGTGTTCAACCCCCGATGCGTGTGTAGGAGCGGGTTTACCCGCGAATAAGGTAGCGGCGGCAACGGTGAACGGCGGGTGGAAATTGGCCAGCAGGGCCGGCCTCTTCGCGGGTAAACCCGCTCCTACGGGCGACCGTGCGGGCTTTGCCTTCAGGCTTGCGCAGCGGGCTTCCCCGCAAAGAGGCGGATGCAGGCAACACACCCATCAGGCTGATAAGCTGCACTCTATTTGCATCAGAGCGTTCGGGGTAAGCATGACAGTGGATCTGGCCAGCATTCTGCTGGGCTTGGTGGCAGGCGCAATACCCTGCCTGGTGTGGGTCATGCAGGTGCAGCGCCGCCAGGGCGCACGGCAAGGTGAGCAGGCCTTGCTCGAAGAGCGCCTCAACGCTGCCCAGCTGGCCCAGGCTGGCCTGCAGGCGCAACTGGACGCCAGTCGCGACGAGGTCAGCGACCTCAGTGAGGCCAACGCCGTCAAACAGGCCCAGCTGGCCGCCCAAGGCCGTGAGCTGGAGCTGCTGCAGATCGACCGCGACAATGCCCGTGATGCGGCCCACGCCTGGAGCCTTGAGCGCGCCAACCGCGAAGCCGAACTGCGCCGCCTGGAAGCGCAAACCGCGCGCCTGGACGCAGAACTGCGTGAACAGCAGGAAAGCCACCAGCAACGCCTGGAAGACCTGCAGGAGGCCCGTGACACCTTGCGCGCCCAGTTCGCCGACATGGCCACCAAGATCTTCGACGAGCGCGAGCAGCGCTTCGCCCAGACCAGCCAGCAGCACCTTGGCCAGTTGCTCGACCCGCTCAAGGAGCGCATCCAGGCCTTTGAAAAACGCGTGGAGGAAAGCTATCAACAAGAGGCCCGCGAGCGCTTCTCGCTGGGCAAGGAGCTGGAGCGCCTGCAACAGCTGAACCTGCGCCTGTCCGACGAAGCCACCAACCTTACCCAGGCCTTGAAGGGCCAGAAAACCCAGGGTAACTGGGGTGAGCTTATCCTCGAACGCGTGCTGGAGCATGCCGGCCTGGAAAAGGGCCGCGAATACCAGACCCAGGTCAGCCTGAAAAGCGCCGATGGCGAGCGTTTCCAGCCGGATGTGCTGATCATGCTGCCCGGCGACAAGCAGGTGGTGGTGGACGCCAAGGTCAGCCTCACTGCGTACCAGCAGTTCGTTGCCGGCAACGACGAAGCTGCGCTCAAGCAGCATGTGCAGTCGCTGCGCAGCCACGTCAAAGGCCTGTCGAGCAAGGACTACAGCCGCCTTGAAGGCCTGCACAGCCTGGATTTCGTGTTGTTGTTCGTGCCCATCGAGGCGGCCTTTTCGGCGGCCCTGCAGGCCGAGCCGAACCTGTTCCAGGAGGCCTTCGACCGGCAGATCGTGATTGTCAGCCCTACCACGTTGCTGGCGACCTTGCGGGTGATCGACAGCCTGTGGAAGCAGGAGCGTCAAGGGCAGAACGCCCGCGAAATTGCCGAGCGTGCCGGCTGGCTCTACGACAAGTTCGTGCTGTTCATCCAGGACCTGGACGAGCTGGGCAGCCGCTTGCAGCAGGTGGACAAGGCTTATGCCGCCGCGCGCAACAAGCTGTGCGAAGGGCGTGGCAACCTGGTCAGCCGCAGCGAGCAGCTTAAGCTACTGGGCGCCCGTGCCAGCAAGAGTTTGCCGGCAGACCTGCTGGAGCGGGCGCTGTCCGACGAGGCGCTGCCCGACGTAGCGGTTACTGAGCCAGGCTCAGATGGCGATTGAGCAGGGCGCGCAAGGCCGCCGGCTTGACCGGTTTGGCCAGGTAGTCCAGCCCTGATGCATGTACCAGGGCGATGGTTTCCTTGCTGCCGTCGGCGCTGATCACTACACCGGGTACCGGCTCACCCAGCCGTGCTCGAAGCCAGCCCATCAGTCCGGTGCCGGTCTCGCCGTCGTCCAGGTGGTAGTCCACCAATGCCAGGTGCGGGCGCATGCCTTTGGCCAGCAGGGCTTCGCATTCGGCCTGGTTGCGCGCGGTCCATACCTGGCAACCCCAGCGGCTCAGCAGGCTGTTCATGCCGATCAGGATGCTGTCTTCGTTGTCCACGCATAGCACGTGCAACCCGGCCAGTGGCTGGCCGCCCTGTTGTTCCACGGGCGCGCTTGGCGCCGCGGCGGTCTGGCGTGCAATCGGTACGCTGACGCGGAACACCGTGCCCTTGCCTGGCCATGAGCGCACTTCCAGCGGATGCCCCAGCACCCGACACAGGCCGTCTGCGATGGCCAGGCCCAAGCCTAGCCCCTTCTCGGCACGGGTCTGGTGGCTGTCCAGGCGCTTGAACTCCTGAAAGATCACTTGCAGCTTGTCGTCAGCAATGCCCGGGCCACGGTCCCAGACCTCCAGCCATAGGCGCTCGCCCTGTCGGCGCGCGCCTAGCAGGATCGGGCTCTTGCCGTAGCGCAGGGCATTGGTGAGGAAGTTCTGCAGCACCCGGCGTAGCAGTTTCATGTCGCTGTCCACCCGCAGGCGGCTGCCGCGCAGGCGGAACTCCAGGCCTTTCTCGGCCGCCAGCAGCTTGAACTCGGCGCCCAGGGTGTCGAACAGCTCGTTGAGGGCGAAGGGTTTGGCATCCGGGGTGATCTTGCCGTTTTCCAGGCGCGAGATGTCCAGCAGGTCGCTGATCAGCTCTTCAGCCGAGCGCAGCGAGCTGTCCATGTGCTGTACCAACTGCTGGGCCTCTTCGTTCATGCCCTCGGCCTGTTGCGACAAGGCGGCAGAGAAAAGCCGTGCGGCGTTCAACGGTTGCATCAGGTCATGGCTGACGGCGGCCAGGAAGCGGGTCTTGGACTTGCTCACCGCTTCGGCCTGGCTCTTGGCTTCGGACAGCGCCTGGTTCAACTGCGACAGTTCGTGGGTGCGCTCCGCCACGCGTTGTTCAAGGCGTTCGTTGGCATCGCGCAGGGCCTGCTCGGCCTCGCGGAACGGGGTGATGTCGGTGAAGCTCATGACAAAGCCGCCGCCCGGCATCGGGTTGCCGATCAGCTCGATCACCCGGCCATTGGGGAACAGCCGCTCGGAGGAGTGCGCGCGGCCCTGACGCATCCAGTGCAGCCGCCGCGCCACATGCACTTGCGCCTCGCCGGGGCCGCACAGGCCGCGCTCGGCGTTGTAGCGGATGATATCGGCAATCGGTCGCCCTACGCTGATCAGCCCGTCCGGGTAGTTGAACAGCTCCAGGTAGCGGCGGTTCCAGGCCACCAGGTGCAAGTTCTGGTCGACCACGCTGATGCCCTGGTTGATGTTCTCGATGGCGCCTTGCAGCAGGGCGCGGTTGAACTGCAGCACCTCACTGGCTTCGTCAGCGATGCGCACCACGTCTTCCAGCTGCATGTCGCGGCCTTCGATGGCCGCTTTGACCACGGCGCGGGTCGAGGAGGTACCGAGTACCCCGGCCAGCAGGCGTTCGGTGTGCTCGATCCAGTCGCCATCGGCGTTCTGGTTCGGGTTGAAGCCCTTGCCCTGGCGGTAGGCAAAGCGGATGAAGCTCTGCCGTGCGCGCTCTTCCCCGACAAAGCGCGAGGCCAGGGTCAACAGGTCGTCGATCTGCACCGCCAGCAGCGGCTTGCTGCTGGGCCGCGCGCTGGTCTGCTGGCCAATGAACCGGCCGGCCTGCCAGTGCTCGGAAACCCGTGTGCGCGACAGCACCGAAACCCAGGCGAACAGGGTGAAGTTGCCCGCCAGTGACAGCACCACACCTTGGGTCAGTGGACTGATCGGCAGGTTCAGCGGGTTGCCGTGCAGCCACGCCAGGCCAGGGAACAACTGCAACGACCAGCCCAGGCTGTGCGCGGCAATCGGCAGCACCAAGGTGTAGAACCACAGGAAAATGCCAGCGGCCAGGCCGGCGAACACGCCGCGACGGTTGGCCTGCTTCCAGTACAGCGCGCCAAGCATGGCCGGGGTGAGCTGGGTCACAGCGGCAAAGGCGATCTGGCCGATGGTCGCCAGGCTGGCGGTGGAACCCAGCAGGCGGTAGCTGACATAGGCCAGCAGCAGGATCACCACGATGGTTACCCGGCGTACCGAAAGCATCCAGTGGCGGAACGCTTCGAAAGGCCGCTCGGCGTTGTTGCGGCGCAGCAGCCAGGGCAGCAGCATGTCGTTGGACACCATGGTCGACAGCGCCACGGCCTCGACGATCACCATGCCGGTAGCCGCCGAGGCGCCGCCGATGAACGCCAGCAGGGCAAGGCTCGGGTGCGCCTCGGCCAGGGGCAGGCTGATGACAAACGAGTCGGAGATCACCGTGCCGGGCAGCAGCATCTGCCCGGCCAGGGCAATCGGCACCACGAACAGCGCGGCCAGTGCCAGGTACATGGGGAATACCCAGCGCGCCAGGCGCAAGTCCTGCGGTTCGATGTTCTCGACCACGGTAACGTGGAACTGCCGGGGCAGGCAGATGATTGCCATCATCGCCACGGCGGTTTGCACCACCATGGACGGCCAATTGATGGTTTCTTTCCAATAGTCCTGCAAGTGGATCGACTGGCGGGCCTGGCTGAACAGGTCGTCGAAGCCGTCATACAGGTTGAAAACGATGAAGATGCCCACGGCAAGAAACGCCAGCAGCTTGATCAGCGATTCGAAGGCGATCGCCAGGACCATGCCGCGGTGGTGTTCGGTCACATCCAGGCTGCGGGTACCGAAGACGATGGCGAACAGCGCCAGTACCAGCGATATCACCAGCGCGGTGTCCTGCACGCGTGTGCCGGTGGCGTCGGCGTTGGCGCCGATCAACAGGTTCACGCCCAGTACGATGCCCTTGAGCTGCAAGGCGATATACGGCAGCACGCCGACCAGGCAGATCAGCGCCACCACCACTGCCAGGGTCTGCGACTTGCCGTAGCGTGCGGCAATGAAGTCGGCGATCGAGGTGATGTTCTGCTGCTTGCTGATCAACACCATCTTCTGCAGCACCCACGGCGCGAAGATCAGCAGCAGTACCGGGCCCAGGTAGATGGGCAGGAATGCCCAAAGCTGTTCGGCGGCCTGGCCGACCGCGCCGAAGAAGGTCCAGCTGGTGCAGTACACGGCCAGCGACAGGCTGTACACCCAGGCACGCAGCTTTGGCGGCAATGGCGTGCTGCGGCGGTCGCCATAGAAGGCGATGGCGAACATGATGGCCATATAGGCCAGGGCGACCACGGCGATCAGCCCGCTGGACAACGACATGAAGACTCCGAAGCAAAAAGGTAACGCGGTCCCGATCAATCAGTCTGGCACGCAAGTGCCGCTTCGTCAGCGCAGACGATGGTTGTAGGAGCGGGTTCACCCACGAAGAGGCCGGAACAGGCAACATCAACCCCTGCGGGTACCCAACCCATAGAACACCCCTGCCAGTATCACCGACAACACCAGCAGGTAGAAGACTGCCCCCGGCCACAGGTGTACCAGTGCAAACCCCACCATCACCGGCCCCAGCGCGGCCCCCAGGTTGGACAGGTTCTGCGCGCCGTAATACACCCCGCGCAAGTGCTCCGGTGCGATCAGGTCGATAAACATGTACTCGGCCGGGATCACGATGATTTCGCCCAGCGTGAACACCAGCATCGCCAGGCACCAGGCCAGTACCGAGCCCGCCAGCGCAAAACCCAGCAAGCCGGCGATGAACAGGCCCATACCGGCCAACAGCCACGGCATCAGGCGCTGGCGGCTGATGCGCCGGCCAATCAGGTACTGCAAGGCAATGACCGTCACGGCGTTGGTGGTGACCAGATAGCCGATCAGCCGTGCCGCTTCGGCCGGGTTGCTGGTGACCACCAGGTACTGGGACAGGTAGGCGGTGAACTGGCCGAACACCACCGCGCTCAGCACCCCACCCACGGTAAAGCACACCAGCCGGCGATCCCGCGCCAGCCCCAGCGCCACTTGGCCGAAGCCGGCCGCAGGTTTGTCCGGCGCGCTGGCCTGCAGGCTGCGATCACCCAGGCGCCAGTAAGCCAGGCACATGGCCAGGCCAAGCAGGGCAGAGGCGAGGAACGGCACATGGTCGTTCAGTTCAAGCATGGCCACGCCCAGCAACGGGCCGGCGGCGTAGCCGACGTTGCTGAGGGTGTACTTGATGGCGAATACCTCGGCCCGCTCATCCACCGGCAGTAACGCGCAGAAGCCCGCCTTGGCAGCAATGTCGACCACTGCCAGGGCCAGGTTGATCAACACCAGACAGAAGAAGAACGGCAGTGCCGAACGGCTGGCGACCGCGCCGACGAAGGCCAGGGCGAACAGCAGGGTACTGGCGCTGACCAGCGTGTGGTTGCTCAAGGTGTCGACCAGATGACCACCGTACAGACTCAACAGCGAGGCGACGATCAGCGCGCCACCGATCAGCAGACCGATCTGGCTGATCGGCAGCTGGAAATTGTCGGCCAGGTAAACCACCAGGTAGGGCAGGGTGAGGGCGCGGGCGACGGTAAGCGTGAAGGTGGTGGTGAGCAGCAGGCGAACGGTGTGCGGGTAGCGTTTTATGGCGGCGAGCATTGCCACGTCCTTGTTGTGCGGGTTTGCCGAGCACAAGCATAAGCCACATGCGGTCCTTGTAGCAGCACCGGCACCCTTACAGTGAATCGGGCGGCTTCACTGCCCTTCCCGACACAAGGCCGTTTCGCCTGCAAAAGGGCGACAGGCGGAGGATTGACAGCCCGTCAGGCTCAGGGAATACTCTCGAAAAATTCATATATATGTTTATATAACAAGACGAGAGCGAGACCCATGCACCCATTGACCGGTGATGCTCGACTGCCCCGCTACCAACAACTGCGCGACCACATGGTCGCGCAAATTGCCAACAACCGCTGGCGCCCGGGGGAAGCGATCCCGACCGAAGCAGCCTTGGCCACCGAGTTCGACATGTCGATTGGTACCGTGCGCAAGGCCGTCGATGTCCTGGTGGCCGAAGGCGTGCTGGAGCGCCAGCAGGGCCGCGGCACCTTCATTCGCCGCCCACAGTTCCAGTCGTCGCTGTTCCGCTTCTTCCGTTTCGAGGCCGCCAATGGCGAGCGCATAGTGCCGGAAAGCCGCATTCTTTCCATCGAGTCGCTGCCGGCGCCTTCGGCAGTGGCCGAGGCATTGGGCCTGGCAGGGGAGGCAGAAGTGATCCGCATCATTCGCACACGTCTGCTCGGCGCCCAGCCGGTGCTGGCCGAAGAAATCTGGCTGCCGCGCCAAACCTTCCAGCCGCTGCTGGACGTGGATTTGAACAGCAAGGGCCCATTGCTGTACCCGATCTACGAAGCGCTGTGCGGTCAGGTGGTCGCCTACGCCGAAGAAACCCTGACCGCCGAAGCGGTCGACGCGGTGCATGGCCGCTTGCTGCAACTGCCGGCCGACAGCCCGGTGGTCGTGATCGAGCGCCTGGCCCGCGACTACGCCGGCAAACCTCTGGAATGGCGCCGCTCGCGCGGCCATGCGCAGCACTTCCGCTACCGCATCGACATTCGCTAAACCGGTCGCTTCACCCTTTTACCTGTCTGCGCCGTGCTGCCACGGCGCAGTGGCTTCGCCTGCCCGTCACACCACGAATAGAAGGATAACAATCATGTTCAGCTGGTATCGCGAGATCACCTCACGGGAACGCAAGACATTCTGGGCCTGTTTCGGCGGCTGGTCGCTCGATGCGCTGGAAGTGCAAATGTTCGGCCTGGCCATCCCCGCGCTGATCGCTGCGTTCTCCCTGACCAAGGGCGATGCCGGCCTGATCAGTGGCCTGACCCTGGTGACCTCGGCAATCGGCGGCTGGCTGGGTGGCACACTGTCCGACCGCTATGGTCGCGTGCGTACCCTGCAATGGATGATTCTCTGGTTCTCGTTCTTCACCTTCCTTTCGGCGTTCGTCACCGGCTTCTACCCGTTGCTGTTCGTCAAGGCCATGCAAGGCTTTGGCATCGGTGGCGAATGGGCAGCCGGCGCGGTGCTGATGGCCGAAACCATCAACCCCAAGTATCGCGGCAAGGTCATGGGCACGGTGCAGAGTGCCTGGGCTGTGGGGTGGGGGCTGGCGGTGGCACTGTTTACGCTGATCTACTCACTGGTGCCGCAGGAGTTTGCCTGGCGGGTGATGTTCTTCGTCGGTCTGCTGCCATCGCTGCTGATCATTTGGGTACGCCGCAACGTGCCTGAGCCGGACAGCTTCCAGCGCCTGCAGAAAGAAAAAGCCATTCCCTCCAGCTTCTTGCAGTCGATGGCTGGCATCTTTCGCCCGGAACTGCTGCGTGTGACCCTGCTGGGCGGCTTGCTCGGCCTGGGTGCCCACGGTGGCTACCACGCGGTGATGACCTGGTTGCCGACCTTCCTCAAGACAGAGCGCAACCTTTCGGTGCTGAACTCGGGCGGTTACCTGGCGGTGATCATCCTGGCCTTCTGGTGCGGCTGCGTGGTCAGCGGCCTGCTGATCGACCGTATTGGCAGGCGCAAGAACATCCTGCTGTTCGCCCTGTGCTGTGTACTGACCGTGCAGGCCTACGTGTTCTTCCCGCTGACCAATACCCAGATGCTGTTCCTCGGCTTCCCGCTGGGCTTTTTCGCCGCCGGCATCCCGGCCAGCCTGGGTGCGTTTTTCAATGAGCTGTACCCGGCTGACGTGCGCGGCGCCGGGGTGGGCTTCTGCTACAACTTCGGTCGCGTGCTGTCGGCCGTGTTCCCGTTCCTGGTCGGGCACATGAGCGAGTCGATGTCGCTGGGCAGTGCCATCGGCATCGATGCCGGCATCGCGTATGGCGTTGCGGTGATCGCAGCCCTGTGCCTGCCCGAAACCCGTGGCCGCAACCTTGAATCTGCACCTGCGCCGGAAACGGCCGGTGCCGTCGCCAAGTAACCTGAACGTGTTTGTATGAGAACCATGCCCGACGCACCTGCTTTGCACCTGACTGCCATCGACAGCCACGCCCACGTGTTCAGCCGTGGGCTGAACCTGGCCCGCCAGCGGCGTTATGCGCCCAGTTACGATGCGCCGCTGGGCGACTACCTGGGCCAACTGCGGGCCCATGGTTGCAGCCATGGCGTACTGGTTCAGCCCAGCTTCCTGGGTACGGACAACCGCTACCTGCTCAGCGCCTTGCAGACCGTGCCGGGGCAGCTGCGCGGGGTAGTGATGCTGGAGCGGGAGGTCGAGCCGGCGACCTTGGCGGAAATGGCCCGGTTGGGAGTCAGGGGGGTACGCCTCAACCTCATGGGGCACGACATGCCTGACCTGACCGGCGCTCAGTGGCGGCCCCTGCTGGAGCGCATCGGCGAGCAGGGGTGGCACGTGGAACTGCACCGTCAGGTGGCGGACATTCCAGTGCTGGTGCGGGCATTGCAGCCTTACGGGCTGGACATCGTGATTGACCATTTCGGCCGCCCGGATGCCCGCCTTGGCCTGGGCCAGCCGGGGTTTGCCGAACTGCTGACCCTGAGCGGTGGGGGCAAGGTGTGGGTGAAGGTGTCCGGCATCTACAGGCTGCAGGGCTCGCCGGAAGAGAACCTGGCATTCGCCCGTCAGGCGCTGTGCGCGCTGGAAGCCCATTACGGCGCAGAGCGGTTGATGTGGGGCAGTGACTGGCCGCATACCCAGCATGAGTCGGAGGTCAGTTTCGGCACCGCTGTCGAACAGTTCGAGGCCTTAGGGTGTTCAGCGCAGTTGCGCCAGGCGCTGTTGGTGGATACCGCGCGGGCGTTGTTTGGCTTCGAGTGACGTAGCGCCAGTGCTGCAACTGCTGGCAGGTCCTTGAACGCAATCTTGCGTGGCCATGCCTGAGCCTGTGCTTGCCAGCCAGCGCATTTCCCATGCAGATTTGTGGCCCGGCGCGCTTGGCGAGCCTCCAATTGAAAAGCCCTCAGGACCAAGGACGATGAGTCACTCTTCGCAATTCACCTTGCTCGGCAAGCGGCGTTTCCTGCCGTTTTTCATCACTCAGTCGCTGGGTGCCTTCAACGACAACCTGTTCAAGCAGTCGCTGATCCTGGCGATTTTGTTCAAGCTCAGCCTGGGCGATGGTGACCGATCGATCTGGGTCAACTTGTGTGCCTTGCTGTTCATCCTGCCGTTTTTCCTGTTTTCGGCGCTGGGCGGGCAGTTTGGCGAGAAGTTCGCCAAGGATGCGCTGATCCGTGCAATCAAACTGGCCGAAATCGTGATCATGGCGATGGGTGCGCTGGGCTTTGTCACCAACCATCTGTGGCTGATGCTGGTGGCCCTGTTCGGTATGGGGACCCACTCGGCGCTGTTCGGCCCGGTGAAGTATTCGATCCTGCCGCAGGCCCTGCGCGAGGAAGAGTTGGTGGGCGGTAACGGGCTGGTGGAAACCGGCACCTTCCTCGCCATCCTCGCCGGCACCATCGGCGCGGGGGTGATGATGTCGGCCGACAGCTACGCAACAGTGGTGGCCGGTGGCGTGGTCGGCACGGCGGTACTCGGCTACCTCGCCAGCCGCTGGATCCCGCGGGCGGCTGCCGCCTCGCCGCAAATGCCGCTGGACTGGAACATCTTCAAGCAGTCGTGGGTGATCTTGCGCATGGGCCTGGGCCAGCCGCCGGCGGTGTCGCGCTCGATCGTCGGCAACTCGTGGTTCTGGTTTGTTGGCGCTATCTACCTCACGCAGATCCCGGCCTATGCCAAGGATTGGCTGCACGGTGACGGCACCGTGGTGACCCTGGTGCTGACCCTGTTCTCGGTGGGCATTGCCCTGGGCTCGCTGCTGTGTGAGCGGCTCAGTGGACGCAAGGTGGAAATCGGCCTGGTGCCGTTCGGTTCGTTCGGCCTGACCCTGTTCGGCCTGCTGTGGTGGTGGCACTCTGGTGATGTACCGGCTGCAGCAGCGCCGCACGACTGGCTGGCACTGCTGGGCATGAGCCAGGCCTGGTGGATCTTGCTGTCGATCATTGGCCTGGGTGTGTTCGGCGGCTTCTACATCGTGCCGCTGTATGCGTTGATCCAGGCCCGCACGGCCGAGGACGAGCGCGCCAGGGTAATCGCGGCCAACAACATCCTCAATGCCTTGTTCATGGTGGTGTCGGCGGTGCTCACCATCATCCTGCTAGGCGTGGCCAAGCTGAGCATCCCGCAGCTTTTCCTGGTGGTGTCGCTGCTCAATATCGCGGTCAACACCTATATCTTCAGGATCGTGCCCGAGTTCACCATGCGCTTCCTGATCTGGCTGCTCAGCCATTCGATGTACCGCGTGCAGCACCGAGACCTCGAGCGCATCCCCGACGAAGGTGCAGCGTTGCTGGTGTGCAACCACGTGTCGTTCGTCGATGCGTTGCTGCTGGGCGGGGCCATACGCCGGCCGATCCGCTTTGTCATGTACTACAAGATCTACAACCTGCCGGTGCTCAACTTCGTGTTTCGCACTGCCGGTGCCATCCCGATTGCCGGGCGTAACGAAGACCAGGCGACGTACGAGCGGGCCTTCGCGCGGATTGCCGAGTACCTGGCTGATGGCGAGCTGGTGTGCATCTTCCCGGAAGGCAAGCTGACGGGCGATGGCGAAATCGATGTCTTCAAGGGTGGGGTCAGCCGCATCCTCGAAGAAACGCCGGTACCGGTGATTCCGCTGGCCTTGCAGGGGTTGTGGGGTAGCTTCTTCAGCCGCGACCCGGCCAAGGGCTTCTTCAAGCGCCTGTGGTCGCGGGTGACCATCGTGGCAGGCGCCGCCGTCCCGGTGGAGGCGGCGCAGCCTGAAGTGTTGCGCGAACAGGTCAGCCGCCTGCGCGGCCCTCTGCGATAGGGGGTTAGCTGGCGCTGACTTTCAGGCCGACGAGGCCGCAGACGATCAGCGCCACACTGACCAGCCGCACCAGGGCCATGGACTCGCCGAACAGCATGATCCCGGCGATGACCGTACCGACTGCGCCTACGCCGGTCCAGATGGCATAGGCGGTGCCCAGCGGCAACTCCTTCATGGCCAGGCCCAGCAGGCCCAGGCTGATGACCATGGCGCCGACGGTAAGGACAGTGGGTAGTGGTCGAGTGAAACCGTCGGTGTATTTGAGGCCGACGGCCCAGCCAACCTCGAACAGGCCGGCGAAAAACAGGATGATCCAGGACATGAGTGTGTCTCCATCGTTTGAATGATGGGGCCGTCCCCGGAATGGTCACGCGGTGCGTCGTGAGGTCGTCCTCACAGTGTGCATCATGGTGCCAATCTGCGGCCTTCCGGGCAAGTCCACGCCTGCAAGGGGTACCACACCCACTTGTAGGGTCAACTGTCTTGCTCAAAATGTGTAGGCACGGGTTTGTCCGCGAATGGGCCGGGCCTGCTGGCCAATTTCCACCCGTCGTTCACCGTTGCC
The DNA here is from genome assembly GCF_052044625.1 of Pseudomonas sp. 22515. Lineage (NCBI taxonomy): Bacteria > Pseudomonadati > Pseudomonadota > Gammaproteobacteria > Pseudomonadales > Pseudomonadaceae > Pseudomonas > Pseudomonas sp. 22515. The sequence continues at coordinate 101,318 of NZ_JBQENN010000013.1, forward strand.
GCCGCTACCGTATTCGCGGGTAAACCCGCTCCTACACCTGATCGGGGGTGGGCACACATTGGTGATTGGGTGCAGGCCGTCGTAGGCGCGGGTTTACCCGCGAAGAGGCCGGTGCTGGCAGAAAACAGGCCAGCACCGCATCTCATACCCGTCAGACCCCTTGCGGAATCTCTTCACCACCCAGCGCCTCGAACAGCACCGGCAGGAATTCGGCAAAGGTCATCATCATCAGCTGGAAGCTGGCGTCGAACTGTTGCGCAGCCTCATCGCCACCGTCCTGCTCGGCCTGCTCCTGCAGCAGCTCTTCGAACTTCAGGCGCTTGATCACCATCTTGTCGTCGAGAATGAACGACAGCTTGTCTTGCCAGGCCAGGGCCAGCTGGGTCACCACTTTGCCAGTGCTCAGGTGCAGCTGGATCTCTTCGCCAGTCAGGTCCTGGCGCTTGCAGCGCACGATACCGCCATCTTCGGCGGTGTCGCGCAGTTCGCACTCGTCCAGCACATAGAAGCCTTCGGCGGCTTGCTGCGATTTGACCCAGTCGGTCATGGTGGCCACCGGCGCAATCTTCACCGTGGCCGGGCGCACGGGCAGCGAACCCATCACTTCACGCAGGGTCGACAGCAGGTCTTCGGCGCGCTTGGCGCTGGCCGAGTTGACCAGGATCACGCCCAGGCGTGGGGCAATGGCAGCGAAGATCATCGAGCGGCGGATGAACGCACGCGGCAGGAACGCCTGGATGATTTCGTCCTTGATCTGGTCGCGTTCCTTTTTATAGACCTTGCGCATTTGCTCGGTCTCGATCTCTTCGACCTTTTCCTTGACCGCGTCGTTGACCACGCTGCTCGGCAGGATGCGTTCTTCCTTGCGCGCGGCAATCAGCAGGTACTCGCCGCTGACATGCACCAGGGGAGCGTCTTCGCCTTTGCCGAACGGCGCGACGAAACCATAAGTGGTCAGCTCCTGGCTGGCGCAGGGGCGGGCCGGCTTGCTGGCCAGGGCGGCTTCCAGCGCTTCAGGCTCGAACGGAACTTCCTGGGTCAGGCGGTAGGTCAGCAGGTTCTTGAACCACATGAGGGGCAATCTCTCCTTAATGCATAAGGCGGGCATTATTCTCCGAGCGGTGAATTGAGGCCAGCCCTGTCAGAGGGCCAGCAGTGGCTTATGCACGAAAGAATCGCCCGACAACGCTAGGTCTTTGAAAGGCCTGAGGTTTTTTTTGAAAAAAGTTTAAAAAGTGCTTGCCAGGGTGCGGGACGCTCCGTAGAATGCGCGCCACACCGAGACGAAGGGTGATTAGCTCAGCCGGGAGAGCATCTGCCTTACAAGCAGAGGGTCGGCGGTTCGATCCCGTCATCACCCACCACTCGATGTATAGCGCAGCGGTAGTTCAGTCGGTTAGAATACCGGCCTGTCACGCCGGGGGTCGCGGGTTCGAGTCCCGTCCGCTGCGCCATATTCCACTTCCAGGGCCCACTGAACACCCGGAAGTAACAAAGAAAGCGACCCTAGGGTCGCTTTTTTTGTGCCTGAATTTTGTCCCCCTACCTGCACGCGTTTGCCGCAGCTTCAGCCACGCCGTTCCTCCTCCCGCAATGTCAGCACCTCATACCCACCCTCAGTCACCGCCACGGTATGCTCCCACTGCGCCGACAAGCTGTGGTCCCGGGTGATCACCGTCCAGCCATCCTTCAACTCGCGCGTGCCGCGGCCACCCTGGTTGATCATCGGCTCGATGGTAAACACCATCCCCGGTTTCAGCTTCATGCCCATGCCGCGCTGGCCAATGTGCAGTACCTCTGGCCCTTCATGCATCTGCTGGCCAATACCGTGGCCGCAATACTCGCGCACCACGCTGTAACCCGCCGCCTCGGCATGGGCCTGAACGGCATGGCCGATATCGCCCAGCGTTGCCCCAGGGCGCACCTGCTCGATGCCTTTCCACAACGCGTCATAGGTGGTGTCGACCAGGCGCCGGGCTTCTTCGCTGATCTTGCCGATGCAATACATCTTCGACGAATCGGCAATGTAGCCGCCCTGTTCCAGCGTGATGTCGACGTTGATGATCGAGCCTTCCTTGAGCACCTCATCGACCTTGGGGATGCCGTGGCATACCACGTGGTCCACCGACGTATTGAGCGAGTAAGGGAAACCGTACTGGCCTTTGCTTGCTGGCCGTGCCTTGAGCGTATCGACGATGAACGCCTCGGCGCGGTCGTTGATCTGCATCGTGGTCACGCCGGGGCGGATGAAGCTGTCGAGTTCGGTGAACACCTGGGCCAGTAGCTGGCCGGCGCGGCGCATCAGGTCGAGTTGGGCGGGGGTCTTGAGGATCACCTGGGACATGGGGGGAGGGCAGTTGCTCATGCTGGAAATTGCCCCAGCATAGCGCCAGCGGGTACCGGCTTGCCACTGCATGGTGCGTAACCTGTGCAGGCCTCTTCGCGGGCACGCCCGCTCCCACAGGTACGGCGCCNCGAAAGGGCCGGTATAGCTGGCCCATAAATTGCTGATCTACCCTCATCCCGGGCTATCAACGTCGACAGCCCTCACCACTTCACGACAAAGGCGCCGTGTTGCCCCGCTTGCATCAGCATGCCGGGGCAGCCGGCGCCTTTTTGCGTTTTCCACAGGAGCCCGCCCATGGCCAACAGCGAAGTACGCAGCGTCTGCCCCTACTGCGGCGTGGGCTGCGGCATCGTCATGAGCGTTGCCGATGGCAAGGTCGGCAAGATCAGCGGCGACAAGCTGCACCCGAGCAACTTTGGCCGCCTATGCACCAAAGGCCTCACCGCACACCTGCCACTGAGTGCCAGCGGGCGCATGGCCGACGCCTATGTGCGCCAGCAACGCAGCCAGCCGCCAGTGCGCACCAGCATGGACCAGGCCATCGCTGCCACCGCCGAGCGTCTGCGCAGCATCATCGACCAGCACGGCCCGGATGCCGTGGCGCTCTACGTGTCCGGGCAAATGTCGCTGGAGGCCCAGTACCTGGCCAACAAGTTGGCCAAGGGCTTTATCCGTACGCGCCACATCGAGTCCAACTCGCGCCTGTGCATGGCCAGCGCCAGCAGTGGCTACAAGCTGTCGCTTGGCGCCGATGGCCCACCTGGCAGTTACCAGGACTTCGAGCACGCCGACGTATTTTTGGTGATCGGCGCCAACATGGCCGACTGCCACCCGATCCTGTTCCTGCGCCTGCTTGATCGGGTCAAGGCCGGTGCGAAGCTGATCGTCGTCGACCCACGTCGCAGCGCCACCGCCGACAAGGCCGACCTGTTTCTGCAGGTGCGCCCCGGCAGCGACATGGCCTTGCTCAACGGCCTTTTGCACCTGCTGCATCGCAATGGCCGCACCCACCCCGACTTCATCGCCCGCCACACCGAAGGCTGGGACGAACTGCCGGCCTTCCTCGACGACTACCCCCCCGAGCGCGTCGCCGCCATCACCGGGCTGGCCGAGGCCGATATCATCAAGGCCGCCGAATGGATCGGCAGCGCCAACAACTGGATGAGCTGCTGGACCATGGGCTTGAACCAGAGCATTCACGGTACCTGGCACAGCAACGCCATCTGTAACCTGCATTTGGCCACGGGTGCCATCTGCCGCCCCGGTAGCGGCCCGTTCTCGCTGACCGGCCAGCCCAATGCCATGGGCGGCCGCGACATGGGCTACATGGGCCCCGGCTTGCCAGGCCAGCGCTCAGCGTTGGCGGACGACGACCGCGCGTTCGTCGAGCGACAGTGGCAACTGCCACCCGGCAGCCTGCGCAGCGAGGGTGGCGAGGGTACGGTGGCGCTGTTCGGGCAGATGAAAACCGGTGAAGTGAAAGCCTGCTGGGTCATCTGCAGCAACCCGGTAGCCAGTGTCGCCAACCGCCAGCAAGTGATCGACGGCCTGCGCAAGGCCGAACTGGTCATTACCCAGGACGCCTTCCTCGACACCGAAACCAACCGCTACGCCGACATCCTCCTGCCGGCCGCGCTGTGGGCCGAAGGTGAGGGTGTGATGATCAACAGCGAGCGCAACCTGACCCTGATGCCACGCGCTGTCGAGCCCCCCGGGCAAAGCTTGCCGGACTGGCAGATCATTGCCCGCGTGGCGTGTGCCATGGGCTATGCCGACGCCTTCGACTACCCCAATGCCGAAGCGGTGTATGAGGAAATACGCCGCTTCCACAACCCTGTTACCGGTTATGACCTGCGCGGTATCGGCTATGCCGAATTGCGGACACAGCCGCGCCAGTGGCCTTGTGCACCGGGCAGCGAGCAGCATCGTAGCCCGCTGCGCTACCTCAACGACGGCAGCAGCCAGGCGCTCCTGCTCGATGCCCGGGGTAGGCGGCCGGCACTGGCCTTTCCCACCGCCAGCGGCAAGGCGCGCTTCTTTGCGCGGCCCTGGTTGCCGGCAGCGGAAGTGCCGGACGATGACTACCCCATGGTGCTTAACACTGGCCGTGTGCAGCACCAATGGCACACGTTGACCAAGACCGGCAAGGTGCCGGCACTGAACAAGCTGGAGCCCGGCCCCTACCTTGAGATTCACCCCGAGGATGCCGCCCGGCTGGGTGTCGCTGAAAAGGACCAGGTGGCCGTTCGCTCACGCCGGGGGCACGCCGTGTTGCCGGCGCGCATCAGTGACCGGGTCATGCCGGGCAACTGCTTTGCGCCGTTTCACTGGAATGACCTGATCGGCGAGCAATTGGCGATCAATGCCGCGACCTGCGATGCGGTCGACCCGCTGTCGCTGCAGCCTGCCTTCAAACACTGCGCCATAGCCCTGGAGCGGGTCGCAGGCGAGCGCATCGACGCCCTTGATCTGAACACTGCCACTGTAGAGCCTGTCCGCATGCCGACCGCCACCCTGTCCCGTCTGCTTGGCCTGCACACCCTGCCGGTTCCGGTGCTGGCCGAAGAAGAGCGTCATTACCTGCAAGGTTTCCTGCTGGGCCTGGACCAGGCCCGCGCCGAGGGCGTACCCCGCCTGCCGCCCAGTGCGCCGCTGGCTGCCAGCCGTCGTTTGTTTGTCGACGGTTTGCTGGCCGGGCTGTTCGCCCAGCCTGCAACTGCGCCCATCGCGGCACAGGCCGCGCCATGGCATCAGGTGCTGTGGGCCTCGCAGACCGGCAATGGTGAGCAACTGGCCGAACGCTGTGCCGCGCGCCTGCGCGATGCTGGTCTGAACGTGCAACTCAGCTGCCTGGAGGCGGTCAGCCCAAGCCAGCTGCAGGGTGTTGCCAGTGTGGTGTTGATCGCCAGCACCTTTGGCGATGGCGACGCGCCCGACAGCGGCGCGGCATTCTGGCAGGCCTTGCAGGGCGAGGAGGGCGCCCACTGCGCCGGGCTGCCCTATGCCGTACTGGCCTTGGGCGACTCCAGTTACGACCAGTTCTGCGGTTTTGGCCGCAAGCTCGACCAGCGCCTGGCCGAGCTGGGAGGGCAGCGCCTGCTGCAACGGGTGGACTGCGAGCCAGACTTCGACGAAGCCTTTGCCAGTTGGCTCGAAGCGTTATTACCTGCACTGGGCACTGCCGCGGCGCCACCTCCGGCGAGTGAAGCTGCACCCGTATCGGCCTTCAGCAAGCAGCAACCCTGGATGGCCACCGTGCTGGAAAACCGCCTGCTCAATGGCCCCGGCGCCAGCAAGGAAACCCGCCAGCTGGTCTTCGACCTGGGCGGCAGCGGCTTCAGTTATGCTGCCGGCGATGCCTTGGGCGTATGGCCGCGCAACTGCCCGGCCCTGGTAGAAGAGCTGCTGACACTGATGCAGCTCGATGGCCAGGCGATGGTCGAGCTTAAAGGTCATTGCGCCATGCCATTGGCCGAAGCCCTGCAAGCACATCTGGAAATTGCCAAGGTCACTGCACAACAACTGCAGGCATTTGCCAGCAATGCGCCTGACCTGCAGCGGTTGCTGCAGCCTGAATGCAAGGCCGAGCTGCAAGATTGGCTGTGGGGCCGGCAGCTGGTCGATGTGCTGCGCGCTTTCCCCCAGCAGTTGCCGCTGGCCAGCTGGCTGGAACTGCTCAAGCCATTGCAGCCGCGGCTCTATTCGATCAGTTCCAGCCCGCTGGCGCACCCAGGCCAGGTGCATCTGACGGTATCGACGGTGCGTTATGGCGAACGTAAAGGCGTGTGCTCAAGCTTCCTTGCCGACCGTGCGCAGGTGCAGAAAGTGGCGATCTTCCCGCAGGTGTCGAAGCACTTCCGCTTGCCCGAGGACGACAGCGTGCCGGTGATCATGGTGGGCCCTGGTACTGGCATTGCACCGTTCCGTGCGTTCCTCGAGGAGCGAGAGGCACGGGGGGCAAAAGGTGACAACTGGCTGTTCTTCGGTGAGCAGTACGCAGCGACCGATTTCTATTACCAGGAGCAGTTGCAGGCCTGGGAGGCGGCGGGGCACCTGCGGCTGAACACGGCGTTCTCGCGGGACCAGGTCGAGAAGATCTATGTGCAGCAGCGCATGCTTGAGCAGGGTGCGCTGTTGTGGCAGTGGCTGGAGGCGGGGGCGTATTTCTATGTGTGTGGCGATGCGCAGCGTATGGCCAGGGATGTGGATGCGGCGTTGCGGGTAATCGTCGCCGAGCATGGCCGGATGGATGCGGCGGCGGCGGCGGCTTATGTCGAAGGCTTGAGCAAGGCCAGGCGTTATCGGCGCGATGTGTACTGACGTGCTCCAAGATGGGGTGTTGTGCACCTTGAATGTGCATTGGCTGGGCGGGCCCAGCGCAAGTGTAGGAGCGGGTTTACCCGCGAAGAGGCCGACACAGGCAACCCACGCAACCCAGGCAACCCAGGCAACCCGATTGGCACGCTCCCTGCTTAACCTTGGATACAACAAAGCCCACTGATCAACGGCGATCAACCGGGCCCCCTACCGTGATGAATACAGGCAAAGGCGCCTGGAGCTTCGGCTCCAGGCGCTTTTTTTTTGATCGAGGATCGGCTTATGAAGGCAACAGCGAGCAGCGGGCAACGAGAGCGACTGGTCATCGTCGGCAACGGCATGGTCGGCCACCATTGCGTCGAACAACTGGTCAGTCGCGGCGCCCTGCAGCGCTTCGAGGTGCGGGTATTCGGCGAAGAGCGCCAACGCGCGTATGACCGCGTGCACCTGTCCGAATACTTCGGCGGCAGCTGTGCCGAAACCCTGGCCCTGTGTGAGCACGATTTCTACGACGCCAATGGCGTGCACCTGCACCTGGGTGAGGCCGTGCTGGAGATCGACCGTGAGCGCCGCGAAGTCGTCACTGCCGAAGGTCGCTATGGCTACGACCAACTGGTGCTGGCCACCGGCTCCTATCCCTTCGTACCGCCGATCGAAGGCTCCAGCGGCAATGCCCGCCTGGTCTACCGCACCCTGGACGACCTCGATGGCATTCGTGCTGCTGCAGCCGGTGCCCGCCGAGGGGTGGTGGTCGGCGGTGGCCTGCTTGGCCTGGAAGCGGCCAACGCCCTCAAGTCGCTGGGGCTGGAAGCCCACGTGGTGGAATTCGCCCCACGGCTGATGCCGGTACAGCTGGACGGCGAGGGCGGTGCCGCGTTGAAGGCGCAGATCGAAGCGCTGGGTGTGGGGGTGCACCTGGCGCGCGCCACCCAGTCGGTCAGTGCCGGTGAAACCTACCGCTACCGCATGAACTTCGACGGCGGTGAGCACCTGGAAACCGACCTGATCGTGTTCTCCGCCGGTATCCGCCCACAGGATGCACTGGGCCGAGGTTGCGGCCTGGACATCGCCGCGCGCGGTGGCGTGGTCATCGATAACCACTGCCGCAGCAGCGACCCACGCATCTTCGCCATCGGCGAGTGCGCCTCGTGGAACGGCAGTGTGTTCGGACTGGTCGCCCCAGGCTACAGCATGGCGCGCAACCTGGCTGGGCTGCTGATGGGCGAGGCGGCGGTGGCGTTCACCGGCGCCGACATGTCGACCAAGCTCAAGCTGCTGGGGGTGGATGTCGGTTCGATCGGCGATGCCCACGGTGCCACGCCGGGCGCGCGCAGCTATCGCTTCATCGATGAAGCCAACAGCGCTTACCGCCGTTTGGTGGTGGATGCCAGCGGCAAGCACGTGCTCGGCGCGGTGCTGGTCGGCGACAACAGCTATTACGACACCCTGTTGCAGTACGCCCAGAACGGCATCGCCCTGCCGGCCGACCCGGCAGCGCTGATCCTGCCGCAAGGCGGTGGTGCGCCGGCGTTGGGCGCCGATGCGCTGCCCGACAGCGCGACCATCTGCTCCTGCCACAACGTCAGCAAGGGGGCGGTGTGCGCCGCGATCGACAGTGGCTGTAGCGACTTGGCTGCGGTCAAGGGCTGCACCAAGGCCGCGACCGGCTGCGGCGGTTGCGCGGCCCTGCTCAAGCAAGTCTTCGAGCACGAACTGACGGCCCGCGGCGTGGCGGTGGACAAGAGCCTGTGCGAGCACTTTGCCTACACCCGGCAGGAGCTGTACGGGTTGGTGCGGGTGGAGGGTATCCGCACCTTCAGTGAACTGCTCGAGCGCCATGGCAAGGGCCATCTGGGGTGTGACATCTGCAAGCCGGCGGTGGGCAACATTCTCGCCTCGTGCTGGAACCAGCCGATCATGGACCCGGCGCTGGTACCGCTGCAGGACACCAACGACACCTTCATGGCCAACATGCAGAAAAACGGCACCTATTCGGTGGTGCCGCGCATTCCCGGTGGTGAAATAACCCCCGACAAGCTTATCGTCATCGGCCAGGTGGCCAAGAAATACGACCTGTACACCAAGATCACCGGTGGCCAGCGCATCGACCTGTTCGGCGCCCAGTTGCACGAGCTGCCGCTGATCTGGGGCGAACTGATCGAGGCCGGTTTCGAAACCGGCCACGCCTACGGCAAGTCGACCCGCACGGTGAAGTCGTGCGTGGGCAGTACCTGGTGCCGTTACGGCGTGCAGAACAGTGTCGCCATGGCCCTGCGCCTGGAAGACCGTTACAAGGGCCTGCGCAGCCCGCACAAGCTCAAGTTCGCGGTATCGGGTTGCACCCGTGAATGCGCCGAGGCGCAGAGCAAGGACATCGGCGTTATCGCCACCGACAAGGGCTGGAACCTGTACGTGTGCGGCAACGGCGGCATGCGCCCGCGGCATGCCGAGCTGTTCGCCACCGACCTGGACGACGAAACCCTGGTACGCCTGATCGACCGCGTGCTGATGTTCTACATCCGCACGGCCGACAAGCTGCAGCGCACCTCGGTGTGGCGTGAAAACCTGGAAGGCGGGCTGGACTACCTGAAGCAGGTGATCATCGACGACAGCCTGGGCCTGGCTAATGAGCTGGAAGCGCAGATGCAGCAGGTGGTCGACCAGTATGAATGCGAGTGGGCCAATGCCCTCAACGACCCGGAGAAGCTCAAGCGCTTCCGCACCTTCGTCAACGACCGACGCGCCGACCCGGACGTGCACTTCGTGCGCGAACGCGAGCAACGCCGGCCTGCTGCACCGCTGCACCTGATCCCAACTGTCGAGGAGGCTGTCTGATGAACCTGGCCAATGCTGCTGTGAACACGCAAGAAAACTGGCAGACGGTGTGCCAGGCACAAGACCTGGTGGCCGACTCCGGCGTCGTGGTTTGGTTCGATGGGGCCCAGGTGGCGTTGTTCTACCTGCCGGGGCAGTCCCAGCCGCTGTATGCAGTGGACAATCGCGACCCACGCTCCGGCGCCAACATCATCGGCCGCGGGCTGGTGGGCAGTGTGCAAGGTGAGTTGGTGGTGGCAGCGCCGCTCTACAAGCAGCACTTCAGCCTGCTGAGTGGGGAGTGCCTGGAGGATGCCGGGCAGAGGTTGCGGGTGTGGCCGGTGCGGTTGAAGGGGGAGGCGGTGGAGCTGGCGGTGGCCTGATACCCCTTTGCTGCCTGTGCCGGCCTCTTCGCGGGCACGCCCGCGCCTACGGAATCTGCACCGCCTTCAAATACGGCGCTGCACCTGTGGGAACGGGCCTTCCCGCGAAGAGGCCAGCACAAGCCGACTAGATAACCAACCCCTGCGGTGTGCGTCCGGCAAATACATCCACCAGGCTGGCCACCACCATCTCGCCCATGCGCGTGCGTGTCTGTACCGTGGCACTGGCGCGATGCGGTTGCAGGACTACATCTTCGCGCTCGAACAACGCCTCGGGCGCTCGCGGTTCATCGGCAAACACATCCAGCGCCGCGCCAGCGATCTCGCCGGCCTGCAACGCCGCGACCAACGCGGGTTCATCCACCAGCTTGCCGCGTGCGATATTGATCAGATACCCCTCGGCGCCCAACGCCCGCAGCACGTCGCGATTGATCAGCGCCTCGCCCTTGTCAGCCGCCGCCGCGAGTATCAGCGCATCGCTGTCCTTGGCCAACTGCAGCAGATCTGCCTCGAACCCGTAGGGCACATCCAGCGCCTGTAGATCGGTGTAGCGGATCGGGCAACCGAAGGCTGTCGCCCGCTGTGCTACCGCCCGCCCGACCCGGCCCATGCCGACGATGCCCACGCGCATGCCCGACACCTGCCGGGCCAGTGGCAGCGGTGCCAGCGGCGTGGTGCTGGTGGCCCAACGGCCGGCGCGAACGAAGCGGTCACCGGTGCAGATACCCCGGCACAAGCCGATCAGCAGGCCGATGGCAAGATCGGCGACGTCCTCGGTGAGCGCACCGAGGGTCGCCGTCACCTGGATGCCGTGATCGCGGGCATAGGCCAAGTCTACCGCGTCGGTGCCGACGCCATTGACGGCGATCACTTCGAGGTTGGGCAGGCGCGCCATCAGCGCCTGGCTGATGCCGGTGTGGCCGCCGGTAATCACGCCCCGAATGTTGCTTGCATACTGGCTGACGTAGGCATCCTTGTCGGCCTGTTCGTAGTAACGGTGTACGGTGAACAGCTGTTCCAGGCGCTCACGGATCTGCGGGATCAGGATAGGGCTCAGTTGCAGGACTTCTGGTTTCATCGGTCACTCCATCATAAACAGGGATCAGCCACGGCCAACGAACGGCATGTTGCTGGCCATCACGGTCATGTTCAGTACGTTGGCGTCGAGCGGCAGCGCTGCGATGTAGCGCACCGCATCGGCCACATGGCGCACGTCGAGCATCGGTTCGGCGGCGATCTCGCCATTGGCCTGGCGCACCCCACGGGTCATGCGCTCGGACAACTCGGTCAGGGCGTTGCCGATGTCCAACTGGCTGCACACGATGTGGTAAGGCCGACCATCCAGCGCCAGCGCCTTGGTCAGGCCCAGCACCGCATGCTTGCTGGCGGTGTAAGGTGCGGTGAACGGGCGTGGGGTGTGCGCCGAGATCGAGCCGTTATTGATGATTCGCCCGCCTTGCGGCTGCTGGCGGCGCATCAGGCCGAAGGCGGCGCGGGCGCACAGGAACACACCATCGACGTTGGTGGCCATGACGTTGCGCCAGTTCTCCAACGGCAGCTCGTCCACCGGCACGGCGGGCGCGTTGATGCCGGCATTGTTGAAGATCACATCGAGCCGGCCGTGCACTTCTTCGATGGTGGCGAACAGCTGCGCGACGCTTTGCTCGTCGCGTACATCGGTGGGCACGGCCAGTGCCTCACCGCCTGCTGCCAGCGCCTGTGCAACCACGGCTTGCAGGGGTTCGGCGCGGCGCCCGGCGAGCACCAGGCTGAAGCCATCCTCCAGCAGGGCGAGGGCGACGGCGCGGCCGATGCCGCTACCGGCACCGGTGACCAGGGCGATTTTCTTGTTCTGGGTCATGTCGGGTCTCCGTCAGGCTCAGGCTGCGTTGGCTGTTTGCCCGGCAGGGCGGGGGCCGACACGCAGGTGCAGCTCGCCAATACCGTCGATCCCGGCGTGTATCGTGTCGCCCGGGTTCAGCGGGGCCACGCCGGGCGGGCTGCCGGTCATGATCAGGTCGCCCGGGTGCAGCGGCAGCTGGCGTGACAGCCGGCTGATCACTTCGGCCAATGCCCAGGTCTGCTGGCTCAGGTGGGCACGCTGGCGCTCCTCGCCATTGACCTGCAGCCACAGCGACGTATCCAGCGGCCAGTCGCATTCGCTGGCAGGGACGATGGCGGTCATCGGTGCCGAAGCCTCGAACACCTTGGCGCCTTCCCACGGCAGGCCCTCGGCCTTGGCCTTGCGCTGGTGATCGCGACGGGTCATGTCTAGACCGGCGGCAAAGCCGAACACATGCTCCAGGGCATGCTCGCGGGCGATGTTGGCGCCGCCTTTGGCGATGGCCGCGACCAGTTCGATTTCATGGCAGAACTCGTCGGTCTGCGGCGGGAAGGGCAGTTCGCCCAGTGCCTCGACCACGTTGCTTGCCGGTTTCATGAAAAACACAGGCTCCTGCGGCGCCGCGCCGTAGGATTCCGGCCACGGGTAGTTGCGGCCGAGGCAGAACACCCGGCCGACCGGGAAGCGCGCATCGCTGCCGCGGATCGGCAGGCTGACGATGGCCGGCGGGTTGAACAGGTAGGTCATGGGTGGATCCTCCGTACTGGAGTGGACAGCGTATCCAGCGGCTGGCCGGCAAAGTTGGACGAAAGCGGGGTTGGGTTGGACTATCCAAGGCACCTGGACCGGCCCTTTCG
>NZ_JBQENN010000013.1:113921-122305 GCF_052044625.1 Pseudomonas sp. 22515
CCGCGAAGAGGCCGGTACCGTCAATACACGCCTTGGCTCAGCCCGCAGCCTTCAGCTCGATGCGATACAGCTTCCCAAGCAGCAACGAGTAAGACAGTGTGCCCATCAACGCCACACCACCGATGAACCAGAACGCCATGGCGAACGAGCCACTGGCGTGCACGATCGCGCCGATCACGATCGGTGTGACGATGCCGCCGATGTTCGCCGCCAGGCTGGTAATGCCGCCGGTCAGGCCGATCAGCTCCTTTGGCGCCACTTCCGAGACGGCAGCCCACGACGACGAGGCGATGCCCTGGGCGAAGAACGCCAGGGTCAGCACGGCGATGCACAGCACATTGGAGTCGGTGAAGTTCACCAGCACGATCGACATCCCCAGCATCGAGCCCACCACCAGCGGCAGCTTGCGGGCAAACGACAGCGAGTAGCCCTTGCGGATCAGCAGGTCGGAGACGATGCCCGCCAGGAGGATGCCGACCGTGGCACCAATGAACGGCATGACCGCGAAGATGCCGACCTTGATCAGCGTCAGCTGGCGTTCTTCGATCAGGTAGGTGGGGAACCAGGTGAGGAAGAAGTACAGCGCCGAAGTGCTGGCGAACTTGCCCAGGCAGATCGCCCAGATCTGGCGATAGCGGAACAGCTCGGAAACCTGTCGCCAGTCGAAGCGGGTACGTTGCTGGCTGCTCTTCACCAGGCCACCACCGTGCTCGATATAGGCCAGTTCCTCCTTGCTGACCTTCTTGCAGTTCAGCGGGTCGCGGTACAGCACCAGCCACACGACGCCGAACAGGATGCCCACCAGGCCGGTGCTGTAGAACACGTGGCGCCAGTCATAGGTGGTCGCCAGCCACAGCAGCGCGCCGGTGAACAGCGCGGTGCCCAGGTACTGGCCACATACGTAGATGCTGCTGGCCATGCCGCGCTCGCGGGCGGGGAACCATACCGTAACCGCACGGCTGTTGGCCGGGAAGGCCGGGGCCTCCATGGCGCCGACCGCCAGGCGCAGGCCGAACAGCGAGGCGAAGCCACTGGCCAGGCCCTGGGCCACGGTGACCGCCGACCAGCTGATCAGCGACACGCCATAGGTCAGGCGCGAGCCGAAGCGGTCAGCAATGAAGCCAGCCGGTACCAGGGCCAACGCGTAGGTCCAGGCGAAGGCGGAGAAAATCAGGCCCATCTCGACCTTGTCCAGGCCCAGGTCTTTGGCCATGAACGGCGCGGCGATGGAAATGTTCACCCGGTCGACGTAGTTGATGATGGTCGCCACCAGCAGCAGCGACAGCATGAACCAGCGGCGGCGGGTAGGCAGGCGCTGGGCAGGGGCCGCGTCCAGCGTGTACGACGACGCGGCGCGGGGGGTAGGCGTGCTCGACATGAGTCGACCTCGTTTGTTGTTGTTGGTAGAGGTTGGGCTGCAGTCCCTTTTCTAAGGTGGTCGTACAACGCGGTGAATGCAACGGGGTATTTAGACCGTTTTTTTCATTGGAGGCGGGGCAGTGCTGTGCTGTCCAAGAAATTTCTCAGCCGGGGTTTCGCCTGAAATATTGGTTGAATAGCGCATTCTCAGAGGGCTGCGTGGATTTGCGGTTGCGCAGGTTTTTGCATAAGGGGTTAAATTGCAGAGTTTGGACGTCGTACAACTTAAAGCGCCTGTATCCCGGAGATTGCCCATGCCCCCCAAGCGCGAGGTTCCGACCTATGTCATGCAGCAGCGCAGCGAGCTGATGGATTTCTACATCCGCGACCAGCGCGGGCGTCCCGCCGAGACCGCGCCGCATCGTCATGAGTACTTCCAGATCCAGGTCAATCTCGGCGGCGACACGGTGCAACACATCGGCAGCGTGCAACGCCCATTCAGACGCAACACCCTGGCCTTCATCCTGCCTCACCGGGTGCATGTGATCCCGCATCCGGAGGACAGCGACTTCGTGGTGATCAATTTCTCCCAGACGTTCCTGCTGCCGCACCTGGCCTGCGACCCGATGGACCTGGAGGAAGTGTCGATCCTGCAGGCGCCGGAGCTGTCGCCGTTCCGCTTTCAGGAGCATCTCGACTTCTACCTGAGTGAGCCGGACTTTGCCGAGGTACGGCAAACCCTCGAGCGCATGCGTGCGCTGGATGCCAACCGCCGTTTCGGCACCCGCGAAATCCTCAAAGGCCTGTTGCTGCAGCTGATCGGCCAGGTCTGTGGCCTGTATGCCGAGCCGCTGCGCGAACTGGCCGACAGCAACGCTGCCCAGCTCAGCCGCCGTGCTGCGCTGGGCCGCATGAGCGACTACCTGCGCCGGCATATCGACGACCCCGACCTGAACCTGCAGAAAGTCGCTGCCGCCACCTACCTGTCGCCGACCTACCTGACCCACTGGCTGCGCAAGGAAATCGGCAAGACCTTCAGCGAGCTGGTGCTGGAGCGGCGCATGCACGCCGCACGCAACTACCTGCTCAACGGCAGCCGCCCAGTGGGCGAGGTGGCGCGGCTTTGTGGCTTTGCGGACGAAGCCTACTTCTCTCGACGTTTCCGCCAGATCCACGGCCTGCCACCTGGCCAGTTCCGACGCCAGCAACGCGACCCGGATACGCCGCAGGCGGCAATGCTTTAAGCCTGCCCGCTTCTGCCGTGGCGTACTACTGGACCGGTCTCAGAGAGAGGGCGAGCAGGCAGAGGAGTCGGTAGCCCTGCTGTACGTCTTGCCCGCTCACCAGCATGCGCTGGTTGTCGGTATCGACTACTACCGAATTCTCGGCGGTATGGAAACCATCCTGCGGCGAAAACGCGCCCAACTGACCGTAGCCATAGGGGGGGTAAAGCGAGTGTCCAGTTGGCCGCTTGAGTGGTAGCGCACCGCCATGTTGAAGTCATAGAAACCACCGTAACCGATCAGGCCACCCTCGGCATTCTTGATTCGGACCTGGTATTGAGCTCCACTCACAATAATCGCTGAACACCTATTGAGCGATGCTTCGCCAGGATCGGCTACTGGCAGAGGTGACAGGTGCGTCAACGATCTGGACATGCAGGGCAGCCTGGCCGGGGCGGCCGATATCCTGTCGAGCACTTAAGTCTTGATACGCGTTGATGCTGCGTTGAAAACAGCCTCGGGATGTCGGTTTACAGCCCGTAAACTCCGCTTCCTTGGCTGTTTTCGCATTGCCTGAACTTCGTCTCAAGACTTTCATGCAGTCTCTGGTGAAGTGCCAGTTAGTCTCATTTTTATTGCTTCAATGAGACGGCAATGACACAAGGGGTGGAACCCGTCTGTATTTCCCGCCCCGCTACGAGTAGGCGTTGGCTTTCTGGCATTACCGTCGCGGAATGGCTGTTACCATAGAATCCTGGTTGCGACCCGATTGCCGTAAAAACACCGTAACCATTCGGCGGCACGAATGTAGTATCAAGTTGGCCGTCCAGACGGTAACGCACCGCCATGCCGCGATCGAGAAATGAACCATAACCTACCAGTTTTCCATCGGCCTCTGTCATATAGTCCCAACCACCCTCAATGGGGAATAATACGACACGACCCTCGTTGAATTCTTTAGCAGGTTTTCCTGTGTAGTCTAGCCGATAGATCATGGGAGTACTGGTCCCTTCGGACCACACCTGGCCGTGGACGGTGATGCGCTGACTGGCGTTATTTAGCGTGAAATCATAAATGATAATGCCAGGCTTTGACCAATAGACCCCGTTGTCAGCGAAGCGCTGGTCGAGCGCTCCGGACAATGTCAGTGCTGCGATTCCGTTTATGCTCGACGAATCGTTGAAATAGCGCGTGTAGATGATGATGCGCACCTTCTCACCAACCTCCAGCATCTTAGGCGCCCCAATGACATAACGGAGGTCCGGAATAAGATCTTGCATCTTGAGGATGCCTAGCTTACCAAAGCTCTGGCGTGGGACACCTTCATGGGTGAGCACGAAAAGGATGGGAGCGTTTTCAAGGGAACCTGAGAAGATATAGTCGTTCTTGTAAGTGGTGAATTGGTAGAGCGTGATATCTTTAAAATTGAAAAAATTATTTAGGATGATGTAGCCGTTGTTGCTGCCGAAATCAGTATCTGGCTTTCCGTTTGGCTTAAGCTTCCACAGGTGGGTGAAGCCTTGGGTTCGATCAATCATAGTGAGCAGGATGTGACCCTCCGCATCCTCGGCCATATGAGAGAAACTATGATAATCAAAAACTGTGCTCAGGTCAGTCAGATAGACAAGACCTGTTTTGTTGAAAGACGTATCCAGCTCGCCATCTTTTAAGGTGCGCGCAATGAAAGGTTTCGTGCCGTTGTGGACGCCTCTCAAGTAAAATCGCTCGGGATAGTAGTTGCTTGCCAGGATTTGCGAAACCGCGTTTCTAGGATCCGCGATAGGCTCGCCGATGTGAAGGTGCCCTTTGTCGGCATAGGTTACGTCAATGGGCGCCTTGAGTTCCTGACGCTCGCCTTGGTAATCACGGGGGGTGTGTTGAGTCTGGGCAAAAAAAACCATATTTGGATGCATGATATGACCTGTCACTTGGGGAAGTGGTTTTTGCGATCTCATTTAATGCGATCCGGATGGTTGTGGGTACTGGCAAAAATGATAGGCGTTGGTGGTCGATGGATAACGATCCGGTCCTGGAGTTTGGGCTGCAACGGGGAGCACGGGGCGGCAGACCTGGATACGCCGCAGGTAGCGATGCGGTAAGCTTGCTGCCATGAACCTCGACACCCGCATCAAATACCGCCACCTGCTGTGCTTCCTGGAGATTGCCCGGCAGGGCAGCCTGGCCAGGGCGGCCGATAGCCTGTCGATCAGCCAGCCGGCGATTTCCAAGACCCTCAAGGAGCTTGAGGACCTGCTCGAGGCGCGCCTGTTCGAGCGCAGCCGCCAGGGTGTCGAGCTGACCCCGGCCGGCACCCGCTTCATGCGTTACGCCGGGCCCAGCGTGCAGGCGCTGCGCGATGGCGTCAGCAGCCTGCGCGGTGAAGCGCGGGCGCCGTCGCAGGTGCGCATCGGCGTGCTGTCCACGGTCGAAGGCCTGCTCATGCCTGAGGTGCTGTGCCGCCTGCATCAGCGCCATGAAGCGCTGGTGATCAGCGTGGTCACCGGGGTCAGCGCGCAGTTGCTTGGCCAGCTTCACCTGGGGGAGCTGGAACTGGTGGTGGGGCGCATGACCGACAGTCCGCAAATCCAGGGGTTGTCGTTCGAGCACCTGTACAGCGAGTCGATGAGCCTGGTGGTGCGCCCGGGTCACCCGCTGCTGGCCAGCACGCCCGTGGAGCGGGGGCAGGTGGGGCGTTACCCGCTGGTGCTGCCACCCGCTGGCACCACCATCCGCCAGCACGCCGACAGCCTGTTCGTGCAATGCGGCATCCAGATGCCGGCGCAGCGCCTGGAAACCCTGTCGCTTGCCCTGAGCCGGCGCTACCTGCTGGGCAGCGATGGCCTGTGGGTGGCGCCGCGTGATGCCGTGCTGCTCGACCTGCGCCGTGGCGAACTGGTCGAGCTTGACCTGGGGGGGCGCGAGCCGGGAGGGTCGGTGGGGATTTGCCGCAATGCCGCCTTGCCGTTGAGTTTGCCGGGCCAGTGGGTGGGAGAGGTGCTGCGGGAGGTGGCGGGGGAATATCGAGAGGGTCGGTATCCTTGAGGTTTTCGGGGGCTCCCTGACCTGTTTTAGCCCCTGTGAAAAGCGCCGATCACCCCGATGTTTCCGACCTCAGAACCTGCAGAAATAAAAAGCCACAAAAGCCCGGCAAACCCGGCACAAAGGGTCAATACTGGCCAATGGCTGTAAAGCTTCGATGAAGAAGCTTTTAATGACTGAACTTCCTTACGAAAACCCGCTCCTATGCCGGTAGCCATTGGTCATGGCCGCCTGATAAGCTCGCGGCTTTACCCTGATTGCCCTCATGGCGCATGAACAAGGAAATAGCATGAAACAGCATCGTTTGGCGGCTGCGGTTGCCCTGGTAGGCCTGGTACTGGCTGGCTGCGATCAACAAGCCAGCAGCCCCGAGCTGAAGACTCCGGCGCAGAAAGCCTCCTACGGTATCGGCCTGAACATGGGCAAGAGCCTGGCTCAGGAAGGCATGGAAGACCTTGATTCGAAAGCAGTCGCCCTCGGCATCGAAGACGCCGTTAGCAAGAAAGAACAACGCATCAAGGACGAAGAGCTGGTAGAGGCCTTCACCGCATTGCAGAAACGCGCCGAGGAGCGCCTGGCCAAGGCCAGCGAAGAAGCCGCCTCCGCCGGCAAGAAATTCCTCGAAGAAAACGCCAAGAAACCAGGCGTGGTTACCACTGCCTCGGGCCTGCAGTACGAAGTGGTCAAGAAGGCCGACGGCCCGCAGCCCAAACCGACTGACGTGGTCACTGTCCACTACGAAGGCAAGCTGATCGATGGCAAGGTCTTCGACAGCTCCGTCGAGCGTGGCAGCCCGATCGACCTGCCGGTCAGCGGTGTGATCCCAGGTTGGGTCGAAGGTTTGCAACTGATGCACGTCGGCGAGAAGTACAAGTTGTTCATCCCGGCGGAGCTGGCCTATGGCGCACAAAGCCCAAGCCCGCTGATCCCGGCCAACTCGGTACTGGTGTTCGACCTGGAACTGATCGCCATCAAGGATCCGGCCCAGTTGCAAGGTGCCGAGCCGCAGGCCGACGCCCCTGAAGAAGCACCTGCCAAGTAACATTGGCTGGTTGTCGGAAACGCCCCACATTGTTGGGGCGTTTTCGTTTGTGCCGATTGGACGAACCTGCAACAGCTGATACTGTCCGAGGAAATGCAGCGTGAAGAAGTAGGATGTTTCTGACGCAAATCGTTTGCGGCGCAGGTAGTCATGGCGTGAAACGACTGTGTAAAAAACGCCCGATCTGACCGGGCCCCTTGCCTGGCAGGCACCTGGGGTCGGAAACGTCGCCCTGTTCACAAGGTTATCCACAATAAATGTGGATAACCTTTTCCTCTCGGAGGCTCCATGAGCGCACCCTGGAATTTTGCCCGTTTCCTGCCGTTGGCCGAGCGCCTGCTCAGCCGCGGTCGTTTGCCGGCCCTGCTGTTCGCGGTGGCGCGCAAAGGCCCGCGCCTCGGCCAACTGCGTGAAGACGTGAAGCTGCTGCAGTCGCTGTGCCTGGCCTGGTGGAGGGGGGAGTACCGCGCCATCA
Source organism: Pseudomonas sp. 22515 (assembly GCF_052044625.1). Classification (NCBI taxonomy): domain Bacteria; kingdom Pseudomonadati; phylum Pseudomonadota; class Gammaproteobacteria; order Pseudomonadales; family Pseudomonadaceae; genus Pseudomonas; species Pseudomonas sp. 22515. The sequence continues at coordinate 121,060 of NZ_JBQENN010000013.1, forward strand.
GCCCCAAGGCACTGGTCACTGTCGTGGCAGGCCTGCTGTATTTCGTCAGCCCCATCGATGCCATCCCTGACTGGTTGCTGGGGGTGGGTTTCCTCGATGACATCGCGGTGCTGGGCTGGGTGTTGAAAACCGTGGCCGACGAGTTGGCGCGCTTCAAGGCCTGGCGCGATAGCCAGGCACCCGAGCGGCTGCGCGTGGTCGAGCGCCTGCCGGCTACCCCGGAAGCGCTGCGGCTGGAGCGCAACAAGTAATGAAACCGGCCTGAATCTCACCTCAACTGCACAGACCTCGGAGTTGGTAATATAATTGGCATAAGGGTTATGCCTACGGATTACATGCTGTAATCCTTTTTAAAGGGGTTTGTAATGGGTATTCAGGTCATCAGCCGGGACGGTCAACCCGAGTACGCCGTCGTTCCCTGGGAGCAATACCAGGCGTTGCTCAGCGCTGCAGGGCAGGCACCTGCCGAGGCGGTTTCCAGTGAGGCGCAGGGCGTTGCTGCCAGTGCGCCCCTGCCAGCCTTCAGCGAAGTCGCCCAGATTCGCCAGGCCAAGGGCATTGCCCCTGAGCAACTGGCGCGCAATGTCGGGGTGAGCCCGGCGTATCTGGCCATGATCGAATCGGGTGAACGCCAGCCAGATGCTGCCATCCGCCGCGCCCTGGCCTGGCATCTGGGGGTGGCTGGCTGGAGCGAGCCATCATGAGCCAGGTCAGGATCAGCCGTCAGCACTGGGATAACCTGCTGGGCGAGCTTGACCTGGCCCGTCGTCAACGTCATTTGCTGACATACCGAGCGCTGATCGAGCGCTTGCAGCTACCCAGCCCGGCCATGCAGACACTGACTGCCGCGCTGGAATACCTGGCGGTGCTGGATGCCCGTGCCGAACAGCCATTGCGCAGTTCGCTGGTGATCAGCCAAGGCGCCAGCCGTTTGCCGCGTACTGGCTTCTTTGAGTGTGTCGAGCGCCTGGGGCGGTTTACCGGGCCGGTCGATGGCATGGAGGCCGCCTCGTGGCATGCTTCTGAGGTGGTTCGGGTGTTCGAGTACAGCTATCCCGAAACGGCCTGAAGCGTTACCCATTCCAGCCTGTTCGCTACAGGTGGTGACCCTGAGCGAAAGGGCCGGGCCTGCTGGCCAATTTCCACCCGTCGTTCAACGTTGCCGCCGCTACCGTATTCGCGGGTAAACCCGCTCCTACGCAGATCGGTGGTGGCCACACATCGGGGGTTGGAATCAGGCTGTTGT
>NZ_JBQENN010000013.1:122355-167337 GCF_052044625.1 Pseudomonas sp. 22515
GGCCGGGCCTGCTGGCCAATCTCCACCCGCCGTTCACCGTTGCCGCCGCTACCGTATTCGCGGGTAAACCCGCTCCTACACGCCTGATCGAGGGTGGACACCTGTCGGTGTTGTAGGAGCGGGTTCACCCGCGAAGAGGCCGGCACAGGCAGCGCATCCCTGTGAATCAATCCGCACCCTCTGCCATCGGCATCCACCACTTCCAATGCCTCCAGGTGCTGGTATCGGCCAAACAGCTCCAGCAGCTGCCCGATCGTGGCATTCAAGCGCACTGTCGGTTGTTCAGCCAGTGGCACCTGCGTCAGTGCCGGTAGCAGCCCGCTGTCGCGTACCCCTCGCTCCTGTGGCCGCCCTAGCAAATAGCCCTGCACCAGGTCCACGCCCATCTCCACCAGCACCGCCAGCTCTTCCGCCAGCTCGATGCCCTCGGCAATCACCTGTGCCTTCGATGCCCGGGCAATCTGCAAGATAGAGCCTACAAACTCGCGCTTGAGCGGGTCACGATGGATGCCGTCGATGAAGTGCCGGTCGATCTTCACGTATTCGGGGCGCAGCTCCGACCACAGGCGCAGGCTGGAATAGCCCGCGCCCAGGTCGTCGATGGCAATCGAGAAGCCCATGTCGCGATAGTGGTGCACGGCATTGGACAGCAGCTGGAAGTCGTCGGTGGGCGTGTGCTCGGTCAACTCGATCACCACCCGGCTGGGCGGCAGGCCAACCTGTTCGAGCAGTTTCAGGGTCAGGCCGGAAGGGTAGTGCGGCTCCAGCAGCGATTCGGGTGAGATGTTGAGAAACAGTTTGCCCTGCAGTTGCTGCTCGCTGAAGCGTCGGCAGGCGCTTTCTCGGCAAGCGGCTTCCAGCTCGGTCAGGCGGCCGGCCTGGCGGGCGATGGTGAACAGGTTGAGTGGCGCATGCAGCGGGCTGTTGGACGGGCCACGGCTCAGCGCCTCATGGCCGAACACCCTATGTTCGCTCAGGCACATGATGGGCTGGAACAGACTTTGAATACTGCGCTGAGCCAGGATGGCACTCAAGGCACTGAGCTGTTCGGCAACGGTCATGATGGATTCCTGAAAAATAAGGGCCGGGCATCTGCATGCCCGGCCCTCATATTTCACGACAGCACGATGACTGTTTGATGACAGGTCACATTATTCTGCCATCATTGCTGAGGTGCCTTACTTCTTGGCCACCTTGGTGCTGGCACTGAGGTAGTCGATCAGGATGCGACCGGTTTCCGCGAGGTAAGCGTCGTCTTCCGGCTTGGTATTTTCATCCTCGACCGGCAGAGCGTCTTCGTCCTCTTTCTTCAGTTCCTTCAGCGGTTCTTCACCCTTGGCCTTGCGGCGGGTGTTTTCCAGCGCCAGTTGCTTGGCCTCGACGCTGTCGTGGCGTGCGCGGCGTTCCTGCTCGTTGAGGCTGACGGTTTTCTCGTTCATCAGCTTCTGGGTCAGGGCCAGGCGGTCGCGGATGTAGGTGAACTCGGCATCCTTGTCGCTGCGCGCCTCATGTTGCGCCTTGAGCTGGGCCAGGAACGGCCTGAACGGATCGGCCGCAGGCTTGACCACCGGGCGGATGGTGTCCCACGGCATGGCCTCTGGCAGGGCGCTCTCGCCGATTTCCTTGGTGTCGATGATCGAGGGGTAGTCGATGTCCGGCAGCACCCCCTGATGTTGCGTACTCTGCCCGGAAACCCGGTAGAACTTGGCCAGGGTCAGCTTCAGCTCGCCATGGTTGAGCGGCTGGATGGTCTGCACGGTGCCTTTGCCGAAGGTCTGGCCACCGATGATCAGCGCGCGGTGGTAGTCCTGCATGGCACCGGCGAAGATCTCCGATGCCGAGGCCGACAGGCGGTTGACCAGCAGTGCCAGCGGGCCCTTGTAGAAGGCCCCCGGGTTTTCGTCTTCCAGCACGTCGACGCGGCCGTCACTGTTGCGCACCAGCACGGTCGGGCCTTTTTCGATGAACAGGCTGGTCAGCTCGGTGGCTTCCTGCAGCGAGCCGCCGCCGTTGTTGCGCAGGTCGATGACCACGCCGTCGACTTTCTCTTTCTGCAGTTCGGTGAGCAGCTTCTTCACGTCACGCGTGGTGCTCTTGTACTCGGGGTCGCCAGCGCGGTAGGCCTTGAAGTCCAGGTAGAAGGCCGGGATCTCGATGATGCCCAGCTTGTAGTCACGCCCGTCCTGCTTGAGCTTGAGCACCGACTTCTTCGCCGCCTGCTCTTCAAGCTTCACCGCTTCACGGGTGATCGACACAATTTTGCTGGTCTGGTCGCTAGGCGCATTGCTGGCTGGGATGATTTCCAGGCGCACCACCGAACCTTTCGGGCCGCGGATCAGCTTGACCACTTCGTCCAGGCGCCAGCCCACCACGTCGACCATTTCCTTGTTGCCCTGGGCCACGCCGATGATCTTGTCAGCCGGGGCCACCTGCTTGGTCTTGGCTGCCGGGCCTGCTGGCACCAGGCGCACGATCTTGACCTGGTCGTTGTCGCTTTGCAGCACTGCACCAATGCCTTCGAGCGACAGGCTCATGTTGATGTCGAAGTTTTCGGCGTTGTCCGGCGACAGGTAGTTGGTGTGTGGGTCGTAGGACTGGGCGAAGGTGTTGATGTAGGCCTGGAAGATGTCCTCGGCACGGGTCTGGTCCAGGCGCGCGAGCTGGTTCTTGTAGCGCTTGATCAGGGTTTCCTGGATCTGCTTGGGTTCCTTGCCGGCGATCTTCTGGCGCAGCACTTCGTCTTTCACGCGTTTGCGCCACAAGTCGTCGAGCTCGGCCTGGTTCTTCATCCACGGCGCGTCCTTGCGATCGATCAGCAAGGTTTCCTTGGTGGTGAAGTCAATCTTGTCCACGCCCTTGTTCAGCTCGGCCAGGGCGAAGTCCAGGCGTTGCTTGACGCGGTCGAGGTAGCGTTTGTAGATGGTGAAGCCCGGGTCCAGGTTGCCGCTCTTGAGGAAATCGTCGAATTGCGTTTTCCATTTATCGAATTCGGCAATGTCGGCAGCGGTGAAGTAGCTGCGCGCCGGGTCCAGCAGCTTGATGTAGCTGTCGTAGATAATGGCCGAACGGGCATCGTCCAGGGGTGGCTTGCTGTAGTGGTGGCGCTTGAGCAACTCCACCACGTTGAGGCTGGCGACGATCTCGTCGCGGTCGGGCTGCAGGCTGTCCCACTTGTTGGCGGCCGCCGCATTGCCGCCGAGCGTGAGGCTGCCCAGGCCGATCATCACAGCCAGTGCGGTGCTTGGAAGGAAATGCTTCATGCTGATTCGACGTGGAGGCAATTGATCACGCATAGTAGGCCGTCTTTTCCGTTGCCGGTTCCATGGAGCCGGGCAAATACTGCAAAAGGCCTGAGGTAAGCGACCTCAGGCCCAGTCATGATTCAACTATGGAGGCACTGTGAAGGCATTGCAAGGCGTTGACGGACATGTGGAGTGGGTCGAGGCCGAACGCCCGACCTGTGACGCGGGCCAAGTGCGCATTCGCGTGGCCGCTGCGGGGCTGAACCGCGCCGACCTGCTGCAGATGAAAGGTTTGTACCCGCCACCACCAGGTGCCAGCCCATACATGGGGCTGGAGTGTTCCGGGGTGGTTGAAGAGGTGGGGGCTGGTGCCGCCTGGCGCGTGGGTGACCGCGTTTGCGCCCTGCTGGCCAGCGGCGCCATGGCCGAGGAAGTGGTGGTCGACGCCCGTCATGTACTGCCGGTGCCCGAGGGCCTTGGCCTGCATGAAGCGGCAGCGTTGCCGGAGGTGTATGCCACCGCCTGGCTGAACATCTTTCAGCTCGGTGCAGTGAAGGCTGGCGAGAAGGTGCTGGTGCACGCCGGCGCCAGTGGCGTTGGCTCGGCCGCCATCCAGCTGTGCAAGGCGTTCGGCAGCCCGGTATGGGTCAGCGTCGGTTCGCAGGATCGTCTGGCCTACTGCCAGGCGCTGGGCGCAGCGGGTGGTGTGGTACGTAACGAGAACCTGGACGCGCTGGAAGGTTTCGGCCCATTCGATGTGATTCTCGACCCGGTCGGCGCTGGCTACGGTGAGCTGAACCTCAAGCTGCTGGCCCGTGACGGGCGCTGGGTGATCATCGGCCTGATGGGCGGACGCAAGTTCGAGCTGGACCTGGCCCAGGTGCTGGGCAAGCGCCTGGAAATTACCGGTTCCACCCTGCGCAACCGTGATGACGGCTTCAAGGCCGAGTTGCTGCGCGAACTGCAGCAGCAAGTATGGCCGCTGTTCGCCGAGGGGCGGTTGTCGCCGCAGCTGGTCGATACCTACCCGGTGGAGTTTGCCCAGGCGGCGTATGCCGAGCTGGAGACCAACCAGGTGTCGGGCAAGCTGGTGATGGTGATCGACCCCAGCCTGGTGTAAGCAGGCCTGGCCCCTTCGCGGGTAAACCCGCTCCTACATCGGGATCGCCANGTAGGAGCGGGTTTACCCGCGAAGGGGCCGGCACAGCCCATAAAAACCTTCAGCTCCAGCTCAGAATCGGCCACCCATTGATCTCGGCATGCTCGCGCAACACCGCATCCGGGTTCACCACATGCGGGTGATCCACTCTCAACAACAACGGCAAGTCATTCCTCGAATCGGAATAGAAACTCGCGCCCTCCAGGTTCTCCTGCTCCTGATCCAGCCATTCCAGCAACCGCGTGATCTTGCCCTCACGATAGGTCAGCACCCCGTGGGTCTTGCCGGTGTACACCCCGTTCACAGCCTCAAGCTCGATGGCCAGGTATTCATCCACGCCCAGTCTCGCGGCAATCGGCCCGACCAGGTGCGTACCCGAAGCGGAAATGATCAGGATGCGATCCCCACGCTTGCGGTGCTCGGCAATGCAGCGGCAGGCGTCACCGTAGATGATCGGTTCGATCACTTCTTCGACCCACGGTGCCACCAGGTGCTCGACTTCTTCCAGGGTACGCCCGGCAATCGGCTCCAGGCTGAAGGCCATGTAGTCCTCCATCTGCAGGTGGCCCCTGCCATAGGCTTCCATCAGTTCATGGTCGCGGCGCAGGAAATCCTTGCCGTCGACCCAGCCCAGCCGGGCCATCTGCTCGCTCCACAGTGATGCGCAGTCGCCGTGGATCAGGGTTTCATCCAGATCGAAAATTGCCAGTGCCATTGTGTTGAGTCTCCTTAAGCCACTTCCCGCAGCGCAGTGGGGTCGATCGACACGCTTACCCGTTTTCCGTCCGCATGCAAGTCGGCCGGCGAGCGGTTGAGCACATCGACCACCAGCTCCACGTCGCGCACCCGCACCCGGTAGCGGATCACGTTGCCCAGCAGGCTGTGGCTGCGCACCTCGGCGTCCAGCTCGCCGTGCACGCCTAGGGTGATCGACTCTGGGCGGATCGCCAGGCGGCTGGCCACCGGGCGCTGCAGCAGGCGGCTGGCGCTGTCGGCGTCGAGCAGGTTGTAGTTGCCGATGAAGCCGGCGGCAAACAGGTCCACGGGGGCGGTGTAGAGGGTTTCGGCATCGCCGCTCTGGACGATGCGCCCCTGGTTCATCAGGAAGATGCGGTCGGACATGGTCAGCGCTTCCTCCTGATCGTGAGTGACGAATATGGTGGTCAGCCCCAGTTCGCGCTGGATGGCGCGAATCTGCTCGCGCAGGTGCTTGCGGATACGCGCATCCAGCGCCGACAACGGTTCGTCGAGCAGCAGCAGGCGCGGGCGGGTGACCAGTGAGCGTGCCAGGGCCACGCGCTGGCACTGGCCACCGGAAAGCTGGTGCGGGTAGCGCCCGGCGAACTTGCCCAGCTCCACCAGCTCCAGCACCTCGCGTACCCGCAGCTGGCTTTCATCGGCCTTGACCTTCTGCATGCGCAGGCCGAAGGCGACATTCTGCTCCACGGTCATGTTAGGGAACAGCGCGTAGCTCTGGAACACCATGCCGATGCCACGCTTTTGCGGGCTTAGCGGCACGATGTCGTGGCCGTCGAGCAGTATCTGCCCGCTGTCCACCGAGGTCAGACCGGCAATGCAGCGCAGCAGGGTGGACTTGCCGCAGCCGGACGGGCCGAGCAGGGTGACGAATTCGCCGCGTTCGATGTGGCAGTCGATGCGCTCGAACACCGGGCTGCCGGCGTAGCTTTTCTGCAGTTTCTGTACGCTGACGAAGCTCATGTCAGGTCTTGTCCTTGTTCAGGCGGTTGGCGACCCAGGTCAGTACCAGCACGAAGGCGAAGTAGGAGATGACCAGCGCGCTGTTGAAGTGGCCGCTGCTGTTGCGCATGTTGTTCAGGTACACCTGCAGGGTCTCGTAGCGGGTGCCGACCAGCAGATTGGCAAACACGAATTCGCCGAACAGGAACGAGAACGACAGCAGCACTGCCACCATCAGGCCCTGGCGCAGGTTCGGCAGCACCACCAGCAGTGCGGCCTGCCAGGTGCTGGCGCCGAGCAACTGCGCAGCGTCCATCAGGTCGCGCAGGTTGATGGCCTGCAGGTTGTTGGTGATGGCCCGGTACATGAACGGCAGGGCGATGGTGAAGTAGCAGCCGATCAGGATCCACGGTGTGCCGACCATGGCCATCGGCCCGCTGCCATACAGCTGCAGCAGCCCCACCGACGACACCACCGGCGGGACCGCGAATGGCAGCAGGATGAGGATGTTCATCAGCGCGTCGAGCCGCGGGAAGTGGTAATGCACCACGAACAGCAGTGGCAAGATCAGCACCACCGACAGCAGCAGTGCGCCTACGCACACCAGCAGCGACTGGCCGAACGCGGCAAGGAAACGCGGCTCGCTCCACAGCGCCGCATACCACTTCAGGGTCAGGCCACTGGGCAGCAGGCTTGCCGACCAGCTGGTGGCCAGCGAGTAGAGCAGGGTGCCGGCCAGGGGCAGCAGCAGGATCAGGAACAGCAGGTAGACCACGAGGCGGTGGTACCAGCCGCCGGAGCGGATGTCAGCGCGCATGGTAGCTCCTTTTCAGCAGCCATTGATGCACCACCGTGACCAGCGTCATCAGCCCCACCAGCACCATCGCCAGGGCGCTGGCCAGGTTCGGATCGAGGCTGATGTCGCCCGCCACCAGGCCGGCGATGCGGATCGGCAGTACGTTGAAGTTGCCGGTGGTCAGTGCGTACACGGTGGCGTAGGCGCCGAGGGCGTTGGCCAGCAGGATGACGAAGGTGCCCAGCAGTGCCGGGGCCAGCACCGGCAGGCCGATGTGTCGCCAGTACTGCCAGTGGTTGGCGCCCAGCAGCGCGGCTGACTCGCGCCAGTCTTCGCGCAGGGCGTCGAAGGCGGGGTACAGCAGCAATACGCCCAGCGGGATCTGGAAGTAGGTGTACACCAGGATCAAGCCGCTTTTGGAATAGATACTGAAGTCTTCCAGCAGGCCGACCTGCTTCAGCAGCAGCGTCAGCGCGCCGTTGAAGCCAAGCAGGATGATGAAGGCAAAGGCCAGCGGTACGCCGGCAAAGTTGCTGGTCATGTTGGCGAAGGCGCTGACGAAATCGCGCAGCTTCGAGTCCACCTGGCGCAGCGAGTAGGCGCCGAGGGTAGCGATGACGATGCCGAACACGCTCGACCAGAAGCTGATTTCAAGGCTGCGTTGCAACGCCTGCAGGTAGAACTTGGAGGCGAACACCTTGCTGAAGTTGTCGATGCCCCAGCCGGCCTCCGATTGCAGGCTGTTGATCGCCACCCAGGCCAGCGGGGCGACCTGGAAAATGACGAAGAACACGGCGAACGGCAGCAGGCAGAGCAGGGCCAGGTAGCGGCCACGCATGCCGCCATTCACTTCAGCAACTCCCGGCAAACCGTCTTGTCGTGCGCGGCGCCCAGCAGCTCGCAGATGGTGCCGCACAGTTCGGTTTGCAGCGGCTTGGCGGCCGGGTCCAGGCTGAAGGCGTCGCCGAAGACGAACAGCGGCACTTCACGTTCTTCAGCCAGCAGGCCGTTGTGCGAGCGGTCGTTGTTCATGCCGTGGTCGGCGGTGACCAATACCTGATAGCCCTCTTCGAGCCAGCCAGGCAGGTAGTCGGCCAGCAGAATGTCAACGCTGCGCGCAGCGTTGCGATACTGGCTGCTGTCCAGGCCGTGGCGGTGACCCACGTCGTCAACGCTCATCGGGTGCACCAGCAGGAAGTTGGGGGCGTGACGGCGGCGCAGGTACTCGCCATCGGCCAGAAGGTGCGAATCGGGGTAGCGGTCGTCCCAGTAGAACAGCCCGTGCTGGATCGGCAGCTTCGGCGCGTGGGTGTGGCGGTCACGCTGCGGGTCGAAGGGCGAGCGGTTGTACAGCTCGCTCATCCAGTGATAAGCCGCCGCTGCGGTGCCCAGGTTGGCCTCGCGGGCGTAGTGAAACACGCTGCGTTGGTTGGACAAGCGGTTGATGTTGTTGTGCACGATGCCGCTGTCGATCGGTGGCACGCCGGTGAGGATGCATTCGTACAGCGGCCGCGACAGCGAGGGCAGCTCGCATTCCACGCGGTACAGCGCGGCGCGATCTGCTTCGACGTAGGCGTGCAGGTGGCCCATCGCATGGTGGGCGACCTGGTAGTTGAGGCCGTCAAGCAGGACCAGGATGACGTTGTGTTGCATGTTTTCTCCAGTCATGAACCGCGTTGGCACCTTCGCGGGTNTTACCCGCGAAAGGGCCGGATCAGGCGCTACAAAGCCCAGCCCCTTACTCCATCTCGATGATCACCTGCTCCTGCCACATCTGCGGCAGTTTCTTCGAGGTGGCTTCCCAGGCTTCGGCATTCTTGATCGGCTGGGCGGCACCGTACTGGTCGTTGGGCAGCAGCTTGGCCTGCACATCCGCCGGCAGCTTCAGGTGCTCGGCCCGGATCGGCCGTGCATGGCCCTTGGCCAGGTTGATCTGCCCGGCGTCGCTGAAGATGTATTCACGGGTCAGCTTGGCCGCGTTGGGGTGCTTGGCGTACTTGTTGATGACCGTGGTATAGCCGGAAATCACCGAACCATCCGAGGGGATCAGCACTTCAAAACGTTTTGGGTCGATCTGTTCACGGTAGCTCAGGCCGTTGAAGTCCCACACCACGCCAACTTCCACCTCGCCCTTCTCCAGCGTCTGGATGGTCGGGTTGGCCAGCGAAAGGCGCTTCTGCTGCGCCAGCTTGGTGAACAGCTGCAGGCCTGGCGCCACGTTGGATTCGTCACCTTTGTAGGCGATGGCCGCAGCCAGCACACCGTTGGCGGCCTGGGCTGCTGTGCCGACGTCGCCAATAGCGACCTTGTACTTGCCTTTTTCCAGGTCATGCCAGGTTTTCGGCCGTTCCTCTTCCTTGACCAGGTCCTTGTTGATGATGAAAGCGATGGTGCCGGTATAGGCCAGCGCCCAGTGGCCGTCCTTGTCCTTGGCCCATTCCGGCACCTGGTCCCAGGTGCTTGGCTTGTAAGGCTGGCTGACGCCCTTGGTCACCGCGATCGGGCCGAAGGCGGCACCCACGTCACCGATGTCGGCGCTGGCGTTGTCCTTCTCGGCTTCGAACTTGGCCAGTTCCTGGGCCGAGCTCATGTCGGTGTCGCTGTGTTTGAGGCCGTACTTGCTGGCCAGGTCTTCCCAGGTGCCTTTCCAGTTGGCCCAGGCGTCGGGCATGCCCACGCTGTTGACAGTGCCTTCCTTGCGGGCGGCGTCTTCCAGGGCCTTGAGGTCAGTGCCGGCGGCCATGGCCGTGGTGCACAACGCGATGGCCGAACCAAGCAGTGACGCCATGAAGAACTTTTTCATCCGAAGCTCCTTTGGGTGGGTGCCTTTGCGATCGTTGTTCTGGGTAAAGCCGTTGCAAGCCTTTGACTGGCACCTTTGGTCTAGGTCAGCAAACCTTGAGCCAAGGTAGGCCGCTTGCGTGACAGTTTGATGTAGGGAGGGGGCCGGCAAGGGCCCTGAAGCTACAGCGTAGACCAGGTAATCGCCCCGGTTCTGCTGGCTTGGCGCGTTTCTGGCAGTGCCTGGCCCAAGCTTTGTCACAGGATGTTCATCAGCCCTGCCTAGGCTTGCACTATTCTCAACCTGCCCTGTGATGGGGCTGGACTAGTCCAGATAGGTAACCTTTCGATGCAGTCGACGCCCCCGCGTGCGGTAACAGCCATCTGCCATGCCCTGCAGGAGCAGATCGAGCATGGCCTGCTGGCGCCGGGCGGCAAGCTGCCGGCCGAGCGGCGGCTCAGCGAGGTGTTCGACACCACGCGCATTACCCTGCGTGAGGCGTTGGTGCAGCTGGAGGCCCAAGGCTTGATTTACCGCGAAGAGCGCCGAGGCTGGTTCGTTGCGCCGCAACGCTTGACCTACGACCTCATCGAGCGCAGCCATTTCCATGCCATGGTGCGCGATCAGGGGCGGGTGGCCAGTACCGAACTGCTGTCGGCGAGGCTGCAGCCGGCTTCGGCGGCCATCTGCGCACGCTTGCAGCTGCCGGCGTTGTCCAGCGTGGTGCGCGTCTGCCGGTTACGGCGGATTGACGGGCGGGCGGTGCTGTATGCCGAGCATTACCTGAACCCCCGGTACTTTCCAGGCATTCTCGAACACGACCTGGCGCAGTCACTGACCGAGATTTATGGGCGGGTGTATGGCATCGAGTACGGGCAGGTGTGCTTCGAGATCCTGCCGACAGCGTTGCCGGTGGAGGCGGCAAGCGCTTTGAAAGTGTCGGCGGGCAGCCCGGGGTTGCACATTACCCGGGTCAACAGCGACCAGCATGGGCACTTGATCGACTGTGACCTCGAGTATTGGCGGCATGATGCGATCCGCATTCGGGCCCAGGCGGGATGAGGTGTTGCCTTCTTGGCGGGTAAACCCGCTCCTACGAGCGGGCCTCTGTCATCCCACCCCCACCGGCTGTCACCACCTGCACCGACAACCGCGGCGTCGCCAGGTCCAGCCCGGCTTCATCCAGCTGCCGCTTCAAGGCCAGGTTGAACGCCCGCGACACCTCCCACTGCTTGATCGGCGCGGTCTTGAACCGCGCCCGCAAGATCGCCGACCCTGACTCGAAGCTCTCCACCCCCTGTAGCTCCAGCGGCGACCAGATATTGCGGCGCATCAGCGGGTCATTGCGCAGCTTCTGCCCCACTTCGCGAACCAGCGTGATCGCCTGGTCGATGTTCATGCTGTGCGGGATTGCCACGCGGAAGATCGCGTAGCCGAACTCCCGCGAGTAGTTCTTGATGCTCTTGATTTCGCTGAACGGGATGGTATGCACAATGCCGTCGATGTCGCGCAGGCGCACGGTACGAATGGTCAACCCTTCCACCGTGCCCAGGTGGCCGCCGACATCCACGTAGTCGTCGATGGCCAGCGAATCTTCGATGATGATGAACAGGCCGGTGATCAGGTCGGCCACCAGCGACTGCGCGCCAAAACCGATGGCCAGGCCGATCACACCGGCGCCGGCCAGCAGCGGGGTGACGTTCATGCCCATGTTGGCCAGGGCGACGATGACCGCGATGATGAAGATGACCACGAACATCACGTTGCGGATCAACGGCATCATGGTTTGCGCACGGGCGTTGGCCAGCCCCCGGCGCGAGCGCACCAGGGCATGGTGTACGGCGGTGTCGGCAAGGATCCACACCAGCCAGGCCACGATCAGTGTGCCGGCCAGGCCCAGCAGGCGCAGGCTGATGTCATGGCCGTCGCCCTCGGCGAAGCTGATCATCGACACGCCCCACACGCGCAGGCCCAACTCGATGAACACCAGCCAGATGAACAGGTGCACCAGCAGGTAGCCGAAGTTGCGCAGGCGTTCGGTGTACACCGCCTGGCGCTTGCTGGCCCGCTTGGGGTTGGCGGCATGGCGGCGCACCAGGCCGTTGAGCACCATGCATACCACCACAAGCACCGTGCACATCAGCGACTGGCGCAGGGCGGTGCTGGTGTCGCCGGCGGAGACGAAGGTGGCGAACAGCGAAATGGCCACCAGGATCAGCGCCGGAATGAACCAGAAGCTGCCGAGGATCTCGATGGTATCGCTGAGGGTGCGTCGGGTCAGGCGCCGCGACAGTGGCTGGTTGCGGATCAGGTGGGCGATCGGCCTGCGAAAGCGCAGGATGAACAGCCCGGTGCACAGTGCGGCAATCACATTGGCCAGGGTAGCCAGGGCGTGGGCCAGGTGGGTACCGAGGGCAACCAGCATGCGTGGATCGCTCATCGCCTCGCCAAACGCGGCGAAGCTGCCGATCAGCCACAACGGGCGAAACGCCTGGCGCCGCAGGATGTGCAGGGCGCGGTGGCGGTGTGGGCCGTCCAGCAAGGAAAAGGCGATGACGCAAATGGCCGAAAAGCAGGTACCGACCACCAGTGCGTAGGCCAGCACCATGGCCAGGGATTTGCCCAGCGATGGCGGCAGCACGAAACTCAGGTACACCGTGAACACCAGCGCTACCAGCCAGGGGCCGAGCTTGCGCAAGGCAAAGCGCACCAGGTCCCAGGTACGCGGGTGCTGTGGCAGTTCTTCGCTCAGGCCAAAGCGCAGGCGGACCCGATGGCCGACCCAGTTGAAGGCGTAGGCCAGCACACTCCACACGACAATCACTGCAGCAAAACCGAACAGGATTGGCGGCCACTGGTGCACGGGCACCACCAGTTCGGTCAGTTCGGCCTGGGCTTGTTCGATTTCTGCGGCCCAGCGGTGGAATGGACTGGCATCGCCGCTGAACTGTTTTTCAAAGTCATGCAGGGCACCGCCGATCAGGCCGAGCACGCCCTGTTCAACGCTGGGTTGCGATTGCCGGGTGGCGTCGCGCAGTTTTTTCAGGTCGGCCAGCAGCTTGGCCCGTTGCTGGTCGTTTTCGAGGTTCTTGATCACCTCGTCCAGCGACTTGCCCAGCGGCTCGGTGGCTTCAGGCTGCGCGGGCGCACTGCCGCCCAGCAGGCCAGGCAAGCCCGCCGCTTGTACCGGGGCGATGAACAGCAAGAGCAACAGGAACAGGTAACGCAGGAGGGCAGGCACTGGCAAATCTACCTCAGGTCAAACGATTGACCGAGTGTAGAGGTTTATGTCGGCAGTTTCTCGAGGATCTTCCAGCAGGTGAGGCCGAAAATACCCAAGGTGCCGACCCACATCATCAGTACACCGATGTTGCGTTCGCGCATGCTGAAGCCGATGGTCAGCAGCATCAGGAACAGGAACACCGGGACGAACAGTGACAGGAACGGGGACATGGACAGCAATCCTTTTGCAGTGGGGCCATGTAACAAGCATAGCGCTTGGCAAACGAGGCGTGATTGACCTTGAGCATGTGTAAGCAGGCTCGGCCTGTTCGCGTCGAACCGCCGCGAATAGGCCGGGCCTGCTTACATCAGGGCAGTTCGCGGCTACGGTAGAACGCGGTCAGTACCTTCACCAGGTGCGCCAGGTCATGGCTGCCGCACAGCTCGCGAATGGAGTGCATGGCAAATGTCGGCAAACCGATATCTACCGTGCGCACACCCAGGTGGCTGGCGGTGATCGGCCCGATGGTCGAGCCACAGCCCATGTCGCTGCGCACCACAAAGCTCTGCACCGGTACTTCCTCGGCCATGCACAAGTGGCGGAAGAACCCGGCAGTCTCGCTGTTGGTGGCGTAACGCTGGTTGTTGTTCACTTTGATCACGGGCCCGGCGTTGAGCTTCGGCCCGTGGTTGCCGTCATGCTTGTCGGCGTAGTTGGGGTGCACGCCGTGGGCGTTGTCGGCCGATACCATCAGCGAGCGCTGGAGGGTGCGCACATAGGTGTCGCCATCGGGTAGCAGGCGCTGCAGGGTCTGCTCCAGCATCGGGCCATCGGCACCACAGGCCGAGCAACTGCCGACTTCTTCGTGGTCGTTGCACACCAGCACACAGGTCTCGTCGCTGTCGGCGGCCAGCAGGGCCTGCAAACCGGCGTAGCACGACAGCAGATTGTCCAGGCGGGCGCCGGCGATGAAGTCGCCATTCAGACCGATCAGCGCGGCGTCCTGCGTGTCATAGAAGCTCAGCTCGTAGTCCAGCACCACGTCGGCGATCAGCTCGTGCTCGCGGGCCAGTTGCTCGGTGAGCAGGGCGCGGAAGTCGATGCGTTCGTCACCGGCCACTTGGGCGAGGATAGGGGGCAGTTCGTTCTGCGGGTTGATCGCCCAGCCTTCGTTGGCGGTACGGTTCAGGTGGATCGCCAGGTTGGGGATGATCGCGATTGGCAGCTTGAAGTCGATCAGCTGGCTTTCGACCTTGCCGTCACGGCGGTAGGTGACGCGGCCGGCCAGCGACAGGTCGCGGTCGAACCAGGGTGCCAGCAACGCGCCGCCATACACTTCCACGCCCAGTTGCAGGAAACCCTGGCGCTGCAGCTCGGGCTGAGGCTTGACCCGCAAGCACGGGCTGTCAGTGTGGGCGCCGACCATACGGATGCCATTGAGCAGCGGCGACTGCTTGCCCAGTTTGATGGCGATAATTGAAGAATCGTTGCGGGTGACGTAGTAGCGGCCGCCAGTCTCGGGGTCCCAACTGTCGCGCTCGTCCAGGCGCTTGTAGCCGGCCGCCTCAAGGCGCTGGACCAGGCTGGCGGTGGCATGGAAGGGCGTGGGGGAGGCCTTGAGAAATTCGATGAGGCCGGTATTCAGTGCGTCGCGCATAGCTCACTCCAGACAGCAGTGGCGCGAGTTTAACGCAGAATGTCGACAATTTGTGTCTGCATCTCGCGGCTAACGCCGCTACCATAGGTATTACACAGCCCCTGAGCGCAGCGCGGTCCCTGTGGGGGCGGCTTCAGCCGCGAAGAGGCCGGTACAGGCCCTGCGAAATCAGAACGGTGCCGGGCACTCGAACTTCAACCGCTGCCCGGACACCGGGTGGGTAAAGCTCAGCATCGAGGCATGCAGGCACAGCCGCTCATGGGCCGCCAGGGCTTGCGGGTTGGCGTACAGCCGATCACCCAGCAGCGGGTGCCCGATCGACAGCATGTGCACGCGCAGCTGGTGCGAACGCCCGGTAATCGGCGTCAGCTCCACCCGACAGTAATCGCCGCAGCGTTCGACGATACGCCAGAAGGTCAGGGCGTGTTTGCCCTGCTCGTGGTCCACCACATGCCGTGGTTTGGTCGGTGGGTCGTAGCGCAGTGGCAGGTCGATGCTGCCGCTGTCCAGCGCCGGCTGGCCCCAGCACAGCGCGGTGTAGGCTTTTTCGGTTTCACGGTCGTGAAACTGGCGCGACAGCTCGCGGTGGCTATCGGCATCGCGGGCCAGCAGGATGATGCCGGAGGTTTCCCAGTCCAAACGGTGCACGATCAGCGCATCGGGGTAGCCGTTTTCCTGCAGGCGGGTGATCAGGCAGTCCTTGTTGTCCTCGGCACGGCCAGGTACCGACAGCAGCAGGGTCGGTTTGTTGATCACCAGGATGGCGGCGTCTTCGAAGAGGATCTGGACATTCGACAGCGGCATTACAGGTCTCACGAAAATAGCAGTAAACGCTGGGGCCGCTTTGCGGCCCTTCGCNGCTATGCATTCCCCTGTAGGAGCGGGCTTGCCCGCGAAGGGCTGCAAGGCAGCCCCAAATTGTCGACTACGCGGATCAGCGATCCGGCAGGGTGATGTTCAGCTCCAGAATCGAGCAGCTGCCCTGGTTTTCCAGCTCGATATGCACATCATCGTTGCCGATGTTCACATATTTGCGGATCACTTCCAGCAGTTCTTTCTGCAGCGCGGGCAGGTAGTCCGGTTCGCTGCGTTGGCCGCGCTCGTGCGCCACGATGATCTGTAGACGCTCTTTCGCTACCGACGCGCTGGTCTGTTTCTGTCTGCCACGAAAGAAGTCAAAAAGGTTCATGGTTTATTTGCTCCCGAAAATGCGCTCGAAGAATCCCTTCTTCTGTACATCGATGAAGCGCATCGGCTTCTCTTTGCCCAGCAGGCGGTCGACCGCATCACTGTAGGCCTGGCCGGCATCGCTCTGGTCATCGAGAATGACCGGGATACCTTGGTTGGACGCCTTGAGGACGGCCTGCGATTCCGGGATCACACCCTTGAGTTTGATCGACAGGATTTCTTCCACGTCGGCCACGCTCAGCATTTCGCCTTTGACGACGCGCTCCGGGTGGTAGCGGGTGATCAGCAAATGCTCCTTGATCGGCTCTTCACCGTTTTCGGAGCGGCGCGACTTGCTCGACAGAATACCCAGCATGCGGTCGGAGTCACGTACCGACGAAACCTCCGGGTTGGTCACCACGATGGCTTCGTCAGCGAAGTACATGGCCAGGTGAGCACCTTTTTCGATACCGGCCGGCGAGTCGCAGATGACGTACTCGAAGTCCTTCTTCAGGTCCATCAGTACCTTTTCCACGCCTTCCTGGGTCAGCGCGTCCTTGTCACGGGTCTGGCTGGCGGCCAGCACGTACAGGTTCTCGAGGCGCTTGTCCTTGATCAGGGCCTGTTGCAGGTTGGCTTCGCCGTTGACCACGTTGACGAAGTCGTACACCACGCGGCGTTCGCAGCCCATGATCAGGTCGAGGTTACGCAGGCCCACGTCGAAGTCGACAATGACGGTCTTGTGGCCGCGCAGTGCGAGGCCGGTACCAATGGCGGCGCTGGTAGTGGTCTTGCCCACACCCCCCTTGCCGGAAGTAACCACGAGAATCTTGGCCAAGGTGTTTCACCCCTAAAAATAGTCGGGACACTTGTCCCTGCAAAAAACTGAAATAGCTAAATAAAGGCAACGGTAAAAAAGTTGCTCTAAAAATGCTGGCAAGTATCCGTTAAAGACGGGTGATGTTCAACACGTCACCAGACAGGCTGACTTGCACGCTGGTCCCCCACAGCGGATCCCGGCGCAGGTCTTCGCAGACTTTGTACTGGCCGGCGATCGAGACCATTTCGGCGGTCATCTGCTGGCAGAAGATACGCGCCTTGGTGTTGCCTTTGATGCCGGCCAGGGCGCGGCCGCGCATGGCGCCGTACACATGGATGTTGCCATCGGCCAGAAGTTCCGCACCTGGGCTGACCGAACCCGTCACCACCAGATCACCGCCCTGAGCATAGATCTGTTGGCCGCCGCGTACTGGCGAAGTAATGATGCGGGTCGGGCGCACCTCGGGTTCAGGGGCAGGCGCTGGCGCCGGGGCAGGGGCCGGTTCGGGCTTTTTGACTACCTCGGGCTCGGGCTCCAACGGCCGTTCGCGGGCCCCCGAGGGCGGCAGCACCGGCAGGTCGATGGCGATGGCGGCGGCGATGTCCTCGATGCGGTTGGCGCGGATGGCCAGGGTACGCAGGCCGTGGTGTCGGCAGATCCGCATCAAGCCGGGCAGGTCGATTGCCCCTTCGTCGGCCGGCAGCTTGTCCAGCGCCAGCACCAGCGGTGTATTGCTGAAGAAGTTCGGGGCCTGGGCGACTTTGGCCGCCAATTGGCGGTCGAGGGCTTCAAGGTCATTGCGCGCCAGTTCCAGTACCGTAATGGCGAGCATGCTGCCCTTGAGCTGGAACACGGAGGCGGTGTCGGGTGTGTGGTTTGGGCTCATGGTCTGCATAGACGGCTTGTTGCGAAAAAAGTGCCCTGACTTATAACGAGAACACCGGTTGCCCGCAACATGCGCTGATCCGTTGTAGAATGCGCGGCCTTTGTCTTTCCGGATGCTTCAATGGAACGCCCGCGTTTTCGTCCCTATTACCTTCACCCCAAGTTCTGGGGCCTGTGGCTGGGCCTGGGCCTGCTGTGGCTGGTGGTTCAGTTGCCGTACCGGGTGCTGCTGAGAATCGGTGCCGCGCTGGGCGCCGTCATGTATTGCTTTGCCGGTGAACGTCGGCGCATCGCCGCGCGCAACCTGGAGCTGTGCTTCCCGGAGCTGTCGGTCGACGAACGGCAGCGTTTGCTCAAGGCCAACTTCGCCTCTACCGGCATCGCCTTCTTCGAAATGGCCATGAGCTGGTGGTGGCCCAAGGCCAGGCTGGCGCGCCTGGCCCATATCGAGGGCCTTGAGCACCTGCAGGCCGCCCAGCAGGCGGGGCAGGGCGCGATCCTCATGGCGGTGCACTTCACTACCCTGGAAATCGGTGCCGCACTGCTCGGCCAGCAGCACACGATCGACGGCATGTACCGCGAACACGGCAATGCACTGTTCGACTTCATCCAGCGCAGCGGCCGCGAGCGTCACAACCTTGATTCGCTGGCGGTGGAGCGCGAGGACGTGCGTGGCATGCTCAAACTGCTGCGTTCGGGCCGGGCGATCTGGTACGCACCGGACCAGGACTACGGCGCCAAACAGAGCCTCTTCGTACCGTTGTTTGGCATCCCCGCAGCGACGGTCACCGCTACCACCAAGTTTGCCCGGCTGGGCAAGGCGCAGGTGATTCCGTTCACCCAGAAGCGCCTGGAGGATGGCAGCGGCTATCGTCTGGTCATCCACCCGCCGCTGGCGGACTTCCCCGGCGAGAGCGAGGAAGCCGACTGCCTGCGCATCAACCAGTGGGTTGAACGTGTGTTGCGCGAGTGCCCCGAGCAATACCTGTGGGCGCACCGGCGGTTCAAGTCGCGGCCCGAAGGGGCGCCGCGGCTGTATGACAAGAAAAAGCGCTGAACCTTGTAAGCAGGCCTGGCCTCTTCGCGGGTAAACCCGCTCCTGCAGGATTACCACAGGTTCTGCATATTGCGGGGCCCTGTGGGAGCGGGGCCACCCGCGAAGAGGCCGGGCATGAAAGCACCTTGACCCCAGGAAGGACTCCATGGCTCCACCCCCGGTAACCGGTCTCATCCTTTCTGGCGGCGGCGCCCGCGCTGCCTACCAGGTCGGCGTGCTGGCGGGCATCGCCGAGTTGCTGCCCGCCGGCGCGCACAACCCGTTCCCGGTCATTGTCGGCACCTCCGCCGGGGCCATCAACGCCGTCACCCTGGCCAGTGGTGCCGTGCACTTCAATGAGGCCGTGCAACGGCTCACTGCCTTCTGGCAGAACTTCCGCAGCCATCTGGTCATCCGCAGCGACTGGCCCGGGGTCGTGCGCCAGGCCAGCCGCTTCGTCGGCCACAGCCTGCTGGGGCTGGGCGGCCAGGCCCCCGTGGCGTTGCTCGACAGCAGCCCTTTGCGCAGCCTGTTGCAAACGCACCTGAACCTGGATGGCATCGGCCACGCCTTGGCCGCCGAGCAATTGCGCGCCGTGGCAGTGACCGCCTTTGGCTACGAGTCTGGCCAGGCGGTGACCTTCTACCAGGGCCGTGGCACCATCGAGGCCTGGCTGCGCCACCGGCGTATCGGCGTACCCGCACCGTTGACCATCGACCACCTACTGGCCAGTGCGGCGATCCCGCTGTTGTTCGCCCCGGTGCAACTGGGCGGCGAGTATTACGGCGACGGTGCAGTGCGCCAGTCGGCGCCGATCAGCCCGGCCTTGCACCTGGGCGCCAGCCGGGTGCTGGTGGTCGGGGTCAGCGGAAACCCGCAGCGGCCAGCGCCACCGGTGCCGCCCCAGCGCGTGTTCAGCGGGCAGCAGCCGAGCCTGGCGCAGATCGGCGGGCACCTGCTCAACAGTACGTTCATTGACAGCCTGGAAGGCGATATCGAACTGCTGCAGCGCCTCAACCACTTGAGCGGGCTGTTGCCGGCGCACCTGGATGCCCGGCGCCTGGGGCTGGCACCGATCGACGTGCTGGTGGTGGCGCCCAGCCAGCCGCTGGATGAGATTGCCGCTCGGCACCGCCGCGAGTTGCCGGCGGCGTTACGCCTGTTCTTACGGGGGCCGGGGGCGACGCGCACCAGCGGGGCGGGGGTGTTGAGCTATTTGCTGTTCGAGGCCAGCTATTGCAGTGAACTGATCGAGCTGGGGCGGCGCGATGCCCTCGCCAAGAAGCGCGAGCTTTGCGAATTCCTGGGGATTTGATGTTGCCTGTGCGGGCCCTTTCGCGACGAGGGGTTGCGCCAATACCTGTGTAGGCGCGGGTTCACCCGCGAAAGGGCCGCAGCAGCCTTACTCGGCTATCTGCAACTTGCGCGCCTGGGTATACACATACCGCACCTTTTCATATTCGAACGGCGAATTCAGCTGGCCGTAACGGAAGTTGGTGGTGTAGCGCTTGTCCACCACACGCAGGGCGAAGATTTCCGGGTGATCGGTGCTGGCTTCGGCCACGTTCAGGTAGTTGACCGCCTGCTCTCCCGCATAGTCCACCACCAGCCCGGTGGTATCGCGCAGGTTCGATGGGCCTAGCACCGGCAGCATCAGGTACGGCCCATCCGGCACGCCATAGAAGCCCAGGGTCTGGCCAAAGTCCTCGCTCTGGCGCGGCAGGCCCATGCTGGTCGCCGGGTCCCACAGCCCACCCACGCCGATAATCGTGTTGAACATCAGTCGCGCAGTGATTTCTGCCGAGCGCTTGGCTTTGAGCTGCAACACGCTGTTGAACAGGTTCGGCACATCGCCAAGGTTGTTGAAGAAGTTGCTCACCCCCGTGCGCACGAACTTTGGGGTTACATACTGATAGCCATTCACCAGCGGCAGCAGCACCCATTGGTCCAATCGGTAGTTGAAGTGGTAGATGCGCCGGTTGATCGACTCCAGCGGGTCGTACACGTTGAGCGCCTGCAGGGTTGAGCGCTCGAACTCGCGCTGGTCCAGCCCCGGGTTGAATTTCAGCTCACGCAGCGGGTCGAGGAAGCCATCGGCTTCGGGCGCCAGTGGCGCCGTGCCGATCACCTGCGGGTCGGCCTCGACCACGCTGGCTCTGGGTGCGGTTTCGGCGGCCAGGGTGTGGCCAGCGGCAAGCAGGGCAGTGGCGAAGAGGAGTTTGTTAACCACGGAAGAACTCCAGCATGGCGTCACTGTTGACGCGGTAGTTGAGGTTGCCGCAATGGCCGCCATGGGGGTAGAGGGTCAGCCGTTCGCCGAACACCTTGCGCAGGAAGCCAATGTCGCCCGGGCCGAGAATGACGTCGTCGGCGTTGTGCATCACAGCGATCTTGTCACTGCTGCGCAGGTAGTCTTCCAGGGCATACAGGCTGACCTGGTTGACCAACTGCAGGATGCTGTTGCCGTCGGTGCGGGCGCGCCACATCGGAATCACCTGTTCGGTCATGTAGCAGTCGAAGTCGCACTGCAGGGCGCGCTTGAAGAACGGCGTGAGGCTACTGCCTTCGGTGATCGGGAACTTCGGCGGAATGATCAGGCCACGGCGGTTGATCAGGTCGGACGTGAAGGCGATGTCGGCTGCCGAGAAGCGGAACGAAGTGCCGATCAGCATGGCCATCTGCTCGTTGGACAGGTGCTGGCGCGACTGCTGGAAGTCGTACAGCAGGGCGTCGTTCAGGTCGATGTAGCCCTTGTCCTGGAAGTAGCGGGTGAGTTTTTCCAGCATCAGCTCGTAGAACGTGGTGCTGCGGTCGATGCCCTTGACCTGGGTTTGCACCAGCTTGTCGAGGTTGTTGATCGAGGTGTAGAGGTTGACCGGTGGGTTGAGCAGCAGCACACGCTTGAAGTTGAAGCTGCGGCGGGTTTCGTCCAGGTGGCTGACGAAGGCGGCGTCGAGCGCACCCAGGCTGTAACCGGTGAGGTAGAAATCACTGATCGGCAGGCGAGGATGCTGGGCGCGCACGGCCTGCATGACCCGGTACATGTCTTCGGCGTCTTCCTGGCTGATGCCGGGGGTAGCAAAGCGCGAGGCTGCACTCATGAAATCATAGCTGGTGGGCGATGACAGTTGCACCACGTGGAAGCCGGCCTGGTAGAACAGCTTTTTCAGGTATTCATTGATGCTGCTGCTGTAGGGCGCACCGGTGCCGGCGATGATGAAGATCAGCGGCGCTTCGCGATCCTGGCGGGCCAGGCGGTACTTGAGCTTCTTCACTGCCCAGAAGTTGTCGGGCAACGTGAACTCACGTTCCGGGCGCAAGTTCAGGCTGTAGTCGGACTGATTGATGTCATCGTCGCTGGGCAGCTCAGGGCGCTTGTCCGGCGGCGTGGTGGCGATGGTGGCCTCGAACGGGTTGGTAAGAGGGTAGCCATAGCTGGCAGCGTCGATATCCCGCGCTGAAGCGGCCACAGCCATGAGCAAGCTGCCGAGCAGGGCAGCGAGGCGCAAAGATCGAAGCATGTAATCCCCCAAAAGAACGCAAGGTCGAGCAGTGTGCAGGCTAGGACCACAGCCAGGCGGGCAAAGTTGCCCGCTGCGGTGGCCTTTGGCGTACTTGCTATCTGCAACATAGCTGCCGGGGTGTGATTTTGCCTTAGAAACGGGCATAAGCGATCATGGATGCTTTCGATTACCGCTATTGGAGAACAGGATGTCTCGTTCGCTGCCGACGGTGCTGCTGGTGCTGTTTCTCGGGCTTTGGCTCGCGGCCAGCTATGGTGTGCGTTACGGCCTGATGGAGGATGGCCAGTGGGTAGGGCTGTGCGCAGTGCCGACGGCGAACTGGCAGTGCGAGGTGCGTTCGCTGCTGGGGTTGGGCATTCACCATCAAGTCATGGCCTGGGGCGGATTGGGCCTGGCGCTACTGGCCCAGTTCGTTTCCGCGCGTGCCGGCTGGTGGCTGGCAGTGTTGGCACTGGTGTTCGCGGTGCCAGCGCTGGTGCTGTACACCGCCAGCATTGCGGTGTTTGCGCTGGTACTGGCGGGGTTGCGCCTGGTCAGGCAACCCCCATTGTAAGCAGCTGCGCGTACCTTGTAGGAGCAACTGTCTTGCTCACACAAGGTACGCGCCGGGCTCGAGGGATATGCAGTATCAAGCCTGTCGCATCCGCAAGCTTCGCCACAACGCCGCCGTCATCAGCACACTCACCACCGCCCAGCCCCAGGCTTGCTGGTTCTCCAGACCTTCCACGAACAACTGCGGCGCCACCCCGGCGCCGACGATGAACGCCAGCAACGCTACCTCCGCCCGCCGCGCCCGCACCGGCCACAGCACATACACCAGCGCCGGCAACGCCAGCGCCGCGCTGGGGAAGCTGCGGTATCGCGGGTCGAACACCATTGCCAGCATGCTTACCGCCGCAGCAAAGCCCGCCGCCAGCAACAGCCAGCCGGCTCGCACCTGCAGCCAGGCGAACAAGCGCTCACGCCAGCCGGCCCGCCGCGCCAGCGCCAACAGCGCGTGGGCCAGTACCAGCAGGTTCAGCCCGGCCAGCATCAGTGCCCACAACCATTCCCCGGCAAAGCGCGCATGGGTACGCATCAACTCGCCCCACAGGCCCAGGCAAGCGGCGCCAAACGCTGCCAGCAGTGGCAGCAGCAAGGCGGCCATCGGGGTAGCGGGGCGCCCGGCCAGCACCAGCATGATCACCATCAGCACGGTGCTGGCCAGCAACCACTGCGGCCAGTCATGCAG
Organism: Pseudomonas sp. 22515; assembly: GCF_052044625.1. Taxonomy (NCBI): domain Bacteria; kingdom Pseudomonadati; phylum Pseudomonadota; class Gammaproteobacteria; order Pseudomonadales; family Pseudomonadaceae; genus Pseudomonas; species Pseudomonas sp. 22515. The sequence continues at coordinate 145,576 of NZ_JBQENN010000013.1, forward strand.
GTTGCTCACGGGCCCTTCGAGCACGCCCTTGTCCTGCCGGTCCGCGTCGTATAGCCCCCAGTAACCACCCACTGCGCCCTCATTGGCGCGTTTCCAGGGCTGATCGAAGGCTTCGATCAGGTTGTAGTGCCAGCCATTGCGCTCGGCCATGGCCACGAAGCCACGGATGAAGCGCGCCTCATTGACCCGGCTGGGCACCGCCGTTTCGCGTTGGCGGCCTTCGCTGGGCCAGCCGGTTTCGCCAATCAGTATGTCCTTGGGCGCGAAGCGTGTGCCGAACACCCGGCGCACATCGGCAACGTGGGCCAAGGCATCGTCGATGCCACGCGGGTCGTCCTCCCAGTAGGGCAGCAGATGGATGGTCAGGAAATCCACGGCCGGGGCCACCTGCGGGTGCTGCAGCCAGAACTCCCAGACATCGGCGTAGGTTACGGGCACCTTGACCTGGCGCTTCACCCGCGCGATCAATTTGGCCAGGTGGGCACCGGTCACCTCCTTGCGCAACAGTGTCTCATTGCCGACGATCACCGCGCTGACCACGTCCGGGTTGGCGTTGGCAGCAGCGATCAGCAAGCTGATTTCCTTCTCGGTGTCGGCCGGGTGAGCGTTCACCCAGGCGCCCAGCATTACCTTCAGCCCATGCTTGCGCGCCAGCGCGGGGATTGCCTCAAGACCGCTCATGGAGTAGGTACGGATGCACTGGAACCGCTCGGCCAGTAACGCCAGGTCGGCGTCCATCCGCGCTGGGCGCAGGCGAAACGGCTGGTCGTAAGGCGACTGGTCTTTGTCGAACGGCGTGTACGAAGCGCATTGCAGCTTGTGCGCAGGGCTGGCCGCATCGGGCAGGTGCACAGGCTTGCCCAGCCCGTACCAGAGCCCCCCCAGCCCGAGCAGGGCCAGCAGGCAGGCAAGCAGGTACAACGGCAATGACAAGCGGCTACAACTGGGCATGTGGCGGTCCATCGTCTGGCACAAAAGGTTAGATAGTAGCCCGGCGCCAAACCTTTGGCATGCAAGGATCGCGCAGGCCGAGGTAGGCCGATGGCGCTAATGGCATAGTGCTGTCGCATATGGGGCGGGTGCAGGTCGCAGCTGGATCAGGTCGACTTGTGTTGCAGGAAGATGATGCAATCTCCAAGACCTGACGAGGGGATGCTTTGATGGCAACTTTGAAGAAAATGCGACGTTTCCTGGGCGTGGGCACCGCCCTGGTAATGGCCATGAGCGCTGCACAGGCTATGGCCAAAGAAGTAAGCATTGGTTACGTGGATGGTTGGGCCGACAGCGTGGCGACCACCAACGTGGCCGCCGAAGTAATCAAGCAAAAACTCGGCTATGACGTGAAGTTGCAGGCCGTGGCCACGGGGATCATGTGGCAGGGTGTGGCAACTGGCAAGCTCGATGCCATGTTGTCGGCCTGGTTGCCGGTGACCCATGGTGAGTACTGGGCCAAGAACAAGGACAACGTGGTCGACTACGGCCCGAACTTCAAGGATGCCAAGATCGGCCTGATCGTCCCCGAGTACGTCAAGGCAGTGAGCATTGCCGACCTCAAGACCGATAACAGCTTCAAGGACAGGATTGTCGGCATCGACGCAGGCTCCGGTGTGATGCTCAAGACCGACCAGGCGATCAAGGACTATGGCCTGACCAGTTACAAGTTGCAGGCCAGCTCGGGTGCGGCGATGACGGCGGAACTGGGCCGTGCCTATGCCAAGCAGCAGTCGATTGCGGTGACCGGTTGGGTTCCGCACTGGATGTTCGCCAAGTGGAAGCTGAAGTTCCTCGAAGACCCGAAAGGCGTATACGGCGCGGCAGAAACCGTGAACAGCATCGGCAGCAAGGAACTGGCCACCAAGGCACCGGAAGTGGCGGAGTTCCTGAAGAAGTTCAACTGGCAGTCCAAGGACGAGATTGGCGAGGTGATGCTGGCGATTCAGGAAGGGGCCAAGCCTGAAGCGGCCGCCAAGGACTGGGTTGCCAAGCACCCTGATCGTGTGAAGGAGTGGACTGGCAAGTAATCACCTTCCAGGGCCCATAGGGTTTCTTCGCGGGTTTGCCCGCTCCTACAGGAGCGGGTAAACCCGCGAACGGCTCATCACTTTGTTACGCAATCGGTAAAACACCGTTGCATCTAAGACTAAGGTCGTCTGGTTGGCGTCCATCGGCAGCATAAAGTAAGGGTGTGGGTTCCATCCCGTATCTGTGCTGCTAGGACAAAAACAATGAACGACAGCATTTACCTCTCGATACAAAACAGCCCCCGTTTCAAGGAGCTGGTTACCAAACGCGAACGGTTCGCCTGGATTCTCTCGGCGATCATGCTCGGCCTGTACTGCGCCTTCATCCTCCTGATCGCCTACGGTCCTCATTTGCTGGGCGCCAAGCTCAGCCCTGAGTCATCGATTACCTGGGGCATTCCCCTGGGCGTCGGCCTGATCGTTTCGGCATTCGTCCTGACCGCCATCTACGTGCGCCGCGCCAACGGCGAATTCGATGAGCTGAACAAGGAAATCCTGAAGGAGGCGCAACAATGATTCGCCAAACCAAAGCCCTGGCCGTATTGGCCTGCGGAGCCTTCGCACCCGCCGTGTGGGCCGCCGATGCCCTGACCGGCGAGGTGCAGAAACAACCGCTGAACGTTTCCGCCATCGCCATGTTCGTGGCCTTCGTCGCCTTCACCCTCGGCATCACCTACTGGGCCTCCAAACGCAACAAGTCGGCATCGGACTACTACGCTGCCGGCGGCAAGATCACCGGCTTCCAGAACGGCCTGGCGATTGCTGGCGACTACATGTCGGCCGCCTCGTTCCTGGGTATTTCCGCGCTGGTGTTCACCTCGGGTTATGACGGCCTGATCTACTCGATCGGCTTCCTGGTTGGCTGGCCGATCATTCTTTTCCTGATCGCCGAACGCCTGCGCAACCTGGGCAAGTACACTTTTGCCGACGTGGCCTCGTACCGCCTCGGGCAAAAGGAAATTCGCACCCTGTCGGCCTCCGGTTCGCTGGTGGTGGTGGCGTTCTACCTGATCGCGCAGATGGTCGGCGCCGGCAAGCTGATCGAGCTGCTGTTCGGTCTGGACTACCATGTGGCGGTGATCCTGGTGGGTATCCTGATGTGCCTGTACGTGCTGTTCGGCGGCATGCTGGCCACCACCTGGGTACAGATCATCAAGGCTGTACTGCTGCTGTCCGGTGCCAGTTTCATGGCGCTGATGGTCATGAAGCACGTGGGCTTTGACTTCAACACGCTGTTCTCCGAAGCCATCAAGGTACACGCCAAGGGCGAGGCGATCATGAGCCCTGGCGGCCTGGTCAAGGACCCGATCTCGGCATTCTCCCTGGGCCTGGCACTGATGTTCGGTACTGCCGGCCTGCCGCACATCCTGATGCGCTTCTTCACCGTCAGTGACGCCAAGGAAGCGCGCAAGAGCGTGCTGTATGCCACCGGCTTCATCGGCTACTTCTACATCCTCACCTTCATCATTGGCTTTGGCGCAATCCTGCTGGTTAGCACCAACCCGGAATTCAAGGACGCCGCAGGCGCTCTGCTGGGTGGCAACAACATGGCTGCGGTGCACCTGGCCAATGCGGTGGGTGGCAGTGTGTTCCTCGGCTTCATCTCGGCGGTGGCCTTTGCCACCATCCTGGCGGTGGTGGCTGGCCTGACCCTGGCCGGTGCCTCGGCGGTGTCCCACGACCTGTACGCCAGCGTCTGGCGCAAGGGCAAAGCCAACGACAAGGACGAGATCCGCGTATCGAAGATCACCACTGTTGCCCTGGGTGTGCTGGCGATCGGCCTGGGGATTCTGTTCGAGAAGCAGAACATCGCCTTCATGGTCGGCCTGGCGTTCTCCATTGCGGCCAGCTGCAACTTCCCGGTACTGCTGCTTTCGATGTACTGGAAGAAGCTGACCACCCGCGGCGCCATGATCGGCGGCTGGCTGGGCCTGGTGAGTGCGGTGACGCTGATGATCCTTGGCCCGACCATCTGGGTACAGATTCTCGGCCACGAGAAGGCCATCTACCCGTACGAGTACCCGGCGCTGTTCTCGATGGCCATTGCCTTCGTCAGCATCTGGTTCTTCTCGGTCACCGACAAGTCCAAGGCGGCTGAGGATGAGCGCGCGCTGTTCTTCCCGCAGTTCGTGCGTTCGCAGACTGGCCTGGGTGCCAGCGGGGCGGTCTCGCACTAACGTCAATCCCCTGCACTGAAAAACGCCCCGCCTGTCGGGGCGTTTTTATTTTATGCCGTCAGAAACAACCTACATACAGAGTGAGGCTCTGCCCATAAAGTTTCCTCATGTCGTAAGGGCTCTATAGATGCCGGCACATTTGGGGAATGTTCAATGAATTTACGCTGTTTGATCACCTTCGCTCTCCTTGGCGTGGCGGGCGCTGCCGGGGCGAAGGAAATACCGCAGGATATCAGTGTCCAGGCTGTCGTGTCGGTACCAGAGTTTCAGGTGAGCTCGGTTGACAGTTGGTGGGAGGGCGTACTTCAGGCTGAATATGACCCGGACCGGGGCGTCTTCAAGCAAATTGAAAAAGAGGTGTTTGTAAAAAGTACCTACGGCCCAATTTACGCGAAAACAGACCGTTCGGATTATCGGTTCACCCGGGTAGGCGGTGCAGAAGCGCCCCGTCGATACCACATCATGTTGAATCGCAAAAAAATGGGCACAGCACCGGTTGAAATCGTCAGTGCTGCTGAAGCCGCTCAGGGAAAAAACATTCAATTCAGGTTCTATCCGATGGCGGAAGCGTCGTCGACTCGCATGCCCGGCACCTACGTCACGCAAGCCACCTTGATGTTTGAAACAGGGGCGCCCTGAACCGCAATTTCATTCGGGTGCCCCCGGGTGCCCGCTATTTTATGTGCAACCGTTAAAGGAAGTTTGATGTGAAACCCTATGTATTGGCTGTCCCGTTCCTTGCATTGTTTGCCGGTGCCGCTGTCGCGTCCGCCCCTGAGCCGATCAGCCAGAATATTTCAGTGACGGCGATCATTCCCGGGAATGATTTTTCAGTGGCCCCCGTAGGGGACTGGCTGGAGAAAGGCGTGACCCTTGAATATGAACCGGAGCGCGAAGACTTCAAGGCGGTCAATGAAAAGTTCACGGCACAGAGTGATGTCGGCGCTATTCAGGCCCACCTGCTGAACACAGCGGCGCTGCAAGACCCACAAACCGACCAGAGGATTGATCTTGTCATCTCTGTTGGGGGTAAAAAGTTGGCGTTGACGCCCACGGAGGTCATGAGCGCGGAAGATGCTAAAGTCGGCAACGATCTTCCCATTACGTTTAACGCCATAAAGCCTGAGAAAGGTTATGTAAAGGGTGAGTATGCCGGGACAGTGAGCGTGTTGTTTGAGACTTCCTCCACCAGCCTTTGATTGAAGCAGTGCCGCCTGCCTCAGCTTACTGGATATTTACCAGTGTAGGGGCAGGTGTTGAAGTGGATTGAATCATGTTCCAGTTTGCTGCACCCGGCCGTGCACTCGCTGTCTGGCTGCTGGGTGCTGCCTGCCTTTTGCCCCTCGAAGTGTTGGCCGAGCGCGCGTCCAGTGCCATTGACCTGAATACATTCGGGCGTTTGCCTGAAGACTTCGAGGCGCACTTTTTCGATGTGCCACTTGCCGTGCGAGTGGAACTGGATCAGCGCTACCTCGGCGATGCCATGGTGGTGCTGAGCCGTGATAACCGTGTGCAGTTGCTGGCGTTTACCGACACTGAGCAGAGCGCAGAGCCAGCCACACTCAGGCAGTTATGGCAACAGCGCCTGGAGGGCGGGCGCATGCTGGGCGACTGCCTGCAAAACTGCCCGGACGGGTTGCAGGCTATCCATTACAGCCTAGCCAATTCCCAGTTGTCACTGCTTACATCCAATGCCGAGAAGCGGGAGCAGGACGCGCTCTTCCACCACCTTCCGGAGCAGAGCGACGCGGGGTTGCTGCTGCGTAACCAGCTCAACCTGGTCAATGATGGCAATCAGACCACGGGCAGAATCGGCCTGCTCGGTCAGGGCAACCTGCATAACTGGACGACGCTTGCCGATGCACGCGTGGAACGCACCCCAGCTGAGCAAGGCGATATGCGTTACCGCATGAACCAGCTTTACGCGCAGAGCCTGCATGAAGCGCATTTCTTTCGGCTGGGTTACTTCTCCACTGACTCACAAGGCCTGGTGCGCCAGCCTGCGCTACTCGGGCGCCGCCCTGATAGCACGCTTGGCTTGATGCTGGGCAGCAGTGACAGCCTGCTGGTCGACAATGGCCAGGCCAGCGCTGTCCCCGTCTATGTCACGCCGAACCGCCCCGGTATCGTGGAGATCTACCGCAATGGCTCGCTGATCAACAGTCAGCCGGTACAGCCGGGTTTGCAGGCGATCGACACGCGGGTATTGCCCGGCGGCATCTACGATGTGGAACTGCGTTTGCTCGAAGACGGCCTGGAGACCTCGCGCAGCGAAGTGTCCATCTACAAGCCCAGCCGGTGGCAGAACATGGATAACCGCTGGCGCTACAACCTGTACCTGGGCCAGCAGGTCGAGCTGCTGAGCAACTCGGATGGCAATCGTGAACAGAGCCCGGTGTTCGGTGCCCTTTCCAACTACCTGATGCATCCTTCTGCGGTGCTGGGGTTGTCAGTGCAACAGGTCGATGCTGACCTGCAGTTGGGTACCTCGCTGGACTGGGACGTGCATGAACGGTTCAAGCTTTACGCCAGCCTCAATCAGACCCAGGGCCTGGGCAACGGCGGCGATCTGCAGTTGACCTATACCCACCCTTGGGGCTCGTTGTTGCTGAGCCACAACCAGACCTGGCTGGAGCCTGGCAGTAACGGTCGCGACGATACTTCACAGCGTCAAGTGCGCAGCCGCACCGCCTTTTCGATCAACCAGCGGGTAACCTCGCGCAGTTCAGCGACGCTGCGCCTGGAACACAGTGCGGGCTCGGCAAGCGGCCTGGGTGCCGACCTGAGCTGGGCGTTCTACGGGAAACTGCGGGGGCATCAGAGCAGTGTTCGCCTGTCACTTTTCGACAGGCCTGGAACGCGCAGCAGCGCCGGTGTCCGCAGCCGCGGCGTCAACGTTGCTGTAAGCATGAAGCTTGAGCGCGATGGCAGGCAGCTTGGCGTCGATGTGGGTAGCCGCGCCTCGCGTGAGGGGGGTAATGACCCCTACGCTTCGCTGTGGTATCGGCAGAACGTCGACCTGGGCCCCGTGCACAGCCTGGGGGGCAGCGCGACGCTCGACGGCTATGGCACCAGCCTGGCGGCCAATGGGCGGTTCCATAGCCAGGCGCTGCAGGGCGATGCCTATGCCCAGAGTTCCTCTTTCAACAATAACCTCAGCGGTGGCCTCAACCTGGAAAGCACCCTGGCGCTGGGCGCCGGGAAGCTGGCCATGGGGGGCAGCAACCTGCCGCTCGAAGCCGGCTTGATCATCGATGTCGAAAGCGATCTGCACGGTGTGAAGCTGCGCGCCAACGATGGCCAGGGCATGAGTGCAGTGCTGCACCCCGGGCGCAATATCGTGCCGGTGACGGCGTTCAAATCTGGCCATGTGCGTTTCGACTTCGACACGAAGGACGTGCCGCCAGCACAGATCCAACCCCTCGCTGTGGACTATCACCTCAACCGCGGTGGGGTGGGGTACCACGCAGTGAAAGTCATGCGAACGGTGACTGTGTTTGGCCGGCTGCTCGACGGGCAAGGCCAGCCACTGCACGGCGCGCATGTGGTCAATGACGCCGGGCGCACGGTTGTCGAGGCGGATGGCTATTTCAACGTGGAAATGAGTGAGTCACGGCCCACCCTGGAAATTCGCCATGGCACGGCAGGCAACTGCCTTCTGACATTAACGCCGGACAACTTTGATCGCGAGGATGACCTGCTGATCGTGGGTGATCAGCGGTGTGTGCCCAGTGTGGGCTGAGCCGGCTTTCGGCATGACGCTGTAGAGGGCCCGATTCCCGGGTCGATGGATTGGATGTTGAGTAAACAGAGGTTGAAGATGCACAGGTTCACATTTCACTTGTCACCCTTGTTGTTCGTTGCGCTGATGTTGCCGTGGTTTGCCCAGGCCGGGCCACAGTTGGATGTTGGCACGCTCTACGACTACCTCGAGCCTGGCAAGGGCACCTATGCCAAACGCGTCTACAACCGGGGGGACAGTACCGCCTTCGTCAAAGTCAGCGTGGTGGAGTTGGTCTACGACGGCCAGGCAGAACCCCGTGAGGTGGACATCGATGAGCTGCCCTTCGACCAGCGCAGCGTTGTTGCCAGCCCGGCGCGGATGATCATCCCGGCACGCGGCATGCAGGCCGTGCGGTTGCTGTATCGCGGTGAACGGAACCAGGAGCGTTACTACCGGCTGCGCTTCGTCCCGGTGGTGCCGGAACAGGATGACAGCTTCGCACTGGATAAAACGGAGCTTGACGCTTACCGCAAAGAACTCAGTGCCGGTGTGCAGTTTCTGGCCGGCTACGGCACCATTTTGATTACCAAGCCTGCTGCCACGCGGTACCAGACCTCGATCGAGCGCGTCGGTGGGAAATGGACCGTGCGCAACGAGGGCAATGCAACGGTGCTGCTCGACAACGTCGAGGCCTGTGTGTTGGTCCAGGACGAGTGTGATCCTCCGGCCAAGTACCATCTTCGCCCCGGGCGTACGCGCGAATTCGTCGAGAAGCCCGGGCTTGAATATCGCTTCGAACTGGTGGAAGGCGATGCGCGCAAAGCCATGAACTTCAAGGCAGAGTGAGAGGTAGAGGCATGTTTCGCAAGTGTGCAATGCTGGTACTGCTGTCGGGCGTGTTGGGTTCGTCGTGGGCGCAAGCGGCCGACATTACGCTCAAGCTGCGTTACCGCGGCGAGACCCGGCAATTTGAAAACCTGACACCCCGGTCGTCACCTGTCTGTACTCAGTTGCCGCAGCTTTGTGGCGATCCGTTGCAGGATTTGCTGGATGTGGGGGTCGAATACTCGAAAACAGTCGATGGCGAAGGCACCGATGGCTTCTACCTCTCGGCCCCTGTCCAGCCAACTGCGCTACTGATGGTCCGTGACAAGACCGGCGAGCAAGTCAGCATGGACTTTGCCATTACCCACCTGGGCGGCGCGGTAGCTTCGGACGATGGGGCACCGACGCTTGCGGCGCGCACGGGCCTGGACTCGAGTGGTTGCCAGGTTGCGTTGGCGAGCGCGGCGCATCGCCTGTTTCTGTGGTCGCCAGCCAGCAACGGGTGCTGGGCCAACGTCAATGCGGCGAATGCGACCACTTACCATGTGAGTCACCTTACGCTGGGCTACAAGCTGAAGACGCCTGTGCCGGCGAGCTTGAAGTCGGGCGTGTACCGAGGGCGCGTGGTCTATTCGATAGGCCCCGACAGGGATATAGGCCTGGGCTCGAGCCGAACAGTCGCTGGGCTCACGGCCGATTCAGTGGCGATCAACGTCGAACTGGAGGTGGTGCATGACCTTGAGGTGCGTTTTGAGCCGGGTTCCGAGCAGGTGGTCCTGGTGCCGCAGCAGGCGCACGGGCATGGGAGCCGAGGGCGGGGTGTGGCAGAGAAACTGGAAAAAGACGTGGGCTTCAGCCTGACTGCCAGTGGGCCATTCAACGTCTGGGCGCTGTGCAGCACCGGGCTGGATAGCACGTGCAATCTACGGTCGGCCAAGGGCCATGGCATACCGCTGTACCTGGCCATGACCTTGCCAGGGGTTTCCTACAATGGCCGTTCGCTCTATCGGCAGGCCATGTCCTTTGGCGGAGCTGAGAACGCCATGAGCCTGGAAGTCCCGCCAGAGGGTGTGACCGGCAGCGAAGGGCAGTTGCATTTCCATGTATACCCTCGCGGCCACACCCAGAAACAGGACATGTTGCCTGGTATCGAGTATCAGGCCGTCGTGACAATGGTGTTTGATGCGAACCTGTAGAATGGCAACCGGGTGGTGTGACCCGCTTGCCATTCACCTCACGTGACTGTTTGAAGTGGCTATCCGCAGCGCGTCATATCATCCCAAGCAACAGTAATACCAACAGAATCACCAACACCACGCCGATTATGCCGGAAGGGCCATAGCCCCAGCTGCGCGAGTGGGGGAAGACCGGTAAGCCACCGATCAGCAGCAGAATCAGGATGATGATAAGGATCGTGGTCATGTCAAAGTCCTTGCGTGATTAGGGGGCAAGAGCCTGAGAATGCTGGCCTCTCGATAATTCGGACCGGTGCGGGTTGGTAAAGATTCCATCCCCGTGCAGCCGTCTACCCAATCATGCCCGCCCATTCACTGCCCTGATGAATCCTCCCGGACGGCGACGCCTTGATTACACTCGTCGGACTACCTGACAGAACAAGGCCTGCGACCATGCAAAAACGCATCATGATCACCGGCGCCGGGTCCGGCCTCGGTCGCGAGATCGCCCTGCGCTGGGCGCGTGAGGGCTGGCGCCTGGCATTGGCCGATGTCAACGAAACCGGCCTGCGCGAAACGCTGGAGCAGGCTCGCCAGGCCGGTGGCGACGGCTTCGTCCAGCGCTGCGACGTGCGCGACTACAGCCAGCTGACGGCCCTTGCCCAGGCCTGCGAAGAGAAGTTCGGTGGCGTCGATGTGATCGTCAACAACGCAGGCGTCGCTTCGGGCGGCTTCTTTGCCGAACTGTCACTGGAAGACTGGGACTGGCAGATCGCGGTCAACCTGATGGGCGTGGTCAAGGGCTGCAAGGCCTTCCTGCCGCTGCTGGAGCGCAGCAAGGGGCGCATTATCAACGTCGCCTCGATGGCCGCACTGATGCAGGGCCCGGGCATGAGCAACTACAACGTGGCCAAGGCAGGTGTGCTGGCTTTGTCTGAAAGCCTGCTGGTGGAGTTGCGTCAGGTAGAGGTGGCAGTGCACGTGGTGTGCCCGTCGTTCTTCCAGACCAACCTGCTGGACTCGTTCCGCGGCCCGAACCCGGCGATGAAGGCGCAGGTGGGCAAGCTGCTCGAAGGCTCGCCGATCAGTGCGGCGGACATTGCCGACTATATCCATCAGCAGGTCGCTGCAGGCGAGTTCCTCATCCTGCCACATGAGGCAGGGCGCCAGGCCTGGCAACTGAAACGCCAGGCCCCTGAGCGGCTGTATGACGAGATGGCCGAAATGGCGGTGAAAATGCGGGCAAAAGCCCCGTCGCGATGATTGGTCTGTAGGAGAAGTTACTCAAAAGTGTAAGAGGCTTCTGAATCGTAGTGGCGCTATTGAGTAGCTGAATACCTACGAGGCAGGCTCCGGTTTTCCCTTTCGCAGGAGGATCGGAACATGCTGGTAATAGGGCGCGAAGTAGGGGAGGTCATCGTGATTGGCGATGACATCCGGATCATGGTGGTAGAGACCCGGGACGGCGTGGTGCGCTTTGGTGTGGCTGCTCCGCGTGAGGTGCCGGTGCATCGAGCCGAAGTTTACAAGCGCATCAAGGCGTCCAAGCAGAGCAAGGCCTGAAGACGCCTGACCTGCTATTCGAGCAGCTCGCGGGGCACATCATGCTTGGCCAGCAACTGGCATTGCTGGCTTTCCAGGTCGAACAGGATGAAAGCCTGGCCTTTGGCCAATGCCTGGCGTACCCGCAGCACGCGGGTTTCCAGCGGGGTGTCGTCGCCGTTGTCAGTGCCGTCGCGGGTGACGAAGTCCTCGATCAGGCGGGTCAGGGTTTCGGCTTGCAATTGGTCGTAGGGGATCAGCATGGTCGGGCGGTGTCTGAAATAGGTATGGGCATGCTACGCGAAACATTCGAGGTGTTGGGGCCGCTTTGCAGCCCCAAGGGCGTTTAGCCTTTGTTTCCGACCAGGCTGTCCACGGCCGGTACCCGCGTGTCGCTCTCCATCTGCGCATCATGCTCCAACTGGTGGCTGAAGCGCTCGAGTGACGCATTGGCGGGCTGCGAGTCACTGGCAAAGACGGGCGGGCTCAGCAGGTAGGCTGACAACAACCGGCTCAGCGCTGCCAGGCTGTCGATATGGGTGCGCTCGTAACCATGGGTGGCATCGCAACCGAACGCCACCAGCGCGGTACGAATATCGTGCCCGGCAGTCACCGCCGAATGGGCATCGCTGAAGTAGTAGCGGAACAGGTCGCGCCGTACCGGCAAGTCATGGTCGCCGGCCAGTTTCAGCAGGTGCCGGGACAGGTGGTAGTCGTAAGGCCCCGACGAGTCCTGCATGGCCACGCTCACCGCATGCTCGCTGGACGCCTGGCCGGGCGCCACCGGGGCAATGTCGATGCCGACGAACTCGCTGACATCCCAAGGCAGGGCGCCGGCTGCGCCCGAGCCGGTTTCCTCGGTGATGGTGAACAGCGGGTGGCAGTCGATCAGCGGCTGGCGACCGCTTTCCACCACGGCCTTCAATGCCGCCAGCAATGCGGCTACGCCAGCCTTGTCGTCCAGGTGACGGGCGCTGATGTGGCCGCTTTCGGTGAACTCGGGCAATGGGTCGAAGGCCACGAAGTCACCAATGCTGATACCCAGTGCCTCACAGTCGGCGCGGGTGGCGCAGTAGGCATCCAGACGCACTTCCACATGCTCCCAGCTCACCGGCATCTGATCGATGGCGGTATTGAAGGCATGCCCGCTGGCCATCAGCGGCAGCACGCTGCCACGGAATACCCCGGTATCGGTGAACACGCTAACCCGGCTGCCTTCGGCAAAACGGCTGGACCAGCAGCCGACGGGCGCCAAGGCCAGGCGGCCATTGTCCTGCAATTGGCGCACGCTGGCGCCGATGGTATCCAGGTGGGCAGAGACGGCGCGGTCGGGCGAGGTCTGCCGGCCCTTCAGCGTGGCGCGGATGGTGCCGCGGCGGGTCAGCTCGAAGGGGATGCCCAGTTCGTCAAGGCGCTCGGCCACGTAGCGCACGATGGTGTCGGTGAAGCCGGTGGGGCTGGGGATGGCGAGCATTTCCAGCAGCACGCGTTTGAGGTAGTCGAGATCGGGTTCGGGGAGTCGTTCGGACATGTCCAGGCCTCCGGTCGGGTTAAAATTTCGCAGTTCTTGTGGGAGCGGCCTTGTGTCGCGAAAGGGCCGCAAAGCGGCCCCGGNCGGCAATGTCGGCAGCGAAGCTGAGATCCTAGGGGCGCTTCGCACCCCATTCGCGACACAAGGCCGCTCCCACAAAAAGCCGAGCAGTTGTCAGGCCAACGGCCGGCTATGGGGAAACAGCAGGTCGATAAAGCGCTCGGCCGTGGGCTGCGGTTCATGGTTGGCCAGGCCAGCACGTTCGTTGGCCTCGATGATCACGTACTCCGGCTGCCCGGCATCGCGCACCATGAAGTCCAGCCCAACCACCGGAATTTCCAGTGCCCGTGCCGCCCGCACGGCAGCATCGGCCAGCACCGGGTGCAGGCGTTCGGTGACGTCTTCCAGGGTGCCGCCGGTGTGCAGGTTGGCCGTGCGCCGCACGGCCAGGCGCTGGCCGGCCGGCAACACGTCGTCATAGCCAACGCCCGCTGCGCGCAAGGTGCGCTCGGTTTCGTCGTCCAGCGGAATGCGGCTTTCGCCACCGGTGGCGGCCTGGCGGCGACGGCTCTGGGCTTCGATCAACTGGCGCACACTGTGCTTACCGTCGCCCAGCACCTGCGCTGGGTGGCGGATGGCCGCGGCCACCACCTCGTAGCCGATCACCACGATGCGCAGGTCGAACCCGGCATGGAAGCTTTCCAGCAGCACGCGGCTGTCGAACTGGCGGGCATGCGCCACGGCACGGGTGATGTCGTCGATGCAGGTCAGGTTCACCGCCACGCCCTGGCCTTGCTCGCCATCGACCGGCTTGACCACCACCGCGCCATGCTCTTCCAGAAACGCCAGGTTGTCATCGGCATTGCCCGCCAGCTGTTGCGCGGGCACCTGCAGCCCGGCGTTGTGCAGGGCGTGCTGGGTCAGGCGTTTGTCCTGGCACAGGGTCATGGTCACGGCACTGGTCAGGTCGCTGAGCGATTCCCGGCAGCGAATGCGCCGCCCGCCCAGGCTCAGGGTGAACAGGCCGCCAGCGGCGTCATCGACCTGTACTTCGATGCCCCGGCGTAGCGCCTCGTCGACGATGATGCGAGCGTAGGGGTTGAGGTCGGCTTGCGGGCCAGGCCCGAGGAACAGTTGCTCGTTGATACCGTTCTTGCGCTTGACTGCGAAGGTGGGCAGGTTGCGAAAACCCAGTTTCTGGTAAAGGCGCTTGGCCTGGCGGTTGTCGTGCAGCACTGACAGGTCCAGGTAGGCCAGGCCACGGCTCATGAAGTGTTCGATCAGGTGGCGCACCAGCACTTCACCCACGCCGGGGCGGGTGCAGTGTGGGTCCACCGCCAGGCACCACAGGCTGCTGCCATGCTCGGGGTCATCGAAGGCCTTGGTGTGGTTCAGGCCCATGACGCTGCCGATAATCGCGCCGCTGTCTTCGTCCTCTGCCAGCCAGTACACCGGGCCACCCAAGTGCCGGGGGGTAAGCAGCGCGGCGTCGACGGGGAGCATCCCGCGCGCCTGGTACAGCGTGTTGATCGCCTGCCAGTCGGCGGGGTTCTGTGCCCGGCGCACGCGGAAGCCGCGAAATACCCGCTGCGCCGGGCGGTAGTCGGTGAACCACAGGCGCAGGGTGTCGGACGGGTCGAGGAACAGCTGCTGGGGGGCCTGGGCCAGCACCTGCTGCGGTGCGGCCACGTACAGGGCGATGTCGCGTTCGCCCGGGTGCTCGTCGAGCAGATCCTCGGCCAGGGAAGCCGGGTCGGGGTAGGTGTGGCCTATCAACAGCCGGCCCCAGCCGCAGTGCACGGCACGCGGCTGGTCGTGGGGCTGGCTGCCGTCGCCGGCCAGGCGCGCCTGCAGGCGCTCGTAGGACGGCGCCTGGCCGCGCAGCAGGCGCTGACCATAAGCGATTTCATGGGCTTTCATCGGTCAGATTCCTTGTTCGCTCAGCCACAGGTTCAGCGCCGCCAGTTGCCACAGCTTGGAGCCGCGCAATGGCGTCAGCTGGCCGTGTGGGTTGCTCAGCAGGCGGTCGAGCATGGCCGGGTTGAACAACCCTCGGTCCTGGCTGGGGTCGGTCAACAGTTCGCGTACCCAGCCCAAGGTGGCACCTTCCAGATGCTTCAGGCCCGGTACCGGGAAGTAACCCTTCTTGCGGTCGATCACCTCATGCGGGATCACCCGTCGCGCTGCCTGCTTGAGCACCTGCTTGCCGCCGTCGGGCAGCTTGAAGCGTGCGGGAATGCGTGCCGACAGTTCCACCAGGCGGTAATCGAGGAACGGCGTCCGTGCCTCCAGGCCCCAGGCCATGGTCATGTTGTCCACCCGCTTGACCGGGTCGTCGACCAGCATCACGGTGCTGTCCAGGCGCAGGGCCTTGTCCACGGCAGCCGGTGCGCCGGGGCGCGCGAAGTGTTCGCGCACGAAGTCGCCGGCAGCGTCGGTTTCCAGCAGCCAGGGGGCCTGCACGGTGTCGCGGTATTCGGCGTGGCTGCGGTCGAAGAAGGCGTCACGGTAGGCCGCATAGGCATCGTCGGCGCCGTCCACCTGCGGGTACCAGTGGTAACCGGCGAACAGCTCATCGGCACCCTGGCCGCTCTGTACGCCTTTGCAGTGTTTGGCCACTTCCCGCGACAGCAGGTAGAAGGCGATGCAGTCGTGGCTGACCATCGGCTCGCTCATGGCGCGGAAGGCGGCCGGCAGTTGGTCGATGATTTCGTGTTCGGCAATGCGCAACTGGTGGTGACGGGTGCCGTAGTGTTTGGCGATCAGGTCCGAATACTGGAACTCGTCGCCGCGCTCGCCGCCGGCATCTTCAAAGCCGATGGAGAAGGTCGACAGGTCGTCAACGCCCACTTCGCGCAGCAAGCCGACCAGCAGGCTGGAATCGACGCCGCCGGACAGCAACACACCCACATCGACGGCTGCCCGCTGGCGGATGGCTACGGCGTCGCGGGTGGCGTCGAGTACGCGGGTGGTCCAGCCTTCCAGATCAAGTTCACGCTCGTCCGGGTTGGGGCCGTACTTCAGCTGCCACCAGGTCTGGCGTTCCACTTCGCCATGGCGGTCGATGCGCATCCAGGTGCCGGGCTCCAGCTTCTGCACATTGGCCAGCAGGGTGCGCGGTGCCGGTACCACGGCGTGGAAGTTCAGGTAGTGGTTGAGGGCCACGGGGTCGAGCATCGGGTCGATGTCGCCGCCCTTGAGCAGTGCCGGCAGGGTCGAGGCAAAGCGCAGGCGCTCGCCGTTGCGCGACAGGTACAGGGGTTTGACGCCCAGGCGGTCGCGGGCCAGGAACAGGCGCTGGTTGTCGCGCTCCCAGATGGCCAGGGCAAACATGCCGTTGAGCTTGGGCAGCAGCGCCGCGCCCCAGGCATGGTAGCCCTTGAGCAGCACCTCGGTGTCGCCGTCGGACCAGAAGCTGTAGCCCAGCGCCTGCAATTCCTCGCGCAGTTCGGGGAAGTTGTAGATGGCACCGTTGAAGGCCAGCGACAGGCCCAGCGTATTGTCGACCATCGGCTGCGCCGAGCCGTCGGACAGGTCCATGATCTTCAGGCGCCGGTGGCCCAGGGCGATCGGGCCTTGGCTATGGAAGCCCCAGGCATCCGGGCCACGCGGGGCCAGGTGATGGGTAATGCGCTCTACCGCAGCCAGGTCGGCTGGGCGAGGGGCTTGGTCGATGGGGGTGAAACGTAACTCTCCTGCTAATCCGCACATAAGTCCTTACCGGTTTTTCCGTTGGGGAGGTGATGCCCCGGATTAGGGCACCTTAAGGAACTGACCTATGTGCTTTTCGAGAGTTTTAGAATGTTTGGTTATATGTGGCCGGGCAGGCAACCCGATGCAATCATTTCCCCCGGATCAACCGGCGCAATCCAAACCGGTTCGGATGACACGCCTGCGCCACTGCCCGCGGCAATGGCAGCGGTTCGCCACATACCCAGGCCGCCACCAGCTCGCCACTCAACGGCGCCGTGATCAGCCCGCGTGAGCCATGCCCGCTGTTCACATACAACCCGCCCAGCCAAGGGCAGGGCACATCCGGTACTTGCCGCGCATCCCGGCCCAGTACTGCATAGGCTTCGGCAAACGCCTGCGCGTCGGCGATGGGCCCGACGATCGGCAGGTAATCCGGGCTGGTGCAACGGAACGCAGCACGTCCCTGCAATTGCTCGGGGTCCAGTTCAGCCACAGCCAGCCGTTGCGCCAGATCGACGGAAATTTCGTCCAGCAGCGCCAGGTTGCCCTGGTGCTCGGCCACCGTCGGTGCAAGGTCTTCGCTATGGAAGTCAAAACTGGCGCCCAGTGTATGTTCACCCTCGCGCGGCGGTGCCACATAGCCTTCCGCGCACACCACGGTGCGCAGTGCCTGGCTGCTGGCGGTGGCCGGCAAGCGGGTGATCTGCCCACGGATGCGCTTGAGTGGTAACTGCGCGCAAGGTTCGAAGCGCAGCACATCCGCCGCACCGGCCAGGACCACCACTGGAGCGCGGGCTAACAGCTGGTCGCCAGCCCAGGCTTGCCAATGCTCATCCACTTTGCGCAGTTCGAGCACGTCCTGGTGGGTCACCACGCGAATACCAGGGTGCTGCAACTGCTGTTGGCACAGCGCTGGCGGGTGCACCCAGCCACCTTCGGGGTAGAACAACCCGCCGCCAGGCAACGCCACGCCGGCGATGGCTTCGGCCTCGGCGCGCGCCAGGCAGTGCAGCAAGCCGGGGTCGAAGGCGGCAGCCAGCTTGCCCTGGCGTTCGGCCTCCTTGCTGTCGAAGGCCAGTTGCAGCACCCCGCAGGCATCCCAGTCACGGCCACGCTGCAAGCGCTGCAGCTGACGCCGGGTGTAGCCGAACCCGGACAGGATCATCTGCGACAGCGCGGTGCCATGGGCAGACAGCTTGAGGTACAGCACCCCTTGCGGGTTGCCTGAAGCTTCCTGGGCCGGGGCTTCGTGGCGCTCCAGCACGGTTACCTGCCAGCCGCGCCGGGCCAGGCTGGCGGCGCTGCTGCTGCCGGCAAGTCCGGCACCGATCACCAGCGCCTCGCGCGGCCCCTGTGTCACCGCGGGGCGCGCGTACCAAGGCGCGCATGGGCCGGGCAGGGGGCCGACGTAGGCGCCGCTCATCACCTCCCACTTCTTGCCGATGCCTGGCACCTTCTTCATGGCGAAGCCGGCTTCGACCAGGCTGCGACGTACCCAGCCGGTGGTGGTGAAGGTACCCAGCACCGTGCCCGGATGCGATAGCCGGGCCAGTTGCGCAAACAGCTCCGGGGTCCACATGTCGGGGTTCTTGGCGGGGGCGAAGCCGTCGAGGAACCACACATCGATCTGCGCATCAAGTTGCGGCAGCTGTTCCAGCACATCGCCTATCAACAGGGTCAGGGTGACCCTGCCACCGGCGAAGGTGAACTGCTGAAAGCCCGGGTGCACCGCCACGTATTGCTCCAGCAGCGGCTCGGTATAGGCGGCCAGTTCAGGCCACAGGCGCACTGCGCGGGCCATGTCGGCGTGGTCGAGGGGGTACTTCTCGACGCTGACGAAGTGCAGGCGCGCGTCGCTGTGTGCGTGCTGGTCGAACAGCTGCCAGGCGCAGAAAAAATTCATGCCTGTGCCAAAACCGGTTTCGCCGATCACCGTGCAGGCATGCGGCGCCAGGTGGGCAAAACGTTCGGCCAGGCGGGTCTGGCCGAGGAACACGTGCTTGGTTTCTTCGATGCCTTCGTTGACTGCGAAATAGACGTCGTCATAGTGCCGCGAATGGGGGCGGCCCTGGTCGTCCCAGTCGATCTGGGCGTGCTGGAGGAGGGTGGGCATGGTGGGCTCGGTTGCAGCGGATGGCGGGATTTTATGCCATCCGGCTGAGCTGTGGGAGCGCGTTCACTGGTGAAGAGGCCCGCACAGCCCGAAATGAAATCCGCTAGTCTTGTTTATCCATTGAAGGAGCCAGTGCATGTTCGAATCTGCCGAAATCGGCCACAGCATCGACAAGGAGGCTTACGACGCCGAGGTACCCGCTTTACGCGAGGCCCTGCTCGAAGCCCAGTACGAACTCAAGCAGCAGGCGCGGTTTCCGGTGATCGTGCTGATCAACGGCATTGAAGGCGCCGGCAAGGGTGAGACGGTAAAACTGCTCAACGAGTGGATGGACCCGCGCATGATCGATGTGCTCACCTTCGACCAGCAGACCGACGAAGAGCTGGCCCGCCCACCCGCCTGGCGCTATTGGCGGGCCTTGCCACCCAAGGGGCGGATGGGTGTGTTCTTTGGCAACTGGTACAGCCAGATGCTGCAGGGACGGGTGCACGGGGTGTTCAAGGATGCCGTGCTCGATCAGGCCATTACCGGTGCCGAGCGCCTGGAGGAGATGCTGTGCGATGAAGGTGCGCTGATCATCAAGTTCTGGTTCCACCTGTCCAAGAAGCAGATGAAGGCACGGCTGAAATCGCTCAAGGACGACCCGCTGCACAGCTGGAAGATCAGCCCGCTGGATTGGCAGCAGTCGCAAACCTACGACCGCTTCGTGCGCTTTGGTGAGCGCGTGCTGCGTCGCACCAGCCGCGACTACGCGCCATGGCACATCATCGAAGGGGTAGACCCGAATTACCGCAGCCTGGCGGTGGGGCGCATTCTGCTGGAAAGCCTGCAAGCCGCGCTGGCCAATAATCCCAAGGGCAAGCACCAGGGCAACGTGGCCCCGCTGGGCCACAGCATCGACGACCGCAGCCTGCTGGGCGCCCTGGACATGACCTTGCGCCTGGACAAGGCCGACTATCAGGAACAGTTGATCACCGAACAGGCCCGTCTGGCCGGCCTGCTGCGTGACAAGCGCATGCGCCGGCACGCTCTGGTGGCGGTGTTCGAAGGTAACGACGCCGCCGGCAAGGGGGGCGCCATCCGCCGCGTGGCGGCAGCGCTGGACCCGCGGCAGTACCGTATCGTGCCGATTGCCGCGCCGACCGAAGAAGAGCGCGCCCAGCCGTACCTGTGGCGGTTCTGGCGGCACATCCCGGCACGGGGCAAGTTCACCATCTTCGACCGTTCCTGGTATGGCCGGGTGCTGGTGGAGCGGGTGGAAGGCTTCTGCAGCCCCGCTGACTGGATGCGTGCCTACAGCGAGATCAACGACTTTGAAGAGCAGTTGGTGGATGCCGGCGTGGTGGTGGTCAAGTTCTGGCTGGCGATCGACCAGCAGACCCAACTGGAGCGCTTCGAAGAGCGTGAGCAAATTCCGTTCAAACGCTACAAGATCACCGAGGATGACTGGCGCAACCGCGACAAGTGGGACGAATACTCCCAGGCGGTGGGCGACATGGTCGACCGCACCAGCAGCGAGATTGCCCCTTGGACGCTGGTAGAGGCCAATGACAAGCGCTGGGCGCGGGTGAAGGTGGTGCGCACCATCAACCAGGCGCTTGAGGCGGCGTTTGCCAAGCACAAGAAATAGCCGATGGTGATGTTGCCTGTTCTGGCCCTTTCGCGGGTAAACCCGCTNAGGGCCAGAACAGGCAACACCTCCCCCCAGCCATGCCCCAAAAGAATGACCTGATGAATTCTTTTCTCGGCACTCTCCACCGTCCCCGTCCTCCAACCCCGTAGAATTCAACAACCCCCACCACGGGCTTGATCGAGGATTTTATGCACACCACTTCTGGCCGCTGGGGCTATGGGCTGTTCCTGGCACTTCTGACGGCGCTGCTCTGGGGCATCTTGCCGATCAAGCTCAAGCAGGTATTGCAAGTGGTCGACCCGATCACTGTCACCTGGTACCGCCTGCTGGTCTCCGGCAGCCTGCTGTTCGCCTGGCTGGCGGCTCAGGGGCGTTTGCCGTCCATGCGTAAACTGGCGCCCAAGGGCAAGGGCCTGGTGCTGGTGGCCGTGCTCGGCCTGATGGGCAACTACGTGCTCTACCTGATCGGTCTCAAACTGCTTAGCCCAGGCACCGCACAACTGGTGGTACAGATCGGCCCGGTGCTGTTGCTGGTGGCCAGCGTGTTCGTGTTCCGCGAGCGCTTCAGTGTGGGGCAGGGCGTGGGCCTGTTGGTGCTGCTGGCAGGGTTTGGCCTGTTCTTCAACCAGCGCCTGGAAGAGCTGCTGACTTCGCTGGGTACCTACACCACCGGCGTGTTGACCATTTTGCTGGCGACCAGCATCTGGGTGTTCTACGCCCTGAGCCAGAAGCAATTGCTGACCGTGTGGCACTCGCAGCAGGTGATGATGGTGATCTACCTCAGCTGCGCTGCGTTGCTGACACCTTGGGTGCACCCGCTGGAGGCCTTGCAACTGACCCCGGTGCAAGGCTGGCTGCTGCTGGCCTGTTGCCTGAATACCCTGGTGGCATACGGCGCGTTTGCCGAAGCACTGGCGCACTGGGAGGCCTCACGTGTAAGTGCCACGCTGGCGCTGACCCCGCTGGTGACCTTCGTTGCGGTGGCGCTGGCGGCGTTGGTTTGGCCTGAGTATGTGCATGCCGAGGACATCAATGCCCTGGGCTATGTGGGGGCGGTCACGGTGGTGTTCGGTTCGGCGCTGGTGGCGCTTGGGCCGTCGCTGGTGGCGGGTTGGCGGGCCCGCCGGGCGCGGTTGGCCTAGTGTGGTGTTTCACAAATAACGACCATAACGCGCGGCGCTTTTTGCGCTCATGCGGCGTTGTCGCTCCTCGCCGTAGCTGGGCTACGACTCGTCGCGACGCCTTGCTTGAGCGCAAAAATCGCTCGCGAGTTATTGGCCGTATTTGCAAAACACCACACTAGAACAGGCGGCTGTCCGGCGTGAAAT
>NZ_JBQENN010000014.1:0-12291 GCF_052044625.1 Pseudomonas sp. 22515
TGGTTGCGGGAGCCGGATTTGAACCGACGACCTTCGGGTTATGAGCCCGACGAGCTACCAGGCTGCTCCATCCCGCGTCAGTGGGGCGGATTCTACAGCGTATAGTTTATATGTCAAGCGCTAGGCTTTGATTTTTCGAGGCTTTTTCGGAAAAGCTTTTTAACGGGCAAAGAAAAAGGCCACTGCGTTAACAGTGGCCTTTTCTCGAATCTGGTTGCGGGAGCCGGATTTGAACCGACGACCTTCGGGTTATGAGCCCGACGAGCTACCAGGCTGCTCCATCCCGCGCCTGTGAGATCGAATTCTACGGATTTACGCACTGATGTCAAGCAATTGTTTTGGAAAAACCTTTTTTGTTCAAACCCTTAGCGCTTCATATCCGTGTACAGCTCAGTCACGGCGGGGCTTTCAGGCCGATTATCGTGTAGCAAAGCAGGTGAGCTGTTTCAGAGGAGGGCGCATGCGATACTATCTGTATGAATTTACAGTGCTGACGGTCGTCCATGTCCTTGCGCAAGATCATCCACGTCGACTGCGATTGTTTCTACGCTGCGATCGAGATGCGTGATGACCCGCGCCTGGCCGGTCGCCCCATGGCGGTGGGGGGCTCGCCCGACCATCGCGGGGTAATCGCCACCTGCAACTATGAAGCGCGTGCCTATGGCGTGCGCTCGGCCATGTCATCGCGGCATGCGCTGAAGCTCTGCCCCGATCTGTTGATCGTCAAGCCGCGCTTCGAGGCCTACCGTGAGGCCTCGCGGGAAATCCACACGATCTTTCGCGACTACACAGAGCTCATCGAGCCTTTGTCCCTGGACGAAGCCTATCTGGATGTCAGCGACAGCCAGTGGTATTCGGGCAGCGCAACGCGCATTGCCGAGGATATACGCCGGCGTGTTGCCCGCACCCTGCATATCACCGTGTCGGCTGGCGTGGCGCCTAACAAGTTTCTGGCCAAGATCGCCAGTGACTGGCGCAAACCCAACGGGCTGTTCGTGATTACCCCAAATGAAGTGGAAACGTTCGTTGCAGCCTTGCCGGTGGCCAGGTTGCATGGGGTGGGTAAGGTGACGGCCGACAAACTGACGCGGCTGGGCATCGAAACCTGCCTGCAGTTGCGTGAGTGGTCGCGGCTGGCATTGGTGCGCGAGTTCGGCAGTTTTGGCGAGCGGTTGTGGGGGTTGGCGCGGGGGATCGATGAGCGTGCAGTGCATAACGACAGCCGACGCCAGTCGGTGAGTGTGGAAAATACCTACGACACCGACCTGCCAGACCTGGCCAGTTGCTTGGCGCGGCTGCCAGATCTGCTGGCTAGCCTGAACGAACGCATCGCTCGAATGGACAGCAGTTACCGGCCAGACAAGCCGTTCGTCAAGGTCAAGTTCCATGACTTCAGCCAGACCACCATGGAGCAAGCCGGGGCCGGCCGGGACCTGGAGAGTTATCGGCAATTGCTGGGGCAGGCGTTCGCCCGTGGCGGCAAGCCGGTACGCTTGCTAGGGGTAGGGGTGAGGTTGCGTGACTTGCGGGGCGCACATGAACAGCTGGAGCTGTTCCCGCCTAAATGAAAGGGGCTGCAATGCAGCCCCTTCTATTAATGCACGCCTGGATCCGCCACCAACCGGCCAGTGGCCTTGGTCAGCGACTGCAAGAACTCCTGTTGCAGCTCCGGATCGTTGCGGGTCAGCTCGATCAGGCTCTGTTCCATTTCACTGGCTTCCTCTTCAAGGCCCAGTTCGGACAGGCGCTTGACCCGGTGCACCCACTGGCCGACATCATCATCTTCGAGGTCATCGAAGATCAGCTCATGGGCTTCGAGCAGCTTATTGCGCAGGGTAGCGCTGACCAACAGGCTGGCATCGCCTCGTACCGCATTGTCCTCGTCAAGTACTTGCAGGTGCAGGGTGCCGACGTGGTTGAGGTTTTGCTCGGAGAACGGGCTGTCGAGCAGGTTCAGGCGCAGCACGCCGTTGCGGTCCGTGGTCAGCTCGTGGGTCATCTTGCCGGCCTTGACCTCGACCAGGCGCTCGCTCCAGGGCAGGCTGGTGGATTCCTCTCGCTGGCCTTTCTGCACTTCGCTGATCCCGGCCAGGTTCTGCTGGGCGCGGCCGTTGGATGGCACGTTCATGAACGGATTGAGCCCATCCACGCCATAGCTGAGCCAGTCGTGGGTGATACTTTGCGGCAGGTTGCCCAAGGCGAAGACGTTGACCACATTGGCGCCGACACCCGCCACCACGGCCACTGCACCCAGCGGGATCTCGTAGATCTCCCGCCAGGGTTGGTAAGGCGTGTAGCGGTCATAGCGACGGGTCACTTCGAATTCGGTCACTTCGAAGCGCTTTTGCTCATGCACGCGCACACGTCGCTGCGGAAGCTCCATCACCTTCGGCTCGCCGACATCGATCTGCAGGGTGTGCTCGAGCAGTTTGCGCTCGACGCGCTCCTCATGGTCGCTGCGCTGGGACATCTGGTTGGCGCAGCCGCTGACGAGCAGGGCGCCCCCAAGGGTAAAGGTACTTCGCTTGTACATGATCACTCGTGCATTGGTTATCAGCGGCGAACGCGGGCCTGCAGGAAGGTCAGCACTTCATTGAGCGGCAACGCCTGGGCGTCCTGCTCGGTGCGGTGCTTGTACTCCAGGTTGCCTTCGGCCAGGCCGCGATCGCTGACGACGATGCGGTGTGGGATGCCGATCAGCTCCATGTCGGCAAACTTGATGCCTGGGCTGGTCTTCTTGTCGCGGTCGTCCAGCAGCACTTCGAAGCCGGCAGCAGTCAGTTCGGCGTACAGCTTGTCGGTTGCCTCACGGACCACCTCGGTTTCATAGCGCAGCGGTACCAGAGCGATCTGGAACGGGGCCAGGGCGTCGTTCCAGATGATGCCCTTGTCGTCATAGCTCTGCTCGATGGCAGCTGCAACCACACGGGACACGCCAATGCCGTAGCAACCCATCGACAGTACGACCGGCTTGCCGTTCTCGCCCAGCACCTGGCACTTCAGCGCCTCGCTGTACTTGGTGCCCAGCTGGAAGATGTGGCCCACTTCGATGCCGCGCTTGATCACCAGGGTGCCCTGGCCGTCCGGGCTTGGGTCGCCTTCGACCACGTTACGCAGGTCGGCAACCTGTGGCACCGGCAGATCGCGCTCCCAGTTCACACCGAAGTAGTGCTTGTCGTCGATGTTGGCGCCGATGCCGAAGTCGCTCATCAGGGCAACCGAGCGGTCGATGATGATTTCCAGTGGCAGGTTGAGCGGGCCGAGCGAGCCGGCACCGGCGCCAATGGCGTCGCGCAGTTCGGCTTCGGTGGCCATGACCAGCGGGTCGGCAACCTGTTCCAGCTTGGTGGCCTTGATTTCGTTCAGTTCGTGGTCGCCACGGACGATCAGGGCAATCAGCTTGCCCTCTTCGGCACCGCGCACGATCAGGGTCTTGACGGTCTTTTCGATCGGCAGGCCGTGGTTTTCCACCAACTGGGCGATGGTCTTGGCATTCGGGGTGTCGACCAGGCGCAGCTCCTCGGTAGGGGCAGGGCGCACGGTTTCACGCGGGATGGCTTCGGCCTTCTCGATGTTGGCGGCGTAGTCGGAGCTGTCGCTGAAGATCACGTCGTCTTCGCCGGACTCGGCCAGTACGTGGAACTCGTGCGAGTAGCTGCCACCGATCGAGCCGGTATCGGCCTGCACTGGGCGGAAGTCCAGGCCCAGGCGGGTGAACACATTGGTGTACGCCTGGTGCATGCGGTCGTAGGTTTCCTGCAGGGAAGCCTGGTCGGCATGGAACGAGTAGGCGTCCTTCATGATGAACTCGCGGCCACGCATCAGGCCGAAGCGCGGGCGGATTTCGTCACGGAACTTGGTCTGGATCTGGTACAGGTTGAGCGGCAGCTGTTTATAGCTGGACAGCTCGTTACGGGCCAGGTCGGTGATCACTTCTTCGTGGGTAGGGCCGACGCAGAAGTCACGCTGGTGGCGGTCTTTCAGGCGCAGCAGCTCAGGGCCGTATTGCTCCCAGCGACCGGATTCCTGCCACAGCTCGGCGGGCTGGATGCTCGGCATCAGCACCTCCAGGGCGCCGGCGGCGTTCATTTCCTCACGCACCACGGCTTCGACCTTGCGCATTACCCGCAAGCCCATCGGCAGCCAGGTGTACAGGCCGGAGGCCAGTTTGCGGATCATGCCGGCACGCAGCATGAGCTGATGGCTGATGACCACTGCGTCGGCAGGGGTTTCTTTCTGGGTGGCGAGCAAATATTGACTGGTGCGCATGGTTAGCCGTGTCGATTGCCTAAGACGTTGAAATAGCCCCGCATTGTACGGGGGGGAAACGAAGGCGTACAGGATGCCCCAGGGCGTGACACTTGTCAGCCAAGAAAAAGCCCGGCGTGATTGCCGGGCTTTTTCAGGTGCGGGGCACTGCAAGCCAGGCTTACAGGATGCTCAGCGGGTACTCCACGATCAGGCGCAGTTCGTCGATCGATGGGGAATCGTAGTAGACACCATCGGAAGAACGGTAGGTGGCTTGACGCACGCGGAAGCTCAGGTCTTTCGCCGGGCCTTCCTGCAGCACGTACTTGATGTCGACGTCGCGTTCCCATTCTTTGCCGTTGGTGGTGCCGGCGACGTTGGCGTCGGAACCGCGTACATAACGGGTCATGAAGGTCAGGCCTGGAATGCCGTATTCGGCAAAGTTCAGGTCGTAGCGAGCCTGCCAGGATTTCTCGTCTTCGGCGTTGAAGTCGGAGCGGGCCACGGAGTTGGCCAGGAAGATGGTGCCGCCACCGTCGATACCATAACCATAGTCGCCGTCGCCGGTGACTTTCTGGTAGGCCAGGGTGAAGGTGTGAGCGCCGATGTTGTAGGCGCCCGACAGGCTGAACGCGCGGTTGTCCAGCTTCTCGCCATCGAATGCGCGGTACTCGGCAGAGCCTTCGCTCTTGGTGTCATAGATGTTGAAGTCGAACACCAGGCCTTGATTGTCGGAGATTGGCAGCGCCCAGTTGACGTTGGCGTAGTATTTGCGCCAGTAGTCTTCAACCTTCGAGTAGTACAGGCTGGTGCTGAGGTTGTCGGTGAAGGCGTAGGTGCCGCCGACCACGTTGGCTTCCTTCAGGCCGAAGCTGTCGCGGTTGGTTTGTTCCTGGGCAGTCAGGCTGGTGAAGTGACCAGCGTGCAGGGTCAGCCCTTCGATCTCGTTGCTGGTGATCAGGGTGCCCTGGGCGATTTCTGGCAGCAGGCGGCTGTCATCGGTGGCGAAGACCGGCAGCGCGGTGAACTGGTCACCCACTTTCAGCACGGTGTCGGAGATGCGGAATTTGACCGCGCCGCCGCCCTTGGAGTAGTCATCCTGCGAACGGCCGTCGGAACCGGTCGGGAACAGGCCGGTACCGGCACGGCCCTTGCCGCTGTCCAGTTTCAGGCCGAGCATGCCGATGGCGTCGACACCTACACCCACGGTGCCTTGGGTGAAGCCGGACTCGAAGGTGCCGACGAAGCCCAGGCCGGTTTCTTCGCGACGGCTCTGACCGCCTTCGTTGTTGCGGAAGTCACGGCTGAAATACAGCATGCGGGTCTTGACGCTCAGCTTGCTGTCTTCGATGAAACCTTTGGACTCGTCCTGTGCCGAGGCCATTGCCAACTGCGAGGTCCCTGCCGAAACGGCCAGGGCGATCATGCTCCACTTCATCACGCGCATCGTGATTTGCTCCTTTGGTTTTTAGGAAGAGTACCGCTGCGTCCAAGTCTTTTAGTTATATGGGGCAGCTCTTTCTTGTTATGTCGGCGAAAATGTATAGCACGCAGACTGTTGTTGGCGATATGGCTATAAGCACTCTTTGCGGAACTTTTTCACCGTGTCGCTTTTAAGTATTTCCATGTCGCAAATCACGCCCCGGTGCAGGGGCCGTATAACCTCAGCGCTGTTCCTGTCACCGTAATGAATCGGTAATTGCCGATTCCGGTTGAGGAAACTCCCTGGTCACCCATGTCGCTGTTGTTATTTGTCGCGTACAGCTGCCACTGCAGATGTCGTGCCGACTTGGCGTGAAGGGAATGCAACAAGCGTGCTCAAAATTCGCAACAGTTCATGAAATTTTCACAAAACCTGCTACCGAGGGTCGGAAAGTGCCGTAAATGCGGGACGAAGGCTGCGTGAGTGTTTTTTGGGATCGAGAATCATTAAAATTTAAAAACCTGCCATTAGAGTCAAGGTGTTACCGCAACTTGTTCATCCGGCGTCGTTTGTGGGGTGGTCAGTGTGGGGAGGGCGGGCAGGTGGCCTCATTTTGGTGCGAAAAGTAGCGCTGTGTTACCGGCAGTGTGCAAGGTATCCTTGCTGGCCTGTTTTCCGCCTGAAGCGGGATGGTATTGCCTGAAGGAGATATGCCGTGTTCGTCCTCGATTCGCGTTTGCAGCAGGATTCGCTGGTGTTGGGAGAGTTTTCACTGTGCCAGTTGCTGCTGAGCAAGGATGCCAATTACCCATGGTTCATTCTGGTGCCCAAGCGCGCTGGTGTTAGTGAGCTGTTCGAGCTGGATGCGGCAGAGCAACAGCAGTTGTGGCAGGAAACCACCTTGTTGGCAGAAGCGCTGAAGGCCAGCTATGGGGCCGACAAGATGAACGTGGCTACCTTGGGCAACGTGGTCAGCCAGTTGCACATGCATGTGATTGTGCGCCAGCGCGACGACGCCGCGTGGCCGGCACCGGTATGGGGCAAGTGTGCGCCTGTGGACTACACCGATGATCAACTGCAAGCCGTTCGCCAGCGCCTGCGCGGGCTACAACTTGCTGGTTACCAAGAGGCCTGAGATGACACTGGAAATGCGGATGGTCGAACTGGAAACCCGTCAGGCGTTTCAGGATGACGCTATCCAGGCGCTGAATGACGTGGTGGTGGAGCAAGCGCGTGTGATCGAGCGGCTGCAATTGCAGATGGCCGAGCTGATCAGGCGCCATGAAGAGATGGTTGGCCAGTATGGCAGCGAAGGGGAAGAGGCCCCGCCTCCTCATTATTGAGTTGTTCCCGGCTGCTATCGCCGGCAAGCCAGCCCCCCACAGGTAGGATGCTGCCTTCAGGTGCAGCACGGCCCTTGTGCAAGCTGGCTTGCCGTTGATAGCGTCGGCCGGTCAGCCGTTGGTCAGCGGCGGGTTACTGCAACCACGTCTTCGGCCTGCAGGCCCTTGTCGCGGTGCATCACCGAAAACTCCACGCGTTGGCCTTCGACCAGAATGCGGTGGCCCTCGCCGCGGATGGCCCGAAAGTGCACGAAAATGTCATCACCCGAGTCTCGGGAGATGAAACCAAAGCCTTTCGATGTGTTGAACCATTTGACGGTGCCGGTATCACGGTTGCCGGCATCTTGTGCCACGTGTTGACTGCCGCGTGCCTTGCGCGGGCTGCGGGCAAAGCCCACGGCCAGATGCAGGGCCACGGCCAGCGCCGCACACACCAGGGCTGCCAGGTTGCCCATTTCCGGGCGGGCCAGTAGCGTCAGGGTCTGCAGCACGACGGCGACCACCAGCAGGGCGCAGGCCAGGTGCTGCAGTTGTTGCCGCGCGCCGCGATGATACAGCGGCACGACCGGGGCCAGCACCAGATTGAGCAGGCTGAGCAGGGCCAGGTAGACCGCGTCGGGTTGTTGCAGGAAGGGTGTCGCATCGGTTTTCAGGCTGGGTATGAGCGATAGCAGCAAAGCTGCGACGCCCGTCACCAGATGGACGATCTTGAACATGGGGTTGGCTCACTGTTGATAAGGCCGATCACAGGAAGAGCTGGCAGCACGGTGCGCATGAGATATAGAGCGCGAACACGTGGCAGGCCAGCCTATGCACCCGGCAATGACAGTCCGCACGGGTGGCACAGTGCCTATTTAACAGTAAAGCCACAGCCTACTCAAACCGCGGGCCGCCCAGTGGCGATGTATTGCGCCATGTCACATGCGGGATGCGACAAGTGTTGCTACAGTGGTCGGCGCCCGCTTGAGTCTCAAGCCTTATGGAAAGGGGAGCTTCATGGCAATCGATATCGGTATCAGTGAAGAAGATCGCAAGTCCATCGTCGATGGGCTGTCCCGCCTGTTGTCGGATACCTACGTGCTGTATCTGAAAACCCATAACTTTCACTGGAACGTCACCGGCCCGTCGTTCCGCACCCTGCACCTGATGTTCGAAGAGCAGTACAACGAACTGGCGCTGGCAGTCGATTCGATCGCCGAGCGCATCCGTGCCTTGGGCTTCCCGGCACCGGGTTCGTATGCATTTTATGCACGGCACTCGTCGATCAAGGAGGAGGAAGGCGTCCCCCCGGCAGACGAGATGATCCGCCAGTTGGTTCAGGGGCAGGAGGCCGTGGTACGCACTGCGCGCAGCATTTTCCCTGTGGTGGACAAGGTCAGTGACGAGCCGACCGCCGACCTGCTGACACAGCGCATGCAGGTGCACGAGAAAACCGCCTGGATGCTGCGGGTACTGCTCGACGGCGAGTAACCGTTGCTCAAGGCGGAAAGCTTGCGCAACCCCTGTGGGAGCGGGCACGCCCGCGAACACCGGCGCAGCCGGTGCCCAACCATTCATCGGCAGCCGCCTGCCAGGTGCAGTGCGTTATACCTTGGTCGACGGGCACGTCTGCCACGATGCCTGAGTAACCCCTGTGGGAGCGGCCTTGTGTCGCGATAGGGCCGCAAAGCGGCCCCAGCAANGCGGCCCTTTCGCGACGCAAGGCCGCTCCCACAGGCTCCGCTTGGCAATCCGGTATTTGCGAAGGAACATTTTGCCGCTGCTTTAAGCTCGCCCGTCAGCGCTTCATAGGCCACCTGGTACCTGTGACGAGGAAGTGTGGCGCATGATGCAAGCGAGCAAACGTATGGCTGGCCAGGGCAGCTGGCCAGGAAAACAGTGCATCGACCCGTTCAAGGCGGACTTCGACATGTTGCAGACGCAGCCGGTGTCACGTTCCGTGCGGCTTAACGGCTTTTCTACCTGTCTGCGCCTGGAGGCTGTCTACTGGGGTATCCTTGAGCGCATTGCTGCTGCCAACCGTTGTTCGGTCAGTGCGGTGTTGTCCTACGTGGACCGTGAAGTGCACCTGCGCCAGGGCGGAGTGCGCAATTTCAGCGGGCTGATCCGGGTAATCTGCGTGGCGTGGCTGCAGGACCCGCCAAGTGTGCGCTGATCGCCAGGCGGGCTGCGCAGTGCTTGCTAACCATATATAATCCCGCTTTTTGCTGCCCCCCGGCAGCCAGCGTTATGGTTGACGAGAGACACCCATGCCCCTTTATGACTATCAATGTGCGTCCTGCGAGCACCGCATGGAAGTGCTGCAGAAGATCAGCGCCGCGCCGCTGACCGATTGCCCGGCCTGTCAGGCGCCGGCACTGAAAAAGCTGCTGTCGGTGCCAGGCTTTCGCCTGAGCGGTAACGGTTGGTACGAAACCGACTTCAAGACCGGGGCGAAAAAGAATCTGGCAGGCGGCGACAAGGCCGACTGAGTTGAATGCTGTGACCGGGTCTTGCAGTATTAGCCCTCCGGGCGGCCAAGGCCTCCACCGAATACACGAATCACGAGAAGCGAAACCACCATCATGATGCGCAGCCATTATTGCGGCCAACTGAACGAGAGCCTGGACGGCCAGGAAGTCACCCTTTGCGGCTGGGTCCATCGTCGCCGCGACCACGGCGGGGTGATCTTCCTCGACATCCGTGACCGCGAAGGCATGGCCCAGGTCGTGTTCGATCCGGATCGCGCCGAAACCTTCGCTGCTGCCGACCGTGTGCGCAGCGAATACGTCGTGCAGATCACCGGCAAGGTCCGCAAGCGTCCTGAAGGTGCAGTGAATGCCAACATGGCATCCGGTGCCATCGAGATCCTCGGCTACCAGCTGAACGTGCTCAACGAAGCGGAAACCCCGCCGTTCCCCCTGAACGAATACTCCGACGTCGGCGAGGAAACTCGCCTGCGTTATCGCTTCATCGATCTGCGTCGCCCGGAAATGGCCGACAAGCTGCGCCTGCGCTCGCGCATCACCAGCAGCATCCGTCGCTTCCTCGACGAAAACGGCTTCCTCGACGTCGAAACCCCGATCCTCACCCGAGCCACGCCGGAAGGCGCGCGCGACTACCTGGTGCCAAGCCGTACCCACGCCGGTAGCTTCTTCGCCCTGCCGCAATCGCCACAGCTGTTCAAGCAGCTGCTGATGGTCGCTGGCTTCGACCGTTACTACCAGATCGCCAAGTGCTTCCGTGACGAAGACCTGCGTGCCGACCGTCAGCCGGAATTCACCCAGATCGACATCGAGACCAGTTTCCTCGATGAAAGCGAGATCATGGGCCTGACCGAAAGCATGATCCGCAAGCTGTTCAAGGAAGTGCTCGACCTGGAATTCGGCGAATTCCCGCACATGACCTTCGAAGAGGCCATGCGCCGCTACGGCTCCGACAAGCCAGACCTGCGTATTCCGCTGGAGCTGGTTGACGTTGCCGACCAGCTGAAGGATGTCGACTTCAAGGTGTTCGCCGGCCCGGCCAACGATCCAAAGTGCCGCGTTACCGCCCTGCGTCTGCCAGGTGGTGCCAGCATGCCGCGCAGCAAAATCGACGAGTACACCAAGTTCGTCGGTATCTACGGTGCCAAGGGGCTGGCCTACATCAAGGTCAACGAGCGCGCCAAGGGCGTCGAAGGCCTGCAGTCGCCGATCGTCAAGAACATCCCTGAGGCCAACCTCAACAACATCCTCGATCGCGTTGGCGCCGTAGACGGTGACATCGTGTTCTTCGGTGCCGACAAGTTCAAGGTGGTCAGCGAAGCCCTGGGTGCGCTGCGTATTCGTCTGGGTCACGACTTCGAGCTGCTGACCTGCGAGTGGGCGCCGATGTGGGTCGTCGACTTCCCAATGTTCGAAGAGAACGAAGACGGCAGCTTCACGGCATTGCACCACCCGTTCACCGCGCCGAAGTGCACGCCGGAAGAGCTCGAGGCCAACCCGGCCACTGCCCTGTCCCGTGCCTACGACATGGTGCTGAACGGTACCGAGCTGGGTGGCGGTTCGATCCGTATCCACCGTAAAGAGATGCAACAGGCAGTATTCCGTCTGTTGGGTATCGAGGCAGAAGAACAGGAAGAGAAGTTTGGCTTCCTGCTCGACGCTCTGAAGTTCGGGGCACCGCCTCACGGTGGCCTGGCGTTCGGCCTGGACCGTCTGGTCATGCTGATGACCGGCGCTCAGTCGATCCGTGAAGTGATCGCGTTCCCGAAAACCCAGAGCGCCGCATGCGTCATGACCCAGGCCCCTGGCATGGTCGACGCCAAGGCCCTGCGCGAGCTGCACATCCGACTGCGCGAACAGACCAAGGTCGAGTAAGCAGTCCCCGGGCGCATCCACATGGATGCGCCTTTGCGTTTCGACGCAGGTATTTTCCCGTCCCGCCCCGTCATGGGGCGGGGCTGTTTGTGATTCAAAGGATTCGGAGTCGTTATGGCTGGTCATTCCAAGTGGGCGAACATCAAGCACCGCAAAGAGCGCCAGGATGCCAAGAGGGGCAAGGTCTTCACCAAGTGGATCCGCGAACTGACGGTCGCTGCCAAGCAGGGTGGCCCTGATCCGGCATCCAACCCGCGCCTTCGCCTGGCGCTGGACAAGGCGTTGGGCGCCAACATGAGCCGCGACATCATCGATCGTGCCGTGGCCCGTGGTGCTGGCACCAATGAAAGCGACAATGTCGAAGAGCTTAGCTACGAAGGTTACGGCCCGGGTGGCGTGGCGATCATGGTCGAAGCCATGACCGACAACCGCAACCGTACCGCCGCGGCCGTGCGCCATGCCTTCACCAAGTGTGGCGGCAACCTGGGTACTGACGGTTCTGTGGCCTACCTGTTCGAGCGCAAAGGCCAGATCAGCTTTGCTCCGGGCGTGGAAGAGGACGCGTTGATGGAAGCGGCAATGGAAGCCGATGCCGATGACGTGGTCGCCAACGACGACGGCTCCTTCGACGTGTTCACCTCGTTCAACAGCTTCTATGCCGTGCGTAATGCCTTGGAAGAGGCTGGCTTCAAGGCCGCTGACGCGGAAATCGTCATGCAGCCGACCACCAGCGCCGAACTCGACCAGGACGGTGCCGAAAAGGTGCTCAAGCTGATCGACATGCTCGAAGACCTGGATGACGTGCAGAACGTTTACTCCAACGCCCAGATTTCCGATGAGATCATGGAAAACCTCGGCTAAGGTGATTTGGCATTTTGTGCCAACTCTGAGCGTTTGATAGCGCCTGTGCCGGCCCTTTCGCGGGTAAACCCGCTCC
>NZ_JBQENN010000014.1:12306-22924 GCF_052044625.1 Pseudomonas sp. 22515
AAAGGGCCGGCGCAGTTTGTAGAGATGCATCATTTTTTTGACGGGCTTTATGACTCTCATTCTAGGTATCGACCCCGGCTCGCGCATCACCGGCTATGGCGTGGTACGCCAGACCGCCCGTGGTTGCGAGTACGTGGCGTCGGGCTGCATCCGCACCGGCAGCGGTGAGCTGCACGAGCGGCTGCAGATTGTTTTTCGTGGTGTCAGTGAAATCATTGCTCAGCACGGCCCGGTGACCATGGGCATCGAACGGGTGTTCATGGCCCGCAACGCCGATTCGGCGCTCAAGCTTGGCCAGGCACGTGGCGCGGCTATCGTCGCCGCCGCCGAGGCTGGCCTGGAGATCGCCGAGTACAGCGCCACCCAGGTCAAGCAGGCCGTGGCCGGCACGGGTGGTGCCAACAAGGAGCAGGTGATGATGATGGTCATGCACCTGCTGAAATTGACGCAAAAACCGCAGATCGACGCTTCCGATGCCCTGGCCATCGCCCTGTGCCACGCCCACACCCGCTCCAGCCTGGTGCCGCATGGCTTGAGCACAGCGCGGCGACGCGGCGGGCGCTTGCGTCTGTAAGCGCTTCATGCGCTGATACACATTTTGTTCGGGTGATGCATTCACCTGCTGCATTTGCTGATAGGGTTGAGCGGTCTTTGACCGGCTCCCCGAGAGGAAGGATCGGAACGTGATTGGACGTTTGCGCGGCACCCTGGCGGAAAAACAACCGCCTCACCTGATTATCGACGTCAACGGCGTGGGTTACGAACTGGAAGTTCCCATGACCACGCTGTACCGTCTGCCCAAAGTGGGTGAAACCGTCACGGTGCATACCCACCTGGTCGTGCGCGAAGATGCCCACTTGCTCTACGGCTTTGCCGAAAAACGTGAGCGCGAGTTGTTCCGCGAGCTGATCCGCCTGAACGGCGTAGGGCCTAAGCTGGCCCTGGCGCTGATGTCCGGGCTGGAAGTGGATGAACTGGTGCGCTGCGTGCAGGCCCAGGACACCTCAGCCCTGGTGCGCGTGCCGGGCGTCGGCAAGAAAACCGCCGAGCGCTTGCTGGTCGAGCTCAAGGACCGTTTCAAGGCCTGGGAAACCTCGCCGGCCATGTTCACCCTGGTGTCCGATGGGCCTTTGCCGGTTGCCAGCGAGTCCAGTGCCGAGGCCGATGCAGTCAGTGCCTTGGTCTCGCTGGGCTACAAGCCGCAGGAAGCCAGCAAGGCAATTGCCGCGATCAAGGACAAGGCCGGCCTGAGCAGTGAAGAGCTGATCCGCCGCAGCCTGAAAGGGATGATTTCCAAGTGATCGAAGCCGACCGCCTGATCGCCGCCAGTGGCCGCGACCGCGAAGAAGTCCAGGACCGTGCGATTCGCCCGCTGAGCCTGGACGAGTACATTGGCCAGCCGGTGGTGCGCGAGCAGATGGCGCTGTTCATCCAGGCCGCCCGCGGCCGCGGCGAGTCGCTTGACCACACGCTGATCTTCGGCCCGCCCGGCCTGGGCAAGACCACCCTGGCCAACATCATCGCCCATGAAATGGGCGTGTCGGTGAAGAGCACTTCGGGGCCGATTCTCGAGCGCCCCGGCGACCTGGCAGCCATGCTGACCAACCTCGAGCCGCACGACGTGCTGTTCATCGACGAAATCCACCGGCTGTCGCCTGTGGTCGAAGAAGTGCTTTACCCGGCCATGGAGGACTTCCAGCTCGACATCATGATCGGCGAAGGCCCGGCAGCCCGTTCTATCAAGCTCGATCTGCCACCCTTCACCCTGGTGGGGGCTACTACCCGTGCCGGCATGCTGACCAACCCGCTGCGTGACCGCTTCGGTATCGTGCAGCGCCTGGAGTTTTACAACGACAAGGATCTGAGCACCATCGTCAGCCGCTCGGCCAACATCCTTGGCCTGGCCATCGAAGACCAGGGGGCCTACGAGATCGCCCGTCGTGCCCGTGGCACGCCGCGCATCGCCAACCGCCTGCTGCGCCGCGTGCGTGACTACGCCGAGGTGCGCGGCAAGGGCCAGATCACCAAGGCCGTGGCTGACATGGCGCTGAACCTGCTGGATGTCGACGAGCGTGGTTTCGACCATTCGGACCGTCGCCTGCTGCTGACCATGATCGAGAAGTTCGACGGCGGCCCGGTGGGCGTGGACAACCTGGCTGCAGCCATCAGCGAAGAGCGTCATACCATCGAAGATGTGCTTGAGCCGTACCTGATTCAGCAGGGCTACATCATGCGCACGCCACGCGGCCGCGTGGTCACCCGGCATGCCTACCTGCACTTTGGGCTGAATATTCCCGGGCGCTTGGGGGAGGGGGGCGATTTTTCCGGGCCAGGCGATGAATGACAGATCAAAAGCGACTTTTCGTGGTCCTACCGCTGGCATGCCCTGGGTGCGCTGGCAATAAGACATTAATGAAGAAAAAACAGTTGCCACAGCGGATTGGCAAGCTGAGGAGTAAGCACTAGAGTATGCGCGCGCAAAATCAGCTCGAACCGTTCGCACACCGGTGTCGCGTCTATTACGAAGATACCGATGCGGGCGGCGTGGTGTATTACGTCAACTACCTGAAATTCATGGAGCGCGCGCGCACCGAACGCCTGCGGCACCTGGGCTTTTCCCAGTCGCAGCTGGCTGAAGACAACCTGCTGTTCGTGGTCCATTCCAGCGAAGCGCGCTATCACGCGCCGGCGCGGCTGGATGACGAATTGCGGGTGACCGCGCAAGTACTTGAACTCAATCGCGCCAGCTTGCGTTTCGTACAGCAGGTCTGGCGGGAAAAGGATGAAACGCTGCTTTGCGAAGGGCAGTTCCTGGTGGCTGCCGTGCGCGCCGACACTTTCAAACCCCGAGCCCTACCCCCCCAGCTGCGCGACGCCTTTGCGGCGGACGGCTCGGGTAATCAATCGAATGCAGGAGAATAAGCGTGGAAGCTAACGTCGTCGACCATACCTCCATGTGGAGTCTGGTCAGCAATGCCAGCGTGGTGGTACAGCTGGTAATGCTGACCCTGGTGGCCGCCTCGGTCACCTCATGGATCATGATCTTCCAGCGCAGCACCATGCTGCGCGCCGGTCGTCGTGCGCTGGATGCCTTCGAAGAGCGTTTCTGGTCAGGCATCGACCTGTCCAAGCTGTACCGCCAGGCAGGCAGCAACCCAGACCCGGACTCCGGCGTGGAGCAGGTGTTCCGTGCCGGTTTCAAGGAGTTCTCGCGCCTGCGCCAGCAGCCGGGTGTTGATCCGGACGCTGTCATGGAAGGTGTTGGCCGTGCCATGCGTGTGGCCATCTCGCGCGAGGAAGAAAAACTCGAGCAGAGCTTGCCGTTCCTGGCCACCGTTGGCTCGACCAGCCCGTACATCGGCCTGTTCGGCACCGTGTGGGGCATCATGAACTCCTTCCGCGGCCTGGCCAGCGCACAGCAGGCCACCCTGGCCACCGTTGCACCGGGCATTGCCGAAGCACTGATCGCAACCGCCATCGGCCTGTTCGCGGCAATCCCGGCTGTCATTGCCTACAACCGTTTCGCCGCGCGCAGTGAAATACTGATCGGCCGTTACTACACCTTCGCCGACGAGTTCCAGGCGATCCTGCACCGCAAAGTGCACACCAGCGAAGAGTAATCAGGTAGAAGCCCATGGCCCGAGTTCGCCACAAACGCAAGCCCGTCGCCGAGATGAACGTGGTGCCCTACATCGACGTGATGCTGGTGCTGCTGGTCATCTTCATGGTGACGGCGCCCATGCTCAATCAGGGCGTGAAGGTCGACCTGCCCAAGGTTTCCAGCGAAGCCTTGCCGCAGGACAACAACGTCCAGATCCTCACCATCTCCATCAAGGCCGATAAAACCTATTACTGGAACCTCGGCAGTGAAGTCGATACCGACAAGCAGATGGACAAGGCCATGACCTTGCCGGCCATGACCGACGCCGTCACCAAGATCATTGCTGCCGGCCGTGACCAGGGCAAGCAGACCCAGGTGTTCATTCGTGGCGACAAGGCT
Source organism: Pseudomonas sp. 22515 (assembly GCF_052044625.1). NCBI lineage: Bacteria > Pseudomonadati > Pseudomonadota > Gammaproteobacteria > Pseudomonadales > Pseudomonadaceae > Pseudomonas > Pseudomonas sp. 22515. The sequence goes on from NZ_JBQENN010000014.1 coordinate 16,307, forward strand.
GTCGACTATGGCGCGGTCATGGGTGCCATGGGCGGGTTGCAGAAGGCCGGTGTCGGTAACGTTGGCCTGATTACCGAGGCGCCCTGATGCAACAGCGAGAGCCATCCGCCTCGGAAAGCTACTTCTGGCCCAGTGTCTGGGCCATCGGCCTGCATGTGCTGGTGTTTGCCCTGCTGTTCGTCAGTTTTGCCATGACGCCTGAGCTGCCGCCTTCCAAGCCGATCGTTCAGGCTACCCTGTACCAGCTCAAGTCCAAGAGCCAGGCAACCACCCAGACCAATCAGAAGATTGCCGGGGAGGCGAAGAAAACCGCTTCGCGCCAGACCGAAGTCGAGCAGTTGGAACAGAAGAAGGTCGAGCAGGAGGCCGTGAAGGCCGCGGAACAAAAGAAAGCTGACGCCGCTCAAAAGGCCGAAGAGGCCCGCGAAGCCGCCGAGGCGAAAAAAGCTGAGGATGCTGCCAAGGCCGCCGAAGCTGCCAAGGCTGCCGAGGCCAAGAAAGCCGCCGAAGCCAAGAAAGCCGACGAGGCGAAGAAAGCCGCCGAGAAACAGCAGGCCGACATCGCCAAGAAAAAGGCTGAGGACGAAGCCAAGAAAAAAGCCGAAGAAGAGGCCAAGAAAGAGGCTGCTGAAGAGGCGAAGAAGCAAGCCGCCGAGGAAGCCAAGAAAAAGGCAGCCGAAGAGGCCAAGAAGAAAGCAGCCGAGGACGCCAAGAAGAAAGCGGCGGCCGAGGACGCGAAGAAGAAGGCAGCTGAAGAGGCCAAGAAAAAGGCCGCTGCAGATGCCCAGAAGAAGAAGGCACAGGAAGCGGCCCGCAAGGCGGCAGAAGACAAGAAAGCCCAGGCACTGGCCGAGCTGTTGTCCGATACCACCGAGCGGCAGCAAGCGCTGGCCGACGAGCAGGGTGACCAGGTGGCCGGCGACTTCGACGACCTGATCCGTATGCGCGCGGCCGAGGGCTGGGCACGTCCGCCTTCCGCGCGCAAGGGCATGACGGTGGTCCTGCAGATCAACATGTTGCCGGACGGTACCATCACCAGTGTCAGCGTGGCCCGTTCCAGTGGTGACGGCCCGTATGACAGTTCGGCGGTGGCTGCGGTGAAGAACATTGGTCGTTTGACCGAGATGCAGGGTATGAAGCCGAGCGATTTCAACCAATATCGTTCGTTCAAGATGACATTTACACCTGAGGATCTAGCGTTGTGATTAAACGTCTGAGAGGACTGCTGGTCATGCTCTGCTGCGTGGCAGGCATGGCGGTGGCAGAAGAAAAGAACATCCTGGTTACCAGCGGCAGCGACCGGGCCACGCCCATCGCGGTAGTACCGTTCGGTCTGCAGGGCGGCAGCGTGCTGCCCGAAGACATCGCCGACATCATTGGCAATGACCTGCGCAACTCTGGCTACTACTCGCCAATTCCGCGGCAGAACATGATCAGCCAGCCGTCGCAGGCCAGCGAAGTGATCTTCCGTGACTGGAAAGCGCTGGGTGCACAATACGTGATGGTCGGCAGCATCGTGCCGTCGGGCGGTCGCCTGCAGGTGCAGTACGCGCTGTTCAACGTCGCCACCGAGCAGCAAGTGCTGACCGGCAGCGTGGCGGGCAGCACCGACCAGCTGCGCGACATGGCGCACTACATTGCCGACCAGTCGTTCGAGAAGCTGACCGGCATCAAGGGCGCGTTCTCTACGCGCATGCTGTACGTGACGGCCGAGCGTTTCTCCACCAACAACACCCGCTACACCCTCCAGCGTTCGGACTACGACGGTGCGCGTGCGGTGACCCTGCTGCAATCGCGTGAGCCGATCCTGTCGCCGCGCTTTGCGCCAGATGGCAAACGTATCGCCTATGTTTCGTTCGAGCAGAAGCGCCCACGTATCTTCGTGCAGAACATCGATACTGGCCGCCGCGAGCAGGTGACCAACTTCGAAGGCCTGAACGGTGCGCCAGCCTGGTCGCCTGACGGTTCGCGCCTGGCGTTCGTGCTGTCCAAGGACGGCAACCCGGACATCTACGTGATGAATGTGGCCTCGCGCCAGATCAGCCGTGTTACTGCAGGCCCGGGTATCAATACCGAGCCGTTCTGGGGCAAAGATGGCAACACCCTTTACTTCACTTCCGACCGTGGCGGCAAACCGCAGATCTATAAACAGTCGGTCAGTGGTGGTGGTGCCGAGCGCGTAACGTTCGTGGGTAACTACAACGCCAACCCGAAACTTTCGGCGGACGAAAAGACCCTGGTAATGATCCATCGCCAACAGGGCTTTACCAACTTCAAAGTGGCGGCACAGGACTTGCAGCGCGGAAGTGTAAAGATTCTGTCTGAAACAAGTCTTGATGAGTCTCCCACTGTTGCGCCAAACGGCACCATGCTAATCTACGCCACCCGCCAGCAGGGCCGGGGAGTCTTGATGCTCGTGTCGCTTAATGGCCGCGTGAGGCTCCCACTTCCTACCGCTCAAGGCGAAGTCAGAGAACCGTCCTGGTCCCCTTACCTGAACTGATTGCGGCGTAATACATTTTGCTTAACACACTGGGGTTTCATTAGGAGTTTCACGATGGAAATGCTGAAGTTTGGTAAATTTGCTGCGCTGGCTCTGGCCATGGCCGTAGCTGTAGGTTGCTCCTCGAAGGGCGGTGATAACGCAGGCGAAGGCGCTGCTGTAGACCCTAACGCTGGCTACGGTGCCAACACTGGCGCTGTTGACGGCTCCCTGAGCGAAGAAGCCGCCCTGCGCGCAATCACCACCTTCTACTTCGAATACGACAGCTCGGACCTGAAGCCAGAAGCCATGCGCGCTCTGGACGTTCACGCCAAGGACCTGAAAGCCAACGGCAACCGTGTTGTTCTGGAAGGTAACACCGACGAGCGCGGCACCCGCGAGTACAACATGGCTCTGGGTGAGCGTCGTGCGAAAGCCGTTCAGCGCTACCTGGTTCTGCAGGGCGTTTCCCCTGCTCAGCTGGAACTGGTTTCCTACGGCGAAGAGCGTCCAGTTGCTACCGGCAACGACGAGCAGTCCTGGGCTCAGAACCGTCGCGTAGAACTGCGTAAGTAAGTTCTTATGCGTATGTGCCGCCGTGTAGTAACCGTCCTCGCACTCAGCCTGCCGCTTGCGGCTTGGGCTGAGGTCCCTGTAGTAGATGACAACGCAGGCAGCTATCCGCCTGCGGGTTATGGCACGAGCGGCGCCTATGCCGGGTCAGGGGCTTCGGCCCCTGCCTCTGCACAGGGCCAGCTGTTCATGCAGCTGCAACAGATGCAGGATCAGCTTTCCCGCCAGCAAGGCATCATCGAAGAGCTGCAAAACGATGTGTCGCGCATGAAGCAGGAAAACCTGGAGCGTTACCAGGACCTGGACCGTCGCATCAACAGTGGCGCTGCGCCTGCCGCAACCCCTGACAATTCCTCCGGTGGTGGTGCGTCCAATGCCGCCCCCGATGCCGCAGCAGGTGCTGCTGCGCAACAACCGGCCGGCAGTAGCCAGCCCGGTGATCCGGCGAAAGAGAAGCTCTATTACGACGCAGCTTTCGACCTGATCAAACAGAAAGACTTCGACAAGGCCAGCCAGGCGTTCAACGCCTTCCTGCGCAAGTACCCCAACAGCCAGTACGCCGGTAATGCCCAGTACTGGTTGGGTGAAGTGAACCTGGCCAAGGGTGACCTGCAAGGCGCCAGCCAGGCTTTTGCCCAGGTCAGCCAAAAGTACCCGAAGCACAGCAAGGTGCCAGATTCGCTGTACAAACTGGCTGATGTCGAGCGCCGTATGGGCCATACCGACAAGGTAAAAGGCATCCTCCAGCAGGTTGTCACCCAGTACCCCGGCACCTCTGCCGCTCAACTGGCTCAGCGTGACCTGCAGAAGCTCTAGGCGTTTTCGCTGTACCGCTCGAAAGAAACCCGCGCCAGTCGCGGGTTTTTTCGTTAGAATCACTGCCCTTTTTTCGTAAACACGCTGCTGCGGATAACGCGATGTCGAGTCCGCGACAGTGCCTGACGGAGGCGGACAGCCTGTTTAGCTGTCACGCCCGTGGCGAGCATGCAAGACACATTACGCATCACCGAAGTCTTTTACTCTTTGCAGGGTGAGACGCGAACGGCCGGGCTGCCTACGGTATTTGTGCGCCTCACCGGTTGCCCCCTGCGTTGCCAGTACTGCGACAGTGCCTATGCCTTCAGTGGCGGTACCGTTCGCACCCTTGATTCGATCCTTGAGCAAGTGGCCGGCTTCAAGCCGCGCTACGTCTGTGTCACCGGTGGCGAACCGCTGGCCCAGCCCAACGCCTTGCCGTTGCTGCAGCGGCTGTGTGACGCTGGTTACGAGGTGTCGCTGGAAACCAGCGGCGCGCTGGATATTGCCGGCACCGACACCCGCGTCAGCCGTGTGGTCGACCTGAAAACCCCAGGCTCCGAAGAGTCGCACCGTAACCGCTACGAGAACATCGAGCAGTTGACGCGTAACGACCAGGTCAAGTTCGTCATTTGTTCCCGTGAGGATTATGACTGGGCGGTATCCAAGCTGATCCAGTACAACCTGGCAGAGCGTGCCGGTGAGGTGTTGTTCTCACCCAGCCATCATCAGGTGAACGCCAGTGACCTGGCTGACTGGATCGTTGCTGACAACCTGCCTGTACGCTTCCAACTGCAGCTGCACAAGCTGCTGTGGAACGACGAGCCCGGACGTTGATTGAGGAGCACGTACACATGACAGAAAAACGCGCAGTAATCCTGTTGTCCGGCGGCCTGGACTCGGCCACCGTGGTTGCCATGGCCAAGGCCGAAGGCTACAGCTGCTACACCATGAGCTTTGACTACGGCCAGCGTCATCGCGCCGAGCTGAACGCCGCTGCCCGCGTGGCCCGCGACCTGGGTGTGGTCGAGCACAAGGTGATTGGGCTGAACCTCGACGGCATCGGCGGTTCGGCATTGACCGACAGCAGTATCGACGTACCGGAAGCCCCGGGTGAAGGCATTCCGGTCACTTATGTGCCGGCGCGCAACACCGTGTTCCTTTCGCTGGCGCTGGGTTGGGCCGAAGTGCTGGAAGCGCGCGACATCTTCATTGGCGTCAATGCCGTGGATTACTCCGGCTACCCGGATTGCCGTCCCGAGTTCGTCGAGGCCTTCGAGCGCATGGCCAACCTGGCGACCAAGGCTGGCGTAGAAGGGCAGGGCTTCCGCATCCAGGCGCCGCTGCAGAACATGAGCAAGGCGCAGATCGTGCAGGCCGGTATGGCCCGTGGTGTGGACTACAGCCTGACCGTTTCCTGCTACCAGGCCGACGATGACGGCCGCGCCTGTGGCAAATGCGACAGCTGCCGCCTGCGCGCCGATGGTTTCAAGGCCGCCGGAATCGAAGACCCGACTCGGTATTTTTGAAAAAATCGTGATGGGGTGTTGAATTCTCGTTAGAAATCAGTATTATACGCGCCATCAAATGGGTCGTTAGCTCAGTTGGTAGAGCAGTTGGCTTTTAACCAATTGGTCGTAGGTTCGAATCCTACACGACCCACCATACGCAGTACGTGAGAGCCCGCTACCAGAAATGGTCGCGGGCTTTTTCGTTTGCGCTACGGGTGTTCGGAAAAAAAGGGCGCAGAGCGCCCACCAATTACTCGGCCCATTCCGGGTCGCCAGTGAACACCACGGTCAGCCAGCGGTCCGGCCCTTCGCCGCCTACCGCGTCGCCAATCTCGTTGCGCCAGGCATCCCATTCATCGATGGTCTTCGCCGCCATGGTTTTGGGCACGATGAAATACAGTTCGATCTCCTGCGAACGCCCGACCTTGGCGACATAGGCGCGGTAAGACTGCAGGCCGTGGCGAGCGACGAAGGCCTTGGCCACCTCATCTACGTGCAGCTTGAGGTCGCCAGGGGTGACCAGGAAGATTTCAGACAGCGCCTGACGCACCACCGACATCGGCAACGGCACGATCACCAGGCACACCAGCGCCAGCACCGCCGGGTCAATATAGGGTGATACCCATTCCAGCGAAGTGCCTTGCACGGCATAGCCAAAGCAGAAGGCGATCAGCAGTGCGGCCGTGATGCTGGCCGACATCACCCAGCCCTTGACGTCCATGCGCACGAAGTCTGACTTCAGTTTGCGGTTGGCGCGGGCCTCGATGACGGCGATGGTCACGCAGGTGATCACCGTCAGCGCCGCGTAGACCATGGCAATGCCGAACTCCAGGTGGCGCCCGCCTTGCAGCAGGCTGCTGACGGCATTGATCAGCGCGTAGATGGCCACGCCGCCGAGCAGAATGCCGTTGAGCGCCAGTACCATGGGCTCCAGGTGCCAGAAACCCATGGTGAAGCGCTCGCGCAGCTTGCGCGACATCTGCACGCTGGTGGTGTGCGAAGTGATCAGCTTGACCACCACCAGCGACAGCCCGCTCATGCTGGCGTCGACCAGCGAGTACACACCGTCGAAGACGATGGAGAACGAGCCGGAGGCAAGGCCGAAGGCGATGCCGATGGTGGCGATGAACAGGGTGGCGGCGATCGAGGTGCGTAAAAGCCCTTGTTCGCTGGTGATGTCGAAGAAGGTGGATCGGGTTGGATTAGGCATAAGTTGTGCTCAAAAATAACAATGGTGCGGTGCCTGTCAGGGCCTCT
>NZ_JBQENN010000014.1:22937-76938 GCF_052044625.1 Pseudomonas sp. 22515
CGCGAAGAGGCCCTGACAGGCTAGACGCGAAACTGCTCCATCAGCGCCTGCTGCTGGTTGGCCAGCCGGTTCAGGGCTTGGCTGATGCGTGCTGATTCATCGGCCTGCCCGGCCAGCGATTCTGTCACGTCTCGAATGCCGGCCACGTTACGGTTCACTTCCTCGGCTACCGCGCTCTGCTCTTCCGCCGCCGAGGCTATCTGCAGGTTCATGTCGCTGATCACCGCCACGGCCTCGCCAATACGCTGCAGTGCCGGTAATGCCTGCTCCATGCGTGCGGCGCTGTCCTGGGCCTGGCGTTGGCCTGCATGCATGGCCCCCACCACGTCCTGGGTGCCTTGCTGAAGGCCTTCGATGACCTGGCGAATTTCCTCTACCGAAACCTGCGTGCGCTGGGCCAGGCCGCGCACCTCATCGGCAACCACGGCGAAGCCACGCCCGGCTTCGCCTGCGCGGGCCGCTTCGATGGCGGCATTCAGTGCCAGCAGGTTGGTTTGCTCGGCAATGGTGCGGATCACTTCAAGCACCGAGCCGATTTGCCCGCTGCGGTCTTCCAGTGCACGGGCCTCGTCCATGGCAGTGTTCATGCCGGCGGCCAGGCGGTCGATGCCCTGGCGCGTGCTGTCCACCAGTTGCAAGCCTTCCTGGCTGGCCTGATCCGCAGCGCGTGCGGCCTGGGCCGCCTGCGAGGCGTTGTGGGCGACATCCAGAGCGGTGGCGCTCATTTCATTGGCCGCTGTGGCCACCTGTTCGATTTCGCGATGCTGTTGCTGCATGCCGTTGCTGGTCTGGCTGGCGATGGCGGCCGATTGGTCGGCGGTGTCGCGGGCCTCCTGCAGCGACCCTTTGACCTGGGCAATGACCGGTTGCAACTTGTCGAGGAAGCGGTTGAACCAGCCGGTGAGCAGGCCCAGTTCATCCTGGCGGGCGTAGTCCAGGCGACGGGTAAGGTCGCCTTCGCCACTGGCAATGTCTTCCAGGCGTGCCGCCACGGCCAGGATTGGCCGGCTAACGCCGCGAGCGGTCAGCCACACCAGCAGCAACCCCACGATTGCCGTGCCAAGGCCTATCAGCAGGCTGGTGAGGTTGGCATTCTGGTTATGGGCATCAAGGCGCTGGTTGAGGGCTACGGCAGGGGCCTGCAGCACGCTTTCCGGCACTTCCAGCCATACCTGCCACGGGGCTGTGTCAGGGATTGGCGTGAAGGGGTGGGCCACGCGCAGCAGACCGTCGGCTACCGCATTTGCCATGGGCTTGCCGAGCGTGCTGTCGTCGCGACTGTTGCCCGCCAGCAGGCCGGCGGCGGTGGCGATACTCACCTGGCCCTGGCCGTCGAACAGGTCGCGGCGGCCGTCCACACTCAGTTGCTGCAGGTTGGCCAGGCCGATGTCCAGGCCGACCACGCCGACTACCTTGCCGTGTTCCAGCAATGGCAGAGCGATGCTGGTCATCAGCACCTGACGGCCGTTGACCTCGTCGAGGTACGGTTCGAGCATGCAGGTCCTGGCGGTGTCCTGCGGGCAGGTCAGCCAGCGGTTCTTCGCCGCGCCGTTGCTGCCGATGCTGATGTCGCCGAGCATCGTTTCCGGCATGGCTTCAAGTTCCAGGGTGCCGGGGCTTGGTTGGGACCAGTACAGCGAGAAACGCCCGCTCTCATTGCTGCCCAAGGCGTCCTGCCCGAGGTAGTGGCTGTCCTGCTGGTCCAGGGCATTGGGTTGGAACACCAGGTAAAGGCCAATCACATCCGGGTTGCCGGCCAGGCTGGCACGCGCCTGGCGGGTCAGTTCGGCGCGCAGGTCGCTACCACCACGGTCTTTCAGCACCTGTACCAGGCGGGCAAAGCCATTGCCGTACTGGTAGGCGTCCATGAAGTAGCGCTGGATACGCAAGGCCTGGGTTTCGGCGTGGGCCTGCAGGCGCTGGCGGGCGCTGTCTTCGAGCATGGCAGTGTTGGCCTGGTTGACCAGGGCGGCGCTGCGATGGGCCTGGGTCAGCGAGGTGGCTACCAGCAAGGCGACAATGGCCAGCAGGCACAGGCCGGCGAGGAGTGTGATCTTCCACTGGATGGAGAGGCGACGCAGCGGCATGAGGGCTTTCCTTTTCAAACAAATGCAACGCCCGCGATCAGGCGCGGGCGTTGTTGGCAGCGTGGGTCATTCGGCGACGTAGTTGGGCGGTGCCGCGCGGAAGGCTTTGGTCAGCCAGCCCAGGTAGACCAGCCCGAGCGCAGCCCAGATGCCGCCAAACATCAGCGAATGTGCGTTCAGGTCCAGCCACAGCGAGACGATGATGCAGAAGCCGATGGTAGGCAGAACCAGGTACTTAAACTGGTTGCTCAGGCCTTTGCGATTGCCTTCACGCAGGTAGCAGTGGTTGATGACCGACAGGTTGACGAAGCTGAACGCGACCAGGGCGCCGAAGTTGATGATGGAAGTGGCGGTAACCAGGTCGAAGAAGATCGCCGATAGCGAAATCAGCCCTACGACTGCAATGTTCAGCACTGGCGTCTTGTAGCGCGAATGCAGGCGGGCGAAGACGCTGGCCGGGATCACGTTGTCGCGGCCCATTACATACAGCAGGCGTGACACGCTGGTTTGCGAGGCCAGGCCCGAGGCGATGGTGTTGATCACGGTGCAGGCAATGAAGATCGACTGGAAGAGCTTGCCGCCAACGTACAGGGCAATTTCCGGCAGGGCTGCTTCATGGTCGTGGAAGCGGGCCATGGTCGGGAAGTAGGCCTGGATGAAGTACGACACGGTGATGAACACCACGCCGCCAATCAGTGCGGTGAGGAAGATTGCCCGGGGAATGGTCTTGGCCGGATCGCGGGTTTCCTCGGACAGGCAGGTGACCGCATCAAAGCCCAGGAACGAGAAGCACAGGATGGTTGCACCGGCGGCCAGGGCACTGAACTGGGTCTGGCTGTCGGCGAACGGTATCAGGCTCCAGGTGGTACCCAGCCCTTCGCCCTGGTCCAGGCCGCGCACGCACAGGTAGATGAACACGGCGATGATCGCCACCTGTACACCCACGAACAGCAGGTTGAAGTGGGCCACCAGGTTTACGCTGCGCATGTTGATCAGGCTGATCAGGGTGACGAAGCCGGCGACCCACATCCACTCAGGTACTTCCGGGAACATGGCCGAAAGGTACAGCTTGGCCAGTAGCGCGTTGACCATCGGCAGCAGCAGGTAGTCCAGCAGTGAAGACCAGCCCACCAGGAAGCCCACGTGCGGGTTGATCGCGCGCTGGGTGTAGGTGTAGGCCGAGCCCGACTGCGGGAAGCGTTTTACCAGGGTGCCATAGCTCACCGCGGTGAACAGGATGCCGGCCAATGCCAGGATGTAGGCGCTGGGTACATGGCCAGCGGTGATCCCGCTGACGATGCCGAAGGTGTCGAACACGGTCATCGGGGTCAGGTAAGCCAGGCCGATGATGATCACGTGCCAGAGGCGCAGGGTTTTGCGAAGTTGGCCGTTGCCGGAAGCGCTGTGGTCAGGCTGCATGCTGGCATGGCTCCTGCTGCTGAGCGTAAACGACGGGCACGGTGTATTGCGCATGCGGCAAGGGCGAGCGGGTGGGCTCCATATTGTTCACCTTTTATGTTGGAGCGGCGGAAGGCGCGGTGGGGCGCGCAAAGTGGTGAAAATAAAAAACGATGGGTAGGTGGGTGTCAAGTTAAACATGACAAGATGTTGCAAAATTGAAATATTTATCGATTAAATACGGGATTTGTTCGGTTGTTGCGCGTTTTTTTGCGATTCTGATCAATTTGAGTGTTCGTAAAAATTAACGAGTCCTTTGCTTGTTTCACCTGGCTGTCGGATGTGTCCGAAAAATGGCATTTCTCGAGCTGGGCCAGCGCTCGGCCCAATCGGGGGTGGTACTCTTCGATTTCTGCGTGGCCTCTGGCCGCCTTCGAAGCCCTTACGGACAGCAATCGGTTCTATTCATGAAGAAATCAGTTGGCATCCTTTCCGGCCTGGCTATCGCCATTGCCGTCGCAACCACCGCAGGCGCCTGGTACACCGGCAAGCAGCTGCCGGCAGAGCTGGACAACGCCCTTGCACGCAGCAACGCCGAACTCAAAAAGGCCCTGGTCAGTACCGGTGGTAGCATGAGCATCGAGCGTGTGTCGCTGGAGCAGCATCTCTTCAGCAGCACTGCCCAGTACCGGCTCAAGGCTCGCGACATCAACGTGGGGCAGGGCGAGGTGATCAATTTTGACGTGGGCGTGACCGACCAGATCGAGCACGGCCCGTTTCCCTGGTCGAGGGTCAGGGCACTGAAGCTGATGCCGGTAATGGCGGTCAGCAACAGCACGCTGCAGAAGGATGAAGCCGTCGCGCCATTGTTCGCCGCTGCGGGTGAAAAGGCCCCGATCAGCGCACAGACCAGCCTGGGTTACGGCGGCAGTGTGGTCAGCCAGGTTCAGCTGGCGCCGCTCAAGTTTGACGAAGCGGATGGCAACACCTTCGACTTCTCGGGTATGCAGTTCGAAGTCAGTGGGGACAAGGAGGGCAAGGCCTCCAAGTTCCGCGGCCAGGCCGACAGGCTGGTGATGAAGCGTGTGCATGACGACCAGCCGCCGGCCACGTTCGAGCTCAAAGGGCTGACGTTTGGCGGTAACCTCGCAGCCACCGCGCACGATGCCATCTATGTCGGTAACGTCGATCTGGCGTTGGCTGAAGCCAAGGTCACACTTGGGCCGAAACAGCAGGTGCTGTTGATCAAGGGCCTGGAACAGAGCGCCTTGCAAACCCTTGAAGGCACGGACACCGTAGGTGGCCGCGCGGCGTACAAGGTCGGCGACATCAGCTGGGATGGCCGCGCGGTAGGCAAGGCGCAGATGGCGGTGAGCGTGACTTCGGTAAACGCCCCGGCGCTGCAGGCCTTGTCGAAGTGGTACCAGTCGCACTTGCCGGAGTTCGAGGCCGCCAGTGCGGCTGGCCAGCCGGTGCCGCAGATCCAGATGGACGACGCCGAAAAGGCCCGCTTCCAGGGTGACTTGCAGAAATTGCTGGCCGCCAAGCCCAAGCTGGCGGTGGAAAACCTGTCGTTCAAGACCGCCAATGGCGAGAGCCGCTTCAACCTGTCGATGGACCTCGCCGCGCCGGCCAGCTTCGACCTGCCGCCGGATCAGCTGAGCAAGCAGATCATCACGGAGGTGAAAGGCAAGCTGTCACTGTCCAAGCCGATGATCGGTGACCTGGCGACCTTGCAGGCCTTGCTGGATGGCCAGACCGATGCGCAAGCGATTGCCATGCAGTCGAGCCAGGCGGGGGAGATGGTCGGTATGATGGCGCTGCAGAGCGGCATGGCCACCGTGCAGGGCGATGATGTGGTCAGCAGCCTGCACTATGCCGATGGCATGGTCGATTTCAATGGCCGAAAAATGACCGTGGAAGAATTTGCCATGTTCATGGCGGCGCATCTGGGGGGCCTGTCGCCGCAGGGGTGATGGTTTCTCCTGTTGCGGCCTCTTCGCGGGTGAACCCGCTCCTACCAGGATTTCACAGTGTAGGAGCGGGTTTGCCCGCGAAGAGGTCAGCACAGGCAACACAAAAACCCCTTTAGTAATCGCTGGATTGTCTGTAGCCTTCGGCCTCCGATAATAATCCGCGCCCGCAGAGGGCCGTGGCGGTCACCCTGCCGTCCGGCACCCTTAGCCGATCTGCCAGGGCCGGGTGGTACACTCGATTTGACGCGCAAGCGCGCCTGCAGGTCCAGCGATCATGACCCAGATTTCCGAACGCCTTTTGGTTCAGGCCCACCTCGACGCCAAGCAGCCCAACCCGCTGACAGCCGAGCAGGAGGCCGAATACCGTGCGGCCATCGCTGCCGAGCTCAAAGCCCAGAATGCCGTGCTGGTTGCCCATTACTACTGCGACCCGGTCATCCAGGCGCTGGCTGAAGAAACCGGCGGCTGCGTGTCCGACTCGTTGGAAATGGCCCGTTTCGGCAAGAACCACCCGGCCGAAACGGTCATCGTGGCCGGTGTGCGCTTCATGGGCGAGACGGCAAAAATCCTCACCCCGGAAAAGCGCGTGCTAATGCCGACACTGGAGGCCACTTGCTCGCTCGACCTGGGCTGCCCGGTAGAAGAGTTCTCGGCCTTCTGCGACCAGCACCCTGAACGCACCGTGGTGGTCTACGCCAACACGTCCGCAGCGGTAAAGGCGCGCGCCGATTGGGTGGTGACTTCGAGCTGCGCGCTGGAAATTGTCGAAAGCCTGATGGACAACGGCGAAACCATCATCTGGGGCCCGGACCAGCACCTGGGCCGTTACATCCAGAAGCAGACCGGTGCCGACATGCTGCTGTGGGACGGTGCCTGCATCGTTCACGAAGAGTTCAAGTCGCGCCAGTTGGCTGACATGAAGGCGCTGTACCCGGATGCTGCGATCCTGGTGCACCCCGAGTCGCCGGAAGCGGTGATCGAGTTGGCCGACGCGGTGGGTTCCACCAGCCAGCTGATCAAGGCTGCCCAGACCCTGCCGAACAAAACCTTCATCGTCGCCACCGACCGCGGCATCTTCTACAAGATGCAGCAGCTGTGCCCGGACAAGGAATTCGTCGAAGCCCCCACCGCCGGCAACGGCGCGGCATGCCGCAGCTGTGCGCACTGCCCGTGGATGGCGATGAACACCCTGGAGCGGGTGCTGGATTGCCTGCGTAATGGCACCAACGAGATTTTTGTTGACCCGGCGCTGGTACCCAAGGCGATCAAACCGCTTAATCGCATGCTGGACTTTACCCAGGCGGCGCGGCTGAAGCTTTCCGGTAACGCTTGAGGTTGCCGGGGCCGCTTTGCGCCCCAATCGCGACACAAGGCCGCTCCCACAGGGATCGCGCCAGCTTTTAGAAATTGAGCAAGACAGTTGCTCCCGCATGACCCTGCATACGCCGATCATTGTGGGAGCGGCCTTGTGTCGCGATTGGGGCGCAACGCGCCCCCAAAATCCTCAGCGCCCCATCATTTCCTGAACCATGCGCCGTTGCTCCATGATCTCGCGCTGGCGCTGGTCAATCTGTGAGGCCAGCGGGAAATTCCCACCCGCCCGGCGCTTGGCGTAATCCAGCTGCTGGATTGCCTGATCAAAGTCGCCGACCAGCGTGAAGTACTCGGCACGCGCCCGGTGCAAGCCAATGGTATTGCCCGACAAGCCACGCACCTCGGCCATGTCGTACCACACATCCGGGTCATCCGGCCGACTCTTCACCAGCTCGTTCAACACCTTCTCGGCCTCAGCCGGCTTGTTCTGTTTCACCAGCAGGTCGGCACGCACCTGTTTCAACGGGTAGTTGCCCGGGTACAGCCCCTGCATCCGTTCGGCGCGCTGCTGGGCGTCGGCAAGACGGTTGTTGGTGATGTCCAGGTCGATCTGCGCCAGGTTGTAGGTGATGTCGTTGGGCGCCTTGGCCAGCAGCGGCTTGAGCATTTCACGGGCCTCGTTCAATTGCCCGCCCTTGATCTGTGCCAAGGCCAGGCCATAACGTGCGGCATCCAGTTTTGGGTCTTCGTCCAGCTGGGCGCGGAAGCGCTTGGCGGCAAGCCCCGGCGTGCCTTCGTAGGTCAGTGCCACCCGGGCGCGGATCAGCTGGTAGCGCATGCTGTCTTCAATACCACCCTGGGGCGCCTGGTCGGCGCGGTTACGGGTGTCGGCAATACGTGATTCGGTCACCGGGTGGGTCAGCAGGAACTCCGGCGGTTTGGCGTCATAGCGATACTGGCGTGCCAGGCGCTCGAACATGGTCGGCATGTTGCGCGGATCGTAGCCGGCCTTTTCCAGGTTCTGGATACCGATGCGGTCGGCTTCCTGTTCATTCTGGCGCGAGAAGCGCCGTTGCTCCTGAATGGCCGCCGCCTGGGTGCCGGCAATCATGCCGATGCCCGCATCGCCGGCGCCACCTGCGGCCAGCACGATGCCGGCCAGCAGCGCCGCCATCATCGGCAACTGCATACGCTGCTGGGCCTCGACACCCCGCGCGAAGTGGCGTTGCGACAAGTGCGCCAGTTCGTGGGCCAGTACCGAGGCATATTCACCCTCGGTCTGAGCGTTGAGGAACAGCCCGCCGTTGACCCCGACAATGCCACCCGGGGCGGCAAAGGCGTTCAGCTCGCGGCTGTCGATCAGGATGAACTCCAGGCGCCGGTCCTGCAGCTGGCTGGTTTCGGCCAGCTTGTACACGCTGGTTTCGACGTAGTCCTTGAGCTGTGGGTCGTTGAGCTGATTGACCTGGCCGCGCAGCAGGCTGAGCCAGGCGCGGCCCAGTTGGTGCTCCTGTTGCGGCGAGACGATCGCAGAACTGGCATCACCCAGTGATGGCAGGTCGTCAGCATGGCCGGGAAGGGCCATCAGGCAGGCCAGCGTCAGCAGGGTAGGGCGCAGTAGATTCATGCATGAAGCTCGCGTCGGATCAAAGATACCTACTGTAGCGGGCTCACACGTTGGCGACCAGTGGCGCTATCCTAGCCAGCCATGCCAAGAAGCACCCTGGCGATGCCTTTGGAGACCCTGCGATGAGTAACACCCTGACCTGCGACGCCGAACTGGACGCCAGCGGGCTGAATTGCCCTTTGCCACTGCTCAAGGCCAAGATGGAGCTCAATCGCCTGGCCAGTGGCGCGGTGCTCAAGGTTATCGCCACGGACGCAGGCTCCCAGCGCGACTTCCGCACTTTCGCCCAGTTGGCCGGTCATACCCTGCTGCAAGAAACGGCCGAGGCCGGTACCTATACTTACTGGCTGCGCAAGGCCTGAGTCTTTTCCAAGGATCGTCAATGTTCAAAGTGCTTCGCGACTGGGTGCAGCGCTACTTCTCCGATGAGGAAGCGGTGGTGCTGGCGGTCCTGTTGTTCCTGGCTTTTACCGCCGTGCTCACCCTGGGCGGCATGCTCGCGCCGGTGCTGGCGGGCATGGTGCTGGCGTTTCTGATGCAGGGGCTGGTCAACGCCCTGGAGCGCGTGCGCGTACCTACACGGCTGGCGGTGATGCTGGTGTTCGCCTTGTTCATGGGCGCACTGGCGGTGTTCATGCTGGTGCTGGTACCGCTGCTGTGGCACCAGCTGATCACGCTGTTCAACGAGCTGCCGGGCATGCTCGGCAAGTGGCAGTCGTTGTTGTTGCTGCTGCCGGAGCGCTATCCGCACCTGGTGTCGGACGAGCAGGTGTTGCATGCCATCGAATCGGTGCGCGGTGAAATTGGCAAGTTTGGTCAATGGGCGCTGACCTTCTCGTTGTCCAGCCTGCCACTGCTGGTCAATGCCATGATCTATCTGGTGCTGGTGCCGATTCTGGTGTTCTTCTTCCTGAAGGATCGCGAACTCATTGGCCGCTGGGTCAGTGGCTACCTGCCGCGCCAGCGCACCTTGCTGAACCGGGTGGGCAGCGAGATGAACCGGCAGATCGCCAACTACATCCGCGGCAAGGGTATCGAGATTCTGATCTGCGGCATTGCCACTTACATCGCCTTCATCAGCCTGGGGCTCAATTACGCAGCGCTATTGGCGTTGCTGGTGGGGTTGTCGGTGGTGGTGCCTTACGTGGGCGCGGTGGTCGTGACCGTGCCGGTGACCCTGATTGCGTTGTTCCAGTGGGGCTGGGGCGACCAGTTCATCTACCTGATGACGGTGTACGCGATCATCCAGGCGCTGGATGGCAACGTGCTGGTACCGCTGCTGTTCTCCGAGGCGGTGAGCCTGCACCCTGTGGCGATTATTTGTGCAGTGCTGCTGTTTGGCGGGCTATGGGGGTTCTGGGGGATATTTTTCGCCATCCCGCTGGCGACGCTGATCAAGGCCGTGCTGGATGCGTGGCCCAAGCAGGAGCCTAGCGTTTCACCGATGCTTTGAATGTCATTGGGGCCGCTCTGCGGCCCTTCGCGGGCACGCCCGCTCCCACTGGGCCCTGCACAATTCCTGTGGGAGCGGGCGTGCTCGCGAAGGGCTGCAAGGCAGCCCCATTCAATTTCAAGCCTTGTTCAAGGTCTGAGCAGCAGCCAGAACTGCATCCACATGCCCGGGCACTTTCACGCCACGCCATTCCTGGCGCAGCACCCCGTCCTTGTCGATCAGGAAGGTGCTGCGGTCAACGCCCATGTACTCCTTGCCATACAGCTTCTTCAGCTTGATCACGTCGAACAGCTGGCACAGGGCCTCGTCCTTGTCGCTGATCAGCTCGAACGGGAAGCCTTGCTTGGCCTTGAAGTTCTCGTGCGACTTGATGCCATCACGCGACACACCGAATACCACGGTATTGGCCGCGGCGAAGGCGTCGTGCTGGTCGCGGAAGCCCTGGCCCTCGGTGGTGCAGCCTGGGGTGCTGTCCTTGGGGTAGAAGTACACCACCACCTGCTGGCCCTTTAGTTCGGCAAGGCTGACGGTTTGCCCGCTGGTGGCCTGGGCCTGGAAGTCGGCGACAGGTTGGTCGAGTGCTACAGCCATGATCGGTTTCCTTACATTGGGTTCTGGGGACGCCATGGCTCGATCAGTGCGTCGAGGTTCAGGGCATCGGCAAAGTCCAGGAACTGGTCGCGTAGCCAGCTGATCTGCGTGCCGGCCGGCAGAATCACGGTGAACTGGGCGTTGAGCATGCTGCTACCGGTTTGCGGCGCCAGGTAGGTGTCGCAGGTCATGGCTTCCAGCTCGACGCGGTGGTCAAGGAAGAACTGGCACAGCTCGTTGATGATGTCCGGGCGGTAGGCAGCGCTGACGTAGGCTACATACGGAAGGGCCTGCGGGCGCACTTCCTGGTCCGCGCTGCGGACCACGTCGAGGGTCAGGCCGTGCTTCTTGCCCAAGCCTGGCAGGGTGGACTCGAGACGTGCCAGGGCGTCCCAGCTGCCGCCCACCTGCAGCACCAGGGCGCTGGTCTCGCCGTGGCGGCTCAGGCGCGAGGTGACCACCGCGCAGCGGTTTTCGAAGGCAGCGCGGCTGAGGACGTTGGCCAGCTCCATGGGGTTCGGGCCCAGGGCACTGATGACAAGGAATTGTTCGCGGACGGTGGGGGTGGACATGCAGCATTCCTAAAGCGATGAGCGGTCGGCACAGGACGGGCAAAAGCCTCCTGTCGGCAGGGCCCGGGGCTCGCATGCGAGGTCTTGGACGCTGGCGGGGAGCAAGGTCGACGGCCCGGCGGGCCGCGCTGCACCGATCAAAGGGCCAAGGGTAGCGAAATAAGCCGCCGAGGGGAATGCTCCACCCGCCTGCTTCGCTTGTGCAAGGTCGATGCCCCCAGTACCATTACCGCTCTCTTTTTCCGGCAGGAGCAGTTACATGATTGCGGGCAGTATGGTGGCATTGGTCACACCCATGGATGCACAAGGGCGTGTTGACTGGGGCAGCCTCGACAAACTTGTAGACTTCCACCTGGAAAACGGCACCCATGCGATCGTCGCTGTCGGCACCACCGGTGAGTCGGCCACGCTGGATGTCGAAGAACACATCCTGGTCATCAAGCACGTGGTCGAGCGCGTCAAACGCAGCGCCAAACCGATTCCGGTCATCGCCGGCACCGGTGCCAACTCCACCGCCGAAGCCGTGCACCTGACCCAGAACGCCAAGAATGCTGGCGCCGACGCCTGCCTGCTGGTTGTGCCGTACTACAACAAGCCAACGCAAGAAGGCCTGTACCAGCACTTCAAGCACATTGCCGAAGCCGTCGACATCCCGCAGATCCTCTACAACGTTCCCGGCCGTACCTCCTGCGACATGCAGGCCGAGACCGTGATCCGCCTGTCGACCGTGCCGAACATCATCGGCATCAAGGAAGCCACGGGCGACCTGGCCCGCGCCAAGGCCATTCTCGATGGCGTCAGCAAGGACTTCATCGTCATGTCCGGCGACGACCCGACTGCCGTCGAGCTGATCCTGATGGGCGGCAAGGGCAACATCTCCGTCACCGCCAACGTCGCTCCGCGCGAAATGGCGGACCTGTGCGAGGCCGCCCTTGAGGGCAATGCCGAGAAGGCCCGCGCAATCAACGAAAAACTCATGCCGCTGCACAAAGACCTGTTCTGCGAGTCCAACCCGATCCCGGTGAAATGGGCGCTCGTCGAAATGGGCCTGATGCAAAAAGGTATTCGCCTGCCACTGACCTGGCTGAGCGAAGGCTGCCACGAAAAAGTCCGTACTGCCTTGCGCCAGTCCGGCGTACTGGTTTAAGAGGAAGTACACCGCATGAAGCGACTGGCTGGTCTTTCCGCCCTTGCCCTGATTATCTCCACCACCAGTGGGTGTGGCTGGCTGTGGGGCGAGGATGGCTATTTCCGCGACCGCGGCAGTGACTACCTGCAGGCGCACCCGACCGCGCCGATGCAGCTGCCGCCGGACGCCAGCAACGTCAAACGCCTTGACCCGCTGCTGCCGATTCCGCGTAACGTCGCTGACGATACCGTCAAGGGTGAGTTTGAAGTGCCTCGCCCGCAACCGTTGACGGGCGGTGCCGCCCAGGTCACCGACTACAGCCTGCAGCGCAGCGGCAGCAGCCGTTGGGTGCTGGCCCAGCATTCGCCAGCCGAAGTGTGGCCGGTAGCCCGGCAGTTCTTCGAGGATAACGGCTTCCGCATTGCTGAAGAGCGCCCGCAGACGGGTGAGTTCAACACCACCTGGCAGCGTTTCGACGAACTGTCGGCATCGCTTGGCCAGCGTCTGGCCAGCACTGCCAGCAGCGGCGACAGCGAGGTGCGTGTCCGTGTGCGCATGGAGCCTGGCGTGCAGCGCAACACCTCCGAAGTGTATGTGGTCAGCGTCGAGCGCCCGGCCGGCAGCACTGCCGAGCCTGCGTTCCCGTCCAGCTCCAGCAATACCGGCACCGATGCCCTGCTGGTCGACGAAATGCTTGCCAGCATGAACCGCAGCGCCGAGAAGGGCGGTTCGGTGTCGCTGCTGGCCGCGCGCGATTTCGACGCCCCAAGCCGCGTCAGCCTGAGCGAAGACGGCAGCGGCAACCCGGTGCTGTACCTGGGCTCCGACCTGGACCGCGCCTGGTCTGGCGTGGGTCGTGCGCTGGAGCAGGGCGGCGAATGGCGTGTTGAGGACATCAACCGCAGCCTGGGTCTGTATTACATCAACCTGTCCGAAAAGCCTGACGACAAGCAGAACCAGCCTGGCTTCTTCAGCCGCCTGTTCGGCAGCGAGCCGACCAAGGAAGAGCGTGAAGCCCGTGCCGAGCGTTACCAGGTTCGCCTGAGCAAGGTGGGTGAGAGCGTGCAGGTCACGGTCGAGAAAAACATCAACACCGTGGCTCCGGCCGATGTCGCCCGCCGTGTGCTGAGCGCCATTCAGGACCACCTGGGCTAAGTGCGCTTCGCGGTAATCGGAAGCGGCAGCCAAGGGAACGGCACGCTGATCGCCAGTGGTGACACGTTCATCCTGGTCGATTGCGGCTTTTCCCTGCGTGAAACCGAGCGGCGCCTGGCGCTGCTCGGGGTTTCTGCCGCTCAGCTCAGTGCAGTGCTGGTCACCCACGAACATGCCGACCACGTGCATGGGGTCGGCTTGCTGTCACGGCGCTACAATGTACCGGTCTACCTCAGCCAAGGGACTTTGCGCGGCATGCGCAAGCCGGTGGAGGTGGCCGGTTTTCTCGCGTGTGGCCAAAGCCTGCGTATCGGCAGCCTGGAAGTAACCGCAGCGCGGGTCGAGCACGACGCCTACGAGCCGTTGCAGTACGTGGTCAGCGACGGCAAGCGGCGCTTTGGCATGCTGACCGACCTGGGCTCTTACGACGCGCTGTTGCTGGAGCGTTACCAGGGCCTGGATGCACTGCTGATCGAGGCTAACCACTGCCGCGACCTGCTGGCACGTGGTCACTACCCGGCTTTTCTGAAGCAGCGGGTGGGTGGCATGCAAGGGCATTTGAACAACCACCAGGCTGCGCGCCTGGTGCACGAGTTGGGCTGGAGCAACCTGCAACACCTGGTGCTGGCCCACCTCAGCAGCAAGAACAACCTGCCACACTTGGCCCGCCAGTGTTTTGTCGACACCCTTGGGTGCGACCCGGACTGGCTCCAGGTGGCGAATCAGGAACACGGGCTCGACTGGCGCGAAATCGCCTAGCCCAACACCTCAAGCAAGCGGAGCCCAATCATGGAAAAACGCGAAGAACTTTACCGCGGCAAGGCCAAATCGGTTTACAAGACCGACGACGCCGACCGCTTGATCCTGCTGTTCCGTAACGACACTTCGGCGTTCGACGGCAAGCGTATCGAACAACTCGACCGCAAAGGCATGGTGAACAACAAGTTCAACGCCTTCATCATGCAGAAACTGGAAGAAGCCGGCGTGCCGACCCAGTTCGACAAGCTGCTTGGCGACAACGAGTGCCTGGTGAAGAAGCTGGACATGATTCCGGTCGAGTGCGTGGTGCGCAACTACGCTGCCGGCAGCCTGGTCAAGCGCCTGGGCGTGGAGGAGGGCATCAAGCTGGAGCCGTCCACCTTCGAGCTGTTCCTGAAGAACGACGAGAAGGGCGACCCCTTCATCAACGAATCCCACGTTGTCGCGTTCGGCTGGGGCACCGCCGAGCAACTGGTAGAAATGAAGAAGCTGTCGTTGAAGGTCAACGAAGTGCTGAGCAAGCTGTTCGATGACGCCGGCCTGCTGCTGGTCGACTTCAAGCTGGAGTTCGGCGTATTCCACGGCCAGATCGTGCTGGGCGACGAGTTCAGCCCGGACGGCTGCCGCCTGTGGGACAAAGAAACCCGCAAGAAGATGGACAAGGACCGCTTCCGTCAGGGCCTGGGCGACGTGATCGAAGCCTACGAAGAAGTTGCCAAGCGCCTGGGCGTGCCGCTGTAAGCGACGCGTTCACGCAAGCGCCTGATACCACGTGGTTTTTTTGAAAAAAAGATTTGCGTTTTAAAAGAACGCTGGTATGATGCGCGGCATTGGAGAGATGCCGGAGTGGTCGAACGGGACGGATTCGAAATCCGTTGTACTGGCAACAGTACCTAGGGTTCAAATCCCTATCTCTCCGCCATACAAGATCAAGCCCCTGGAAGCGAAAGCTTTCGGGGGCTTTTTCGTTGCGCCTTACTTTTTCATCATCCCCAACTCAGCATCATCCAACAGCGCCTTGGCCATCGCGCTCAGGTAATGCGAGGCCCAGATCAGTTTCTGGTCGCCGTCCATCAGGCCGGTGATGATCAGGTCGCGCACGTAACCCATCAGTTCGGACGCCTGTTCGCGGGCGTCCTGGCAGGGGATGCCGGGTTCGATGCGGAACAGCGGGTGGGTGTTGTTTTCGCCTTGGTAGAAGCAGGTCTTGCCGACTGTGGTGGGTTCTGTTGTGTTGTCGGTGGGCATTGTTTTGTTTCCCTGGATTCTGGGTTGCCTGGGCTGGCCTCTTCGCGGGCACGCCCGCTCCNGCGGGCGTGCCCGCGAAGAGGCCTGACCTGCTAATGCAAGGTGTGAGGCTCTGTGGGTAAATGCGGCCGCATCTGCAACTGCATCAACGCCGACTCGACCAGCCCCTGTACCGCTTCCATTTCATGGATCACGGCCTGCATCACGATCGAGCTGTGGGCGGTGGGTTTGAGTTGCACGGATTGGCGGGCCACGGACAGGGCGCAGAGTACGTATTCTGAGGACTGGACCAGGGTGTCTTGCAGGATCTGGGTGGGATGGGGGGAGTAGGGTGGATCGGGGACTGTCTTGCGCATGTAAGCTCCTTGGGTAGTGGAGCCGCCTGGCAACGCTGTCAAACGAATGGAGGCAGCTATACATGGGTTGACAGACCGGTACCCAAGGACCCGGCGCACACGAATGTGCCCCATGCACAGCTGCCATCAAGCGCTGCAACGGAAACTTGAGTAGTCGGCCTGTCAAAGCCGGTCGCTGATTTCACAACGACGAGCCGAGACTAGAGCGCGACCGAATCCGTCGCAACCGTTTGAGCGGGTTGGCAGTATGTTTGGGAAACGCCCTACAAGGAAGGGGATAATTCTGAGTAGAAGTTGTAGGACGGATTTCTACTAATCAATCAGACAGGCTTCCTGCAACATTTTGTCTTGAACTGACAATGGCACCTTGGGCTACAATGCGGCGCTCTGATACGCCTCTCACGCCCAGGCCACACGCCGTAATGATTACGCGCGCTGGGCGATGAACTCTTCCTGACATGGATTCGTTGGATGCTTTGCGCCGTACTGGTCTCCCCCTGCGCCCCTCGCTGGACGGCTGAATTGTCGTCTGCGGCCAGTGCTGCACAATTTCTGAAAACCCCGCACAAACTCGAATGCTGCCGCCAACCATTGGCTGCGGTACGCGGCTGTGCGCCCCACCGAAAATGGAGTGCTCCACTTGCGTAAGAAATTCGTCGCGTCCCTTCTGGCGGTCGCCATCGCCTCTACCACGGCCTGTGCACAGCTCGGGATCAGCAAAGAGCAAGCGGGCACCGTGATCGGTGGCCT
The DNA here is from genome assembly GCF_052044625.1 of Pseudomonas sp. 22515. Classification (NCBI taxonomy): domain Bacteria; kingdom Pseudomonadati; phylum Pseudomonadota; class Gammaproteobacteria; order Pseudomonadales; family Pseudomonadaceae; genus Pseudomonas; species Pseudomonas sp. 22515. Next base: position 39,353 of record NZ_JBQENN010000014.1, read on the forward strand.
GGCCGGTGTGGCCATCGGCTCGACCATGGGCAGTGGCAACGGCAAGATCGCCGCCGCGCTGATCGCAGGTGGCATTGGCGCCTACGTGGGCAACCGCATCGGCCACATGCTCGATGAAAAGGACCAGCAAGCCCTGGCGCTGCGTACGCAGGAAGTGCTGAGCCAGCAGCAAACTACTGCCAGTGCCCAGCCAGTGACCTGGAAGTCCGACCATTCCGGCGCCACCGCGCAGATCGTGCCGGGCAAGGAATACACCAAGACCAAGCAGGTCGAGGTCAAGCGCGCGCCGAAGATCCAGGCGGTGCCGTCGATGAAGCTGATCAACGAGCCGTATGTGACCATCAGCGACAACCTCAACGTGCGCGCCGCGCCTAACCAGGCTGGCGAGAAAGTCGGCAGCCTGAAGAACCACACCGAATTCACCGCCGTGGGCTCCACCGGTGACTGGATTCTGGTCGGCCGCAAGGGTGTGACCGTGGGCTATGTGCACAAGAACTACGTCGAGCCCAAGGCGCAAGCGGTTGCCAAGCGTGTAACGCCAGCCGTCAACCTGGACGAGCTGGACGTTGCCGCCAGCAAGGAAACCCAAGGCTTCGACCTGGACTCGGTGCAGTCGCTGCCGACCCAGACAGTTGCCGCCGAAGCGGCCTGCCGCCCGGTCACCGTCAGCCTGAAATCGCAAAGCGGCCAGACCGAACAAGAGCAGAACACCTTCTGCAAACAAGCCAACGGCACCTGGGAACTGATCTGAGGAACTCCATGAAAAAGCACGCGCTCGCGCTGGCTGTGATCGGCGCTTGTGGTCTGGTACCGCAGGCGTTCGCCCACGAGCTGGCCTTTTCCAAGAAAGACAACATCAAGGTCGAAGTGCCCGGGGATGCCACCACCTGGTGCAAACCCCAGGTCGACCTGACCATCACCCGCCCGGCCTGGGATAACCAGGAACTGCTGTCAGGCCTGCTGACCAAGCTGCCGTTCGTGTTCGCCAAGGACTGCTCGACTGCCAAGGTGAGCTGGAAGGCGGTCGATGCCAAGGGCAACCTGTACGCCAGCGGCTCGGGCAATGCCAGCAACCTGGGGCTGGTAACTCTGGCTGCTGCGCCTGCCACTGCCGCCCCGGCGCCGGCTGCAGCAGTTGCCCCCGCTCCGGCACCTGCACAGCCAGAAGCACCGGCTGCTGCTGCACCGACACCGGCACCTGCTCCGGCCCCAGCCCCAGCCCCTGCTGCTGCAGCGGCGCCGGCAGTGGTCGAAGCCGCACCTGCGCAGGCAAAACCCGCTCCGGCCCCCGCGCCCGCGCCAGCCGTAGCCGCAGAGCCAGCTCCAACCCCCGAAGCCCCTGCAGCAGCCCCTGTTGTGCCGCCCGCTCCGGCACCTGCCACAGCAGTCGCCGCAGCCCCCACTTCGGACTTCGGTCGCTCGGTGGTCCTGGAAAACCGCAACCTGATGCAGGTAACGGACGGCACCGGCTGCAAATGGGTGCTCAGTACCTCGATCATCGGCGATGGCGATACCCTGTCGTTCGGCACCACCCCGGCCATGCCGTGCCCAGCGTCCGGCTTTGGTGAAGGCAGCTTCGACAAAATCAGCTGGAAGGCTGTGGGTACCTACCGGGGTGATAACTGGACCCGCGTTTATGCTCACCCGAGTGGTTTGATCTTCAACAAGCACCTTGAGCCTGCGGTAAAGGGCAAGGCCGTTTCTTATCTCACGCCGCAAGCTGACCAGGCCGCGTTCCTGGTCGGCGAGATCCCAGGCCGGCAGATGAAGGTGTACCTGACGTTCACCCGCTCCAGCTACGGCGTGCTCCGCCCGTTCGGCAGCGACCCTTACTACGTCGCGGTCACCCCGGACGAGTCGTTTGCCCTGGACGCGACCAAGTACAAGGAAGCTGCGCTGGAAATCTTCGACCTGATCAAGACCACCTCGCCGACCACCACCGATGTGGCCAACCTGTTCATCGTCAAAGACCTGTCGGCGATCTCGAACAACATCTGGGGCAACGACGCGCAGAAAATCACCCGCAACCGCATCGGCATCAACCGCCAAGGCCTGTTCTTCGATGTGCGCGACGGAGCCAACTGGGCGGTACAGCGCGAGCAGCAGCGTGTGCGTGAGCAGCGTCAGCGCCAACAGGAACTGGCCCGCGTGCACACCCGTGTGCTGGAACGTTACCAGCAGTTGCAGGACGGCATGAGCGACTTCAAGGGGCGCGAAACCGAGGCGTTGGCGCAGATGGCCGGTATCAAGGTGCGCTTCGCTTCGCCACTGGAGCAGCAAAACCCTGCGACCTCGGCCAGCGTAGTGCCGATGATGGTGCACGTTACCGGCAAGAAAGGTGACTTCTACAGCATCGACTTCCCGAGCAACGGCCGCCTGGTTGCGGACGAGGAATACAGCGAAGGCTGGTACGTGACCCAGGTGGCCAACGCCACGCCGTACTACCCGCTGGACGACGGCCGCGCCGTGCCTACCTACCGTGCCTACAGCGCCGGTGAGCCGGAGGCCTGCAAACAGGACCACTGTGCCGACCGCGTGTCGTTCGGCGCCGTGCTGGCCAAGGAATTCCCCAACGCCGGTATCGATTTCAGCTGGACCCCCGAGGTCTCCCAACAGTACGTGAACGACTGGAACAACGCTTCCGCCATGGTCCAGTGAGGCAAACACCATGATCAAACAGATGAACAAGAAGCAGCTGCTGATTGGCGGTGTGGCCGCAGCGGTGCTGGTGCTCGGTGGTGGCTATGCGATGGTCGCCAGCTCGGGCAAGAAGGCTGCGCTGGCCTACTACGACGACTTCAAGGAGCGCTATTTCCTTGAGGATGTGCTGTCTGAGGGGGACATTTCCTACTCGGCGTTTTCCGGCAACCTGACGGTAGCCGACCCGGAGATCCGCGTGGCGGCGGCGCAGACCAATGGCGCCCAGCAGTTCATGCGCGGCCTGTCGGGCTTGATGGAGTCCGTACAGGGTGGTTCGGCTGAGGAAGGCCTGGCGGGCTGGGCCAAGTACCAGCTCAATGTCAGCCGCAATGTGGCCGGGGTGTACCTGAAGGCTGATGCGCTGAAGCTGGCCCATGACGGAGACAGCAAGGATGGCAGCATTCATATCCAGTTGCTGGGCATGCAGATGGCCAACCCTTACTTTGCCAGCAAGGGGGCTGAAGTCGTGCTGGTGGCGGATGTCAGCGACGAAGTCCAGCCACGTGCCGAGCTGGCCGCCAATGGTCGGGCCGTCCCGTCGAACTTCACCTGGGGCGCCAACATGGCGGTGCGCCAGCCAGTAACCGGCGCGTTTCTGGTCAGCAGTACCGGTGACTTTGGTACCACGGTCGACCTGGACTTCACCATCAAGCGCTCCAGCGATGGCGAAGGCTCGATGGCGTTCGTGGTCACCCACCGCAACGACGGCTCCAAGGTGGGGGAGATCGTGCGCAAGGCCGACTTCCAGTCGCTGCCGGAACTGGACGATGTCGAAACCCAGCTCAAGAGTGCCCTGAGCGCGATGCTGATTGGCGCGTACAGCCCGTACACCGGCCAGGCGGTGTTGGCTGAAGCGGTGAGCGGCTTTGCCCGCAAGGCCAAGGTCGAGAACTACTCGGTGAGCTACAGTGGCTTCAAATCGCTGAAAGAGGCTTTCAGCGATTACCAGCAGCAAGTCCCCAAGGCGAAGTTCGCAGCCTTCTGCCAGGAGGTTGGGCTGTCGTCGTGGAGCAGTGACTTTGGCGCCAAGGCCAAGAACCACAGCGACTCGGAATGCGCCATCGGGCAGAAGCTGGTCGAAGAAGGCAGTTTCGAAGAGCAGTACACCTTCAAGGAAGGCAAGAGCCTGTTTGCGGCGTTGTTCGTGAGCAAGGCGTATCAGCTGGAAACCAATTGATTGGGTAATGGCTGAGTGAACAAGCCCCCGGGAACCCTGAGTTGCCGGGGGCTTTTTTTGCTGTCAGGTGTGCCCGGACACTGTCGGGCTTGGGATCAGCGCATCGCCGCCAGTTTGATGCCGAATCCCACCAGGCAAGCCCCCGCCAGCCGCTCGAACATATTGGCAATTCGCGGGTTGGCGCGCATGCGCTCGGCCAGTTGATGGGTCAGCACCACGGCAATCAGCCCATACAGGAAGGTCACCACCGCCACGGTCGCCGCCATGAAACCGAACGTCACCAGCCCTTGGTGCTTCACCGGGTCGACGAACAGCGGGAAAAACGCCATGTAGAACATGATCGCCTTGGGGTTCAGCAGGGTGATCATCATGGTCTGGCGCAGGTACTGGCCGTTGTCCATGCGGCAGGTGTGTGCTGCACCACCGGGTTTGCTCAGCAGCATGCGCAGGCCCAGGTAGGCCAGGTATGCAGCCCCCGCCCACTGCACCATATGAAAGGCGGCAGGGTAGGTGGCCAGCAGGGTGGCGACGCCGGCTACCGCCAGCCACAGCAGCACCTGGTCACCCACGATAACGCCACAGGTCGCGGCCAGGCCTGCCTTGATACCGCCCTTGCCGGTGGCGGTGATCAGGGCGAAATTGCCCGGGCCGGGGATGGCCAGAAGAATAAGGAAGGCGATGACGAATGCGCCGTAGTCGGTGACGCCAAGCATGGTGAGTTCCTGTTGGGCATTGCGAAGGCAGTGCGCTGAACTATCGTCGCCAACGGCGCGCTTTTCAACCTGTTGTTGCACAGTTGCAAAGAACCTGTGCCAAGTGCGGCTTGGATCCAATGCCTGGAGTCTGTATGATTCCGCGGCCATCAGACGATGGTCGAAGATGATTCATTTAAAGGACTGAGTAATGAAAAAGCTGTTCAAGGCCACCGTTGCCGTTGCCGTCGTTTCGGGTGTTGCCCTGCTGTCGGGTTGCACTGGCCAAGTTTACAACCAACCGAAAAACTGCACCTACGACTACCTGTTCCACCCTTCGGTTTCCATCTCCAAGATCATCGGTGGCTGCGGCCCAATCGATAAACTGCCTCAGCAGCAGTAATCTTGGCGGTACCCTGATCGCGACGCTTGCGGCGTGATCCAAGGCCCCCGGTCATGCACATGGCCGGGGGTTTTTGTTTTTGACGTGACAAACTGCCGCTGGGGCAACCGGTCGCCTTGACGCGTCTGCCTGCAATTTGTTTGTGCTGGCATTTCAGATACAATCGGAAAAACGATTCAGCCTTGTCGGTCAATTCGACCAAAGGCCGAGCCGTTTTCTAGTTCTCTGGCTGCTGAACAATGATCAACAAAAAGCCTGCGCTGAAGAACACGCTTTACCGGGGCCAGCCACAGGCCCTCACTCTGTTCTCCTGACTGGAATTGATCAATGTTCAAGAAAGCTGGCAAGACCTTGCTGGGTCTGGCGGTCGCTGCAAGCGTCATGCAAGCGCACGCTGCAGAAACCAAGAAAGTAGACGTGCTGCTGGTCGGCGGCGGCATCATGAGCTCCACCTTGGCCGTGTGGCTGCACGAGCTGGAGCCAAGCTGGTCGATGGAAATGGTCGAGCGCCTGGATGGCGTGGCCGAAGAAAGCTCCAACGGCTGGAACAACGCCGGTACCGGCCACTCCGCGCTGGCCGAGCTGAACTACACCCCGGAAGACAAGGACGGCAACGTCAACATCTCCAAGGCCATCGAAATCAACGAAGCCTTCCAGATTTCCCGCCAGTTCTGGTCGTGGCAGGTACGCCAGGGCGTGCTGAAGAACCCGCACTCGTTCATCAACACCACCCCGCACATGAGCTTCGTGTGGGGCGATGACAACATCAAGTTCCTCAAGAAACGCTACGACGCACTGCAGACCAGCCCGCTGTTCCGTCCGATGCAGTACTCCGAGGACCACGCGCAGATCGCCAAGTGGGTCCCGCTGATGATGGAAGGCCGCGACCCGAATCAGAAGCTGGCCGTGACCTGGACGCCGATCGGCACCGACGTGAACTTTGGCGAGATCACCCGCCAGTTCGTTGGCCACCTGCAGACCCAGAAAGGCTTCGACCTGAAGCTGTCCAGCGAAGTGCAGGACATCAGCCGCAACAAGGACGGCTCCTGGCACGTCGAGTACAAGAACCTGAAGGACGGTACCGAGTCGGCCACCGACGCCAAGTTCCTGTTCATCGGTGCCGGCGGCGGCGCGCTGAAGCTGCTGCAGAAGTCGGGTATTCCGGAAGCCAAGGAATACGCAGGCTTCCCGGTGGGCGGCTCGTTCCTGGTGACCGAGAACCCGACCGTGGCCATGCAGCACATGGCCAAGGCCTACGGCATTGCCTCGACCGGTGCGCCACCCATGTCGGTCCCGCACCTGGACACCCGCGTGCTGGACGGCAAGCGCGTCATCCTGTTTGGCCCGTTCGCTACCTTCTCGACCAAGTTCCTGAAGAACGGTTCTTACCTGGACCTGCTGAGCAGCACCACCACCCACAACGTGTGGCCGATGACCAAGGTGGGTGTCGACCAGTATCCGCTGGTCGAGTACCTCGCTGGCCAGTTGATGCTGTCTGACGATGACCGCTTCGAAGCCCTGCGCACCTACTTCCCGAATGCCAAGAAGGAAGACTGGCGCCTGTGGCAGGCCGGCCAGCGTGTGCAGATCATCAAGCGTGATGCCGACAAGGGCGGCGTGCTGAAGCTGGGTACCGAAGTGGTGGCTTCCGAAGACCGCACCATCGCGGGTCTGCTGGGTGCCTCGCCAGGTGCTTCGACCGCTGCGCCGATCATGCTGAACGTGCTGGAAACCGTGTTCAAGGACAAGGTCGCTACCCCGGAGTGGCAGGCCAAGATCAAGGAAATCGTGCCGAGCTACGGCACCAAGCTGAACGATTCGGCAGCGGCCACCCAGAAAGAGTGGAACTACACCGCTGAAGTGCTGCAACTGGGTAAACCGCCGGTGATCGACGCCAGCGTTGAATTCGGTGGCGCGGCAAGCAAGCCGGTTGAGAGCAAGCCTGAGAACGACATGGCGCTGTAACCGGCCATTGTTGTGAAAGAAAGCCACGGGGGAGACCTCGTGGCTTTTTTGTTGCCAAGCACAGCGCAACCCTCAGGCTTATCGCCATCCCTGGTAGGAGCGGGTTCACCCGCGAAGAGGCCTGCACAGGTATCACTGCTGGCGCAGGATGCACTCCAGCAGCCCGGGAAACCGCTCGCCCAGCATCTCGCTACGCAGCGAATTCATATGGGTAGTCCCCACATTGCGGGTTTGCACCAGCCCTGCATCACGCAACACACGGAAGTGGTGGGACATGCTCGACTTCGGCCGACCTCCATCCAGCTCGCCACAGCTGGCCTCGGCCACGCCGGCCAGGTGGCGGACGATTTCCAGGCGTACGGGGTCGCTGAGCGCATAGAGCAGGCGTTCAAGGATGAGGTCGTCGGGGTTGGGATGTTTATAGGCTCGCATGGTTGACATGATAACGGGGGTTTCATTAATTGCCATAGTTCGATTATGATCGAACAACAGTATTCAAATGAACCCGGAGTTTCCCATGTCCGCACTGTTCGAACCCTACACCCTCAAAGACGTCACCCTGCGTAACCGGATTGCCATTCCGCCGATGTGCCAGTACATGGCCGAAGACGGCATGATCAACGACTGGCACCACGTTCACCTGGCCGGCTTGGCCCGTGGTGGTGCCGGCTTGCTGGTGGTCGAGGCCACTGCTGTGGCGCCGGAAGGGCGTATCACCCCCGGTTGCGCCGGTATCTGGAGCGATGCCCACGCTCAGGCGTTCGTACCGGTGGTGCAGGCCATCAAGGCTGCCGGCTCCGTGCCGGGTATCCAGATCGCCCACGCCGGGCGCAAGGCCAGCGCCAACCGCCCGTGGGAGGGTGATGACCACATTGCCGCCGACGACGCGCGCGGCTGGGAGACCATTGCCCCGTCTGCCATTGCCGTTGGCGCGCACCTGCCGAAAGTGCCACGCGAAATGACGCTGGACGATATCGCCCGGGTCAAGCAGGACTTCGTCGATGCCGCCCGCCGTGCGCGTGATGCCGGCTTCGAGTGGATAGAACTGCACTTTGCCCATGGCTACCTGGGCCAGAGCTTCTTCTCCGAGCACTCCAACAAGCGCACCGATGCCTACGGTGGCAGCTTCGACAACCGCAGTCGCTTCCTGCTGGAAACACTGGCCGCCGTGCGCGAAGTGTGGCCGGAGAACCTGCCGCTGACGGCGCGCTTTGGTGTGTTGGAATACGATGGCCGCGATGAGCAGACCCTGGAAGAGTCGATCGAACTGGCCCGTCGCTTCAAGGCCGGTGGGCTCGACCTGCTGAGCGTGAGTGTCGGCTTCACCATTCCCGACACCCACATCCCCTGGGGGCCAGCGTTCATGGGGCCGATTGCCGAGCGCGTGCGCCGCGAAGCGAAGCTGCCCGTGACGTCGGCGTGGGGCTTTGGTACGCCGCAGTTGGCGGAGGCCGCATTGCAGGCCAACCAGCTGGATCTGGTTTCGGTAGGGCGCGCGCACCTGGCCGACCCGCACTGGGCTTACTTTGCGGCCAAGGAGCTGGGGGTGGAAAAAGCGTCCTGGACCTTGCCAGCGCCTTATGCGCACTGGCTCGAGCGTTATCGCTGAGGCTTGGAGGGGCTGCTTTGCAGCCCATTCGCGGGCAAGCCCGCACCCACAGAGACACCACAGGTGTCAGATACTGCACCCTCTCTGTGGGAGTGGGCTTGCCCGCGAATGTGCCGGTAGAGGCTAAAACCGGTCCAGTCGGTATGCGCCCATCTCAGGCCCACCAGCCTGCTCAGCCAACCGCCCCACCCATTCCGCCGTCACCGCCGCCTGGGTCAACCCCAGGTGCTGATGCCCAAACGCCAACAGCACCCGCCCATCGCACACCCTGTCGATCACGGGCAATGAGTCCGGTAACGAAGGCCTGAAACCCATCCACGGCGTTGCCCCTTCGGCGCTCAAGTCGTGCCGGAACAAGCCCTTGCTCAACCGGTGCAACTGCCATGCCCGCTGCATGCTCGGCGGTGCCTGCAGCCCGGCAAACTCCACTGTGCCCGCCAGGCGCAAGCCTTCGGCCATGGGCGTCATGATGAATTTGCGCTCAAGCGAGGTGACTGCAAACGGCAGGCGCTGGTGCTCACCCGGCAACATCAGGTGGTAGCCGCGTTCGGTATCCAGCGGCACCCGCGTGCCTGTCAGCGCGGCAGTCAGTTTTGCAGAATGGGCGCCACAGCTGACAAGCACCTGGCGGGCATTGAGCATGCCTTGGTCGCTGGCAAGGCTCACGCCGGCACTGTGCAACTGCCCGCCATCGACCTGCGCCTGGACAAAGCGCACCCCACTGGCCTTGGCCGCTTCGAACAATTCGCACACCACCCGATAAGGGTCGATGAAGTGCCCGGTGCACGGGAAGAACAGGCCGCCTAACAGTGACGGGCTGAGTTGCGGCGCCGCTTCGCGCACGGTTTCGGCCGTCCAGAAATCCACCGGCACCGCCTGCTGTTGCATGCGTGTGCGCAACGCCTCCAACGCCTGGCGTGACTCAGGCTTCTCGAACACCAGCAACGAACCATCCTCTTGAAACAACTCGCTGCGCCCGATCGAGCCCAACAGCCGTTGCCAGGCGCCCAGGCTGCCTTCGTTCAGCGTGCGGATGCCCGCCACGCTGCGCTGGAACGGCGCCGGGCGCAGGTTGAGCAGCAGCCGGGTGAACCACGGCATGGCCTTGGGCAGGTATTTCCAGTCCAGGCGCAGCGGGCCCATCGGGTCGAGCAGCATGCGAGGCAGGCGCTTGAGGATCGACAGGTCGGCAATCGGGAACACTTGCTCGGTTGCCAGGTGCCCGGCATTGCCGAAGGACGCGCCAAGGCCGGGTGCCTGGCGGTCGACCAGGGTTACCCGACGGCCCTGGCGGGCCAGTTGCAAGGCACAGGCGACGCCGACGATGCCTGCGCCGACCACGGCAATATCGGTTTCAGCGGTTTCGAGCATGCTCAGCCTTCCCGTTTGCCATCTAGCAGGCGCCGCAGTTGCAGCGGGTTGCAGTGTTTCAATGCCTGCGGCAGCAGCGCATCGGGGACGTCCTGATAGCAAACCGGGCGCAGGAAACGCAGGATCGCCGCGGTGCCCACCGAGGTGGTGCGGGCATCGGAAGTGGCCGGGAACGGCCCGCCGTGGACCATGGCATCGCACACCTCGACGCCGGTCGGCCAGCCATTGACCAGAATGCGCCCGGCCTTGCGCTCAAGGGTGGGGAGCAGGGCGCGAGCGCTGTCGATGTCGGCCTCGTCCAGTTGCAGGGTGGCGGTCAGCTGACCTTCCAGGTGTTCGGCTACCTGGCGGACCTGCTCATCGTCGGTGCAGGCAACGACCAGCGACGCTGCACCGAACACTTCAGCCTGCAACGCCGGGTCGGCGAGAAACGCTTCGGCCTGGGTCACGAACAACTGTGCCTGGCACTGGTTGGGGCCCTGATCGGTTTGGCCACTGGCGATGGTTTGGGCACAGGAGTTGTCTGCCAGGGCTGCGATACCGGCCTGGTAGGCACTGAAAATGCCGGGGGTGAGCATGGTTTGGGCGGGGGCCTGCTGCACGTAACCGGCGGCTGCAGTGATGAACCGCTGCAGTGCCGGCCCCTGCCGGGCGATTACCAGGCCAGGGTTGGTGCAGAACTGGCCGGCGCCCTGGGTCAGCGAGGCGACGAAACCTTGTGCCAGTGCTTCGGCACGGGCTTGCAGGGCGGCGTCGAACAGGAACACCGGGTTGATCGAACTCATTTCGGCATACACCGGGATGGGCTCCGGGCGCGCCTGGGCGGCTTGGCACAGCGCCATGCCACCGCTGCGCGAGCCGGTGAAACCAACGGCCTTGATACGCGGGTCGCTGACCAGGGCAATGCCCACTTCGCGGCCCGAGCCATAAAGCAGCGAGAACACACCGTTCGGTAACGCGCACTGCTTCACTGCTTGCGCCACTGCCTGGCCGACCAGCTCACTGGTGCCGGGGTGGGCACTGTGGGCCTTGACCACCACGGGGCAGCCAGCGGCCAATGCCGACGCGGTGTCACCACCGGCTACCGAGAAGGCCAGCGGGAAATTGCTGGCGCCGAACACGGCGACTGGCCCCAGGGCCACCTGGCGCTGGCGCAGATCAGCGCGGGGGAGGGGCTGGCGCTGAGGCAGGGCGCTGTCGACCCGCACGCCCAGCCATTCGCCGGCGCGCACTACACGGGCAAAGGTGCGTAGCTGGGTGCAGGTACGACTACGCTCGCCCTGAATGCGTGCCTTGGGCAGGCCGGTTTCGGCCATGGCACGGTCGATCAGGGCATCGCCGAGGGCCTCGATCTGTGTGGCGATGGCTTCAAGGAAGTCTGCTCGTTGTTCGAGCGAGGTTTCGCGGTAGGCGTCGAATGCCGCCCAGGCCAGCGCGCAGGCCTGGGCCACGTGTTCGCCGGTGCCGCCGAGGTAGGCCGGCTCCAACGTCTGACCGGTGGCTGGGTCGATGGCACGGATGGCTTCGCGGCTGCCGGTTACCGGCCTCTGGCCGATCAGCAGGTTGCCTGTGAGGGGCATGTAGCCTCCTTGGATATCTAATGCAGATGCATGGGGGGGATTACGACCCCTGTAGGAGCGGGTTCACCCGCGAACACCGGCGAAGCCGGTGCCATGCACCGGGTCGCCTGATTCGCGGGCACGCCCGCCCTCACAGGGAGAGCAGTGGCTGCTCAGGCGATGTTCTGCTCGGCCGACCAGCTGGCATACCAGCTGCGGAACAGCGCGTACTGCTGTTCGGCATAGTTGCGCTGAGCGTCGGTCAGTACGTCGGTCTCGTTGAAGTGCAGGCTGTACTCGGTGTCGCCGTTGAGCACCATCAAGTGCTTGTAATACAACACCAGGTCGCAGCCCTCGTCGAACGACGACAGTACCGCCAGCGCCGCTTCCAGCTCGCGCGCCAGGCGCCGGGCACGGGCGTCGCCTTTGGCGGCCTGTTTGCTCAGGCTCACCAGTTGCAGCACTTCGCGCGGCAGCGCGTTGCCGATGCCGGTGATGGCGCCGGTGGCGTTGCAGTTGACGAAGCCATGCACCACCTGGGTGTCGACACCGACCATCAGGGTGACATCGTCATCCTTGGAGGTGATGTGCTCGGCGGCGTAGCGCAGGTCGGCGCCACCGCCGAACTCCTTGAAACCGATCAGGTTGGGGAACGCGCTACGCAGTTCGAAGAACAGGTCGGCGCGGGTGGCAAAACCGTAGTAGGGGCTGTTGTAGATCACCGCCGGCAGCTTCGGCGCGGCAGCCAAGATGGCCGAGAAGTGATGCTTCTGGGCGATCAGCGAGGCGCCGCGGCTGAGCACGCGAGGGATGACCATCAGGCCGGCGGCACCGACCTTGGCGGCGTGGGCGGCATGCGACACTGCCTCACGGGTGTTGACTGCGCCCGTGCCGACGATGGTCGGGATACCGGCCGCCACCAGGCGCGCCACGCCTTCCTGGCGCTCGGCCTCGGTCAGCAGCGGCCAGTCACCCATCGAGCCGCAGTACACCACCGCGCTCATGCCGGCTTCGATCAGTTCGCGGCCCTTGCGCACCAAGGCGTCGAAGTCCGGCTTGCGCTCGGCGGTGCATGGGGTCATCAGGGCGGGCATGGTGCCGGTGAAAATGTTGTTGGTCATTGTTGTTACTCCTGGCGAAATTGGGTTTGGTCAAAAGGCCGGGGGCTCAGATGCCCCAGGCGAACGGGTCCTGTTCGTCGATCAGCAGGGTGCTGTCGGCGGTCATGTGGGCGCGGCCGGTGATGAACGGTCGAATACGCTCACCGTCACGCTCGTAACGGCCGTGAAACTGGCTGCCGGTGATGCTGGCCTGCACCCAGGTCTGGCCTTCGGCAAGCGTGCCGTCGGCGGCCAGGCAGGCCAGCTTGGCGCTGGTGCCTGTGCCGCATGGGGAGCGGTCGTAGGCCTTGCCGGGGCACATCACGAAGTTGCGGCTGTCGGCGTTGGCGTCGTCGGCGAACAGCTCGACATGGTCGATGGGCGCGCCGTTTTCGCCGGTGATGCCTTGGGCTTCGAGCGCCTTGAGCATGGCCCAGGTGTACTCGGTCAACACCTCGCGGTTATCCAGCTCGATGCGCTGGCCGTGTTCGGCAACGAGGAAGAACCAGTTGCCGCCCCAGGCGATGTCGCCGTGCACCACGCCATGGCCGGGCACATTCACCGCCACATGCTGGCGGTAGCGGTAGGAGGGCACGTTGCCGATGGTGATGGCGCCGTCGTCATGCAGGGTGGCGCTGACCTGGCCGACCGGGGTGTCGATCTTGTGCACACCCGGTGCGATCAGGCCCAGGTGCTGTAGCGAGGCGACCAGGCCGATGGTGCCGTGACCGCACATGTTCAGGTAGCCGGCGTTGTTGAAGAAGATCACCCCGCAGGTGGCGTCGGCCGACACTGGCGGGCAGTACAGTGCGCCAACCAGCACATCGTTGCCGCGTGGCTCCAGCAGGCAGGCGCGGCGCCACCGGTCGTGCAGCTCGCGCAGTTCGTCGCGCTGTTCGGCCATGCTGCGGCCGTGCAGTTGCGGAAAGCCCTTCATCACCAGGCGGGTTGGTTCGCCGCCAGTGTGGGAGTCGATGACGTGAATCTGTTTCATGGGCTTGTCCCTTGCGTAAAAGATCAGGAAGCGACGGCAGCAGGGCGGCCGGTATAGGTTTCAGCGCAGGCTTCGCTTTCGTCCTCGCCTTCCAGGCGCACCAGGTGGGCAGGCACGCCAGTGGCCGCGCCCCAGTAGTAGATGCCCAGCGCGCAGGCCGCCACGACCACGGTGTCGAATGGGTGGCCGATGACGCCCAAGCCGCCGAAGCTGCCCAGCCACGACAGCAGGATGGTCAGCGCATAGAACCCGATCAGCCACGCCGACGAGCGAACTTGCTGAGCCAGCGACAGGTGCTGGGTGGGTACGAAACGGCTGCACAACAGGTACAGCACGAACATCACGATCTGCAGGGCCAGCAGCCACGACACGGTGTTCCAGCCCGACCAGTACACGATCAGCGCGGCGATGATGAACGACAGCGGGCCGAGCACAGCCATGCCCTTGACCCGGAACGGGCGCGGCATGTGTGGTGCATTGCGGCGCAGGGCGGCGACGCTGACCGGGGCCACGGCGTAGCTCAGTACCAGAGCGGCGGATACCACGTTGATCAGCGCTTCCCACGACGGGAAGGGCAGGGTCCAGAACACCGACAGGCCAAATGTCAGCCACAGGGCCGGGCGCGGGATGCCGGACTCTGCATCGATGCGGGTGAAGTACTTGAAGAAGGTGCCGGTCTGCGCCCAGCCATAGATCACGCGCGGGGTGGCGTTCATGTAGATGTTGCCGCAGCCGCTTGGCGAGATTACTGCGTCGGCCACCACCAGGTAGGCGAGCCAGCCCACACCCAGGGCCAGGGCGATGTCACGGTAGGGCAGGGCCAGTTCCTTGGTCACGCTGGCCCAGCCGTTGGCCAACATTTCGGTCGGCACGCTGCCGAGGAAGGCCAGTTGCAGCAAAGCGTAGATCGCGGTGGACAGCAACACCGAAAGAATCAGCGCAATCGGGATGGTGCGCTGCGGGTTCTTGACCTCGCTGGCCACCGAAATGATCGGCGTCAGGCCCAGGTAGGCGAAGATGATGCCGCCGGCGGATACGGCCATTTCCACCCCGGACAGGCCGAACGGGGCAAAGCCCTGGACCTCGAAGTTTTCTGGCTTGAAGAAGGTGAACAGCACGCCGATCACCAGCAGCGGCACGATGAACTTGAACACGCTGACCAGGTTGTTGGCCTTGGCGAAGGTTTTCACGCTGCGGTAGTTGAGGAAGAAGAACAGCCCCAACAGGGCGAACTGCACCAGCCAGCCGAGCACGGTTGGGTCGCTGGAGCCGGCCTTGGTCAGCCCGGGGAACCAGGCGGCGGCGTATTGGCGTGAGGCGACCACTTCGATGGCGATCAGGCTGGAAAAGGCGATCAGGGTGATGAAACCCATCAGGTAGCCGAGCAGTGGGCCGTGCGAGTAAACCGGGTAGCGCACCACGCCGCCGGCACGTGGCAGGGCGGCGCCCAGCTCGCAGTAGACGATACCCAGCAGCAGTACGGCGAACCCGCCGAGAAACCAGGAGAGGATGCCGGCCGGGCCGGCGATGGCCGACACGTGGCTGGCGGCGAACAGCCAGCCGGAGCCGAAAATGGCCCCTAGGCCGATGAAGGTGAGGTCCAGCAGTGATAACTGTTTTTTGAATTTGCCTGACATGGGTTCGCCTTTTTGTTGGTTATTGGATAGGCAGGTCTGATGTCACGAGATGCGGCTTTTTGGGCCGCGCTCTTGTAGGACTTGGGCGGCTTGCGTGGGGCATAGAGTGAACCGGTCGGGGCGGCGGTTCTTGATGGTTTTCTGCAAGGGGGATGACGAAATCGGCACAGTTGCAGAAAAACAGTGGTAAGGCGCAAAGCGGGGGGATAGGCTCAAAGCCATACCGGATAAGGGTTTGAGAGATGCAGTGCTAGTGCCGGCCCTTTCGCGGGTGAACCCGCGCCCACAGGCACCGCACAGGATTCNCACCCGCGAAGAGGCCGGCCCAGCCAGCAGAGAACCGACAGATGACCGACGCCCCCCTGGCAACCCTCTACCAGTCCCTCGACCAGCACCGCCCCGCCACCCTCGAGGCCCTGCTCGCCGGTGTATCGCTGTTGCTGCCGATGCTCGACGCCATCCCCAACGCCGCGATCTTCATCAAGGACCCGGCCGCCCGCTACGTGCTGGCCAACAACACCTTGGTCCAGCGCTGCGGCCTCAAGCGCTTGCAACCGCTGCTGGGCAAGACCAGCGCCGAAGTGTTCCCGGCACAGCTGGGCCCCGGGTACACCGAGCAGGACCGCCGGGTGCTCAAGGAAGGGATGGTGCTGGAGGACCAACTGGAGCTGCACCTGTACGGCAGCCGTGAACCCGGCTGGTGCCTGACCCACAAGCGCCCGCTGTACAACCAGGCGGGCGAGATCATCGGCCTGGTTGGTATTTCGGTCGACCTGCAGTCAGCCGCCGACAGCCACCCCGCTTACCAGCGCCTGGCCGCAGTGGACGAGCACATTCGCCAGCATTTTCACCAGCCGATCAGCATGGGCGAGCTGACCCGCATCGCCGGTATTTCCGTGGCCCAGCTGGAGCGCTATTGCAAGCGGGTGTTCCACCTCACGCCCCGGCAGATGATCCACAAGGCGCGCCTGGAGCATGCCCATCGCCTGCTGCATTCGGACCTGCCGATCACTGAAGTGGCGATGCGCTGCGGCTACACCGACCACAGCGCCTTCAGCCGCCAGTTCAAGCAACTGACCGGCTTTACGCCGCGCCAGTATCGCCAGGCTACCGCCGATCAGGTGGCCTGAAACAACCCCCGGGCCTCGGCAAAGCATTGCTCGGCAATCGCCGAGCGCGGCTCGCTGCGGCGCAGCAGCAGGCCGACCGGGCTGTGGATGGCGGCGTCGGCCACCGGTACGATGCGCAGGTGCTCGCTGAGGTCTTCCAGGCCGCAGTCCAGTGGCATGATCGCGCAGCATAGGCCGGTGTTGATGGCCTGGATAAGCTGGAAGCTCGAGTCGCTCTCAAGCACCGCATTGGGCTCCAGGCCACGGCTGCGGAAGCTCAGGTCCAGCGACTGGCGGTAGTGCATGCCTTTGCTCAGCAGCCCCAGCGGAATATCGCCAAGCTCGTCCCAGCGCAGCCGGTCGCTGGCGAACTGGAAGTGCCGTGTATCGTGCAGCAGGCCCATGGTGGTGGTGCCGAGTTCGATCACTTCGAAGAAGCTGGTGTTGACCTGGTCCAGGTAGCAGATACCCAGGTCGAGCTGGTTGCGGCTGAGGCCGTCGATGACCTGTTCCGAACTCAGCGAGCTGAGCTGAAAGTGCAGTTCGGGGTATTTTTCGCGCAGGGGCAGCAGCAGGTGCATGGGGTTGAAACTGGCCAGCGGCACCGTGCCCAGGCGCAGGCTGCCGACCACCTGGCCACGGCAACTGGCAGCCTCGGCCTGCAGGCCGTCATGGGCGGCGAGCAGGGTACGGGCCCAGGCCAGGATGCGCTCGCCGGCCTCGGTGAAACCTTCGAAGCGCTGGCCCCGCTTGACCAGCACCAGGTCCAGTTCGTCTTCCAGGTTGCGCAGGCGCATGGACAGCGTCGGTTGGGTGATATGGCACAGCGCCGCCGCCTGGCCGAAGTGGCGGGTCTGGTCGAGGGCGATGAGGAACTTGAGCTGCTTGATGTCCATGGAAGTGCCTGGCGTCTGGTTATGCAGACCTTAACCCACGTCTGCGATAGATGTCATTGATCGGCCGGTACGTCATATCGATTGGACGCCTCGGGGGGTATGCCTCTAGCGTGGTGAAAATGCCCTTCAAGGAGCTTCACCGTGCGCGTCCAACTTGATGCGGTCTTCGTACCGCTGAACATCGCCGTGCTGACTGTCAGCGACACCCGTACCTACGACAACGATACTTCCGGCGCGCTGCTGGCCAACCGCTTGGTCGAGGTCGGTCACCGGCTGGTGGCGCGAGCGCTGCTCAAGGACGACCTGTACAAGATCCGCGCTCAGGTGGCCAGCTGGATTGCCGATGAACAGGTGCAGGTGGTGCTGATCACCGGCGGGACCGGCTTTACCGGGCGCGACAGCACACCCGAAGCGGTCGAGTGCCTGCTGGACAAGCGTATCGATGGGTTTGGCGAGTTGTTCCGGGCATTGTCGATTCTCGATATTGGCAGCTCGACCGTGCAGAGCCGGGCGTTGGCCGGTTTGTCCAACCGCACGTTGGTGTGCTGCCTGCCGGGCTCGACCGGAGCCTGCCGCACCGCCTGGGAAGGGATTCTGGCCGAGCAGCTGGATGCACGGCACCGGCCATGCAACTTCGTCAAACACCTGTTGCCGATCGAGGCCTGCGCAAGCCGGGGCTAAGGGTTACCGGGGGGGCGGGCCCTGTGCTGTCCCTTGTAGGCGCGGGTTTACCCGCGAAAAGGCCAGAACAGGCAACCCCCCGGTCAGCTCAACACATATCCCACCGGCAACAAGGCGGGAGGCAGTTGCTGTTCCCCTAGCCCGGCCAGCACATCGCGCTCCACAGTCCGCACCATGGCATCGGTCGGCAGATCGTTCTCATCGCGCCCGAACGGGTCTTCCAGCTCGTTGCCGATCGCATCCAGCCCGAAGAACGTGTACCCCACGATGGTGGTGAACAGCGGTGCCAGCCAGCCCAGTGGCTCGGCCAGGGCAAACGGCAGCAGCAGGCAGAAAATGTAAATAGTACGGTGCAGCAGCAGCGTGTAGGGGAACGGCAAGGGTGTGCCCTTGATCCGCTCACAGGTGGCCTGCACTTCGGTCAGGCCCACCAGGCGCTGCTCCAGCAGGGTGTAGCGCCATTCGCTGATCTGTTGCTGTGCGGCCAACCGTGAACAGTGTTCGCCGATTTCACGCAGGATGCCGTCGCACACATTGTGCGGGCTGATCGCATCGGCCCTGGCCAGCCACGGCCTGGCAGCTGCCCGTTCGTCCTCGTTACGCAGCCGGGCATTGAGTGCATGGGCGAAACCACACAGGTTGCGCAGCAGTTCGGCGCGCAGTGTTTCGTCGGTAATCGCCACGCTTTCCCGCACGAACGAGCGGGTTTCGATAATCAGTTTGCCCCAGGCCTTGCGCCCCTCCCACCAACGGTCGTAGCACGCATTGTTGCGAAAGCTCATGAAGATCGACAGCGACAGGCCCAGCAAGGTGAATGGCGTGGCGCTGACCGGGTAGAAATACGTCGGGAAATGCCGCTCGACCAGCACGATCAGCGCGGCCAGCAGTGTCACCATCAGACAGCGCAGGGCAATGCGTTTGACGATCGACCCCTTGAGGGTGAACAGCACGCGCAATACATCGGTGGAGGGGGGGACGATCATGGAAATCCAGAGACGGCTGCTCAGCCGCCGGTCATGTTCATGAAGCGCAGGATCTGCACATCGCCACCGACTTCGAAATGATGGCGATAGGGCTTGAGGTGCAGCGAGTCGCGAATGGCCTTTTCCAGGCGTTCGGGGTTGCCAGGGTGCGCGCGCAGCACGTGCTTGAGGTCTACCGAGTGTTCGTTGCCCAGGCACAGCAGCAGGCGGCCTTCGACGGTAAGGCGCACGCGGTTGCAGGTGGCGCAGAAGTTGTGGCTGTGCGGGGAAATGAAGCCGACCCGGGTGTTCGCGGCTTCGGCCAGGCGCCAGTAGCGGGCCGGCCCCATGGACGACTCGGTCGATTCGACCAGCGTGAACTGCTCGGCCAGGCGTGCCCGTACTTCATCGCTGGAGCAGAACGATTCGCCACGTTCATGCTCGCTTATTACCCCCAGCGGCATTTCCTCGATGAAGGTGATGTCCAGCTCGCGTTCGATGGCAAAGCGCACCAGATCGACCAGTTCATGGTCGTTGCGGCCTTTGAGTACCACGCAGTTGAGCTTGGTGCGTCTGAAACCGGCCTGGCGTGCGGCGTCGATGCCGGCGATTACCTGGGCTAGGTCGCCGGTGCGGGTCAGCTGCTTGAAACGGTCGGCATCCAGGCTATCCAGGCTGATGTTCAGGCGTGTCACCCCGGCGTCGAACAGCGGCTGAGCCAGGCGCCCGAGTTGCGAGCCGTTGCTGGTCAGGCACAGCTCGCGCAGGCCGGGCAGGGCGGCGATGCGCCCGCACAGGTCGACGATGCCCTGGCGTACCAGTGGCTCGCCACCCGTCAGGCGAATCTTTCGGGTGCCCAGCGCGACGAAGCGTTCGGCCACCTGGAACAGTTCTTCGAGGCTGAGGATTTGCTGGCGCGGCAGAAACTGCATGTCTTCGGCCATGCAGTACACGCAACGGAAGTCACAGCGGTCGGTGACCGACATCCGCAGGTAGTCGATTTTCCGGTTGAAGCCGTCGATCAGGGCCCGGCTGTTCTGTTCCACGTTCGCACTCGAATGGGTTGGGACATGACTCCAAGCTATAACCTGGCCGCAAGGCCGTCAAATTGCTTTGCCTGACCGGTTGATCGATGGCCTCTATCGCCTGGGACAGCCTCTGGCAGCCATGATCGAAACCGCTTATCACGCCGTAAGATCTTTCGATTGGACGCCCCTTCCCACGCTCCATAGGCTGGAAAAAAGCATCGAAGCGTGAGGATTCATCGCATGAGCCAGGACGAACACATCAGGGACTACAAGGGCGCCGCTGCCGGCTGGGGGGCGCTCAAAAGCGTGACCAAGAGCTGGCTGGGCAGCGACAACGCCTTCAAGAACCTGCGGGCCATGCTCAAGACCAACCAGAACGGCGGTTTCGACTGCCCCGGCTGTGCCTGGGGCGAGTCGCCGGAAAGCGACATGGTCAAGTTCTGCGAAAACGGCGCCAAGGCGGTCAACTGGGAAGCCACCGGCCGCTCGGTCGACCCGGCTTTCTTCGCCAAATACAGCGTCAGCGCGCTGAAGGAGCAGACCGACTACTGGCTTGAATACCAGGGCCGCCTCACCCACCCGATGCGCTACGACGCCGCCACCGACCACTATGTCGAAACCACCTGGCAGGAGGCCTTCGAGCTGGTCGCCAGGCACCTGCGTGCGCTGCAGTCGCCGGATGAAGCCGAATTCTACACCTCGGGCCGGGCCAGCAACGAAGCGGCGTTCCTTTACCAGCTGTTCGTGCGTGCCTACGGCACCAACAACTTCCCGGATTGCTCGAACATGTGCCACGAAGCCAGCGGCGCGGGCATGTCGGAAACCCTCGGGGTGGGCAAGGGCACCGTGGTGTTCCACGATCTGGAGCTGGCCGACGCGATATTCGTCATCGGGCAGAACCCCGGCACCAACCACCCGCGCATGCTCGAACCCCTGCGCGAAGCGGTCAAGCGTGGCGCCCAGGTCGTCTGCTTCAACCCGCTGAAAGAGCGTGGCCTTGAGCGCTTCCAGCACCCGCAGCACCCGTTCGAAATGCTCAGCAACGGCTCCGAGCCGACCTCCAGTGCCTACTTCCGCCCGGCCTTGGGTGGGGACATGGCGGCAATGCGCGGTATTGCCAAGTACTTGTTGCAATGGGAGCGCGAGGCGCAGGCCAAGGGCGAGCCGGCGGTGTTCGACCATGCCTTCATCGCCGAGCACACCAGCGGCGTCGACGATTACCTGGCGGCGGTGGACGCCACGTCCTGGGAGCACATCGTCAAACAGTCGGGCTTGACCCTGGCCGAGATCGAGCTAGCCGCCCGCATGTACCGCAAGGCCGAGCGGGTCATCATGTGCTGGGCCATGGGCGTCACCCAGCACCGCCATTCGGTGCCGACCGTGCAGGAAATCGTCAACCTGCAGCTGCTGCGTGGCAACGTCGGCAAGCCCGGCGCAGGCCTGTCGCCGGTGCGTGGCCACAGTAACGTGCAGGGTGACCGTACCATGGGCATTGACGAGAAACCCTCGGCGGCGCTACTCGATGCCATCGAACAACGTTTCCAGTTCAGTGTGCCGCGTACCCATGGGCACAACGCAGTGTTGGCGATCAAGGCTATGGAAGAGGGGCGGGCCAAGGTGTTCATTGGCCTGGGCGGCAACTTTGCCCAAGCCACCCCGGACACCGCGCGCACCCACGCGGCGCTGCAGAACTGCGCGTTGACCGTGCAGATTTCCACCAAGCTCAACCGCTCGCACCTGGTCACCGGCCGCGATGCGCTGATCCTGCCGTGCCTGGGCCGTACCGAAATCGACCTGCAGGCCGAAGGGCCGCAAGGCGTGACCGTGGAGGACACCTTCAGCATGGTGCACATCTCCAATGGCCAGTTGCGCCCGCGCTCGCCGCATATGCGCTCGGAACCGTGGATCATTGCCGGCATGGCCAAGGCCACGCTGGGCAACCAGCCGATCGACTGGGAGCACGCGGTGGCGGATTACAACCGCATTCGCGACATGATCGCTGACGTGATTCCGGGCTTTACCGGTTTCAATGAACGCTTGAACAGCCCCGGCGGGTTCCACCTTGGCAACAATGCCGCCGATCGCAACTTCCGCACGGCCACGGGCAAAGCCCGCTTCATGCCCCACGCGCTGCCCGAGGAACTGGTCAACGCCAAGGTACTGGCCCGTGGTGACAAGCCCGACCTGATTTTGCAGACCCTGCGTTCGCACGACCAGTACAACACCACCCTGTATGGCCTGGACGACCGTTACCGTGGGGTGTTCGGCCTGCGTGAGGTGGTGTTCGTCAATGAGGCGGACATCCGTCGCCTGGGCTTCGAACCGGGTGAGCAGGTAGACCTTGTGTCGTTGTGGGAGGATGGCGTGGAGCGGCGGGTGTCCGGGTTCCGCCTGGTGGCGTATGACGTGCCTGAGGGGCAGGCGGCGGCGTATTACCCGGAAACCAACCCGTTGGTACCGCTTGATAGTTATGGCGAGGGGACCTATACCCCGACCTCGAAATTCGTGGCGATCAAGGTCGTGAAAGCCAAGGCGGGGAACCGCATTGCGGCGGTGCTGGCCTCGGATTGATGGGGTGCCTGTGCTGGCCTCTTCGCGGGTGAACCCGCTCCTACGGGACCTCACAGCGCTTGAGGTTGAGGTGATCCTGTGGGTTTGCCCGCGAAGAATCCAGCACCAGTCAGGCGCGATGCACCGGGTAAGCCGTGGTGTACTTCATCTGCTCCATGGCAAAACTGGAGGTGATGTTCGATAGCCCATCGGTACGGGTAATCAGCTTTTTGTAGAACCGGTCATACGCCGCAATATCACCCACCACCACCCGCAGCATGTAGTCCCAGTCCCCGGACATGCGGTAGCACTCCATCACTTCCTCGAACCCGGTCACCGTCGCAGCAAACTGCTCCAGCCATGCGCTGTCGTGGCGCTGGGTCTTGAGCTGGACGAACACGGTAAGCCCCAACCCCAGCCGTTCGGGGTCCAGCAGGGCGACGCGGCCGAGGATGTAGCCGTCTTCCTCCAGGCGCTTGACCCGCTTCCAGCACGGTGTGGTGGACAGGTTGACGGCCTCGGCCAGGTCCTTCAGCGAGATCGAGGCATCACGCTGTAGCAGGGTAAGAATGTGCTGGTCGAAACTGTCCATATCGCGCGCTGGCCGTGCAGAAAAATATTTCACAGATTACCCCAAGGCCAGATGATTTGGGTTGTGCGATAGTTGCAGCTTTCATTCTGCCAATGGGCCTGACCATGTCCGACAAGCCGCGCAATTTCGCCACCCGTACCATTCACGCCGGCGAGCAGTTCAGCGTTGCCGATAACGCCATTTTTCCGGCCATCGTCACCGCCAGTTCGTTCACCAAGCGCAGCCTGGACGATAAACCGGAATATTCCTACAGCCGCGTCGGCAACCCCACCCGGCATGCCTACGAAACCTGTGTCGCTGCCTTGGAAGAAGGCGTGGGCGCTGTGGCCTGCGCCTCGGGGGTCAATGCCACCGCAACCGTGCTTGAGCTGCTGCCCAAGGATGCCCACGTGGTGGTGATGAATGGCGTGTACGGTGGCACGTTCCGCATCATGGAAGATTACCGCAGCCGCACCTCGGGGCTGACCACCACCTATGTCGATCTCAACGACCTTGAAGCCGTAGCGGCTGCGATCAAGCCGGAAACCCAGCTGATCTGGATCGAGTCGCCGACCAACCCGTTGCTGCACCTGGTCGACATCAAGGCGGTGTGCGACCTGGCCAAGGCCAAGGGCATCCTCACCTGCATCGACAACACCTTCTGCTCGCCGTGGAACCAGCGCCCGATCACCCTGGGCGTGGACCTGGTGATGCACTCGGCCAGCAAGTACATTGGCGGCCACTCCGACCTCACCGGCGGTGTGGTGGTGGCGGCCAATGATGCGTTGCTGGCGCGCCTGCGCCGTATCAGCATGGCGATAGGGGCGGTGCAGGGGCCGTTCGACTGCTACCTGGCCCTGCGCGGTCTGAAGACCCTGGATGTGCGCATGGAGCGCCAGTGTGCCAATGCCCTACAGGTGGCGCGCTTCCTGGAAGGTCACGCGCAGGTCGAGCAGGTGTATTACCCAGGGCTGGAAAGCCACCCTCAGCATGAGCTGTGCAAACGCCAGATGCGCAGTGGCGGGGCGGTGGTGGCGATGAAAGTGAAAGGCGACCGCGCCGCGCTCAACCGCCTGGTGGAGGCGCTGCAGATCTTTGTGCTGGCCGACTCGCTGGGCGGGGTGGAGAGCATGATCAACCACTCCTGGAGCATGTCGCACTGCTCGCTGAGCCCAGAGCAGAAAGGGGTGATGGGGATCAGCGAGAACCTGCTGCGGTTGTCGGTAGGTATCGAGGATTACCGTGACCTGGTCGAGGACCTGGATGGGGCGTTGAAAGCGCTGGTTGCTGTGTAGGGCTGCAGGCCTCTTCGCGGGCTCGCCCGCGCCTGCAGGTGGTAGGAGCGGGTTTACCCGCGAATACGGTGGCGGCGAGAGCGGTGAACGGCCAGGGACATTGGCCAGCAGGTCCGGCCCTTTCGCGGGTGAACCCGCTCCTACGACGGTCTGCGCATCGGTGTAGGAGCGGGCTTGCCCGCGAAGAGGCCGGTGGATTCAATAAATGCCTGTCAGGATTTGGGCGGATGAATGATCCGTTCGATCTTGTCCTTGATCAGCAACCTTTCCTTGCGCAGGCGGTTGACGGCCTCGTCGTTGGTGCCGTTGCCTTCGGCGGCTACCACCTCCTTGTCCTTGGCGTTGTACTCCTTGTGCAGTTTGTGCAGGTCCTGATCCTTCTCTATGAGTGCCTGGAATGCATCAGCGGTAACGTGCAGGTCAGCGAGCAGATCGTGCGGAACTGGCATTTCTTCACCTCTGTCAGGGTTGTCGGTAAGGTCCTGACCATTGAGGATAGCTGTCTTTGCGCAGGCTTGTGACGGCGGTTCAGGCTGAATGGCAGCTGAATGGTTTTGAGATAATTGGTAAAAGACGCACCCTCACGAAATTGTTACCGACTTTTTCACAAAAAATTGATGACGTGCTTTCTAGAGTTCGCCCAACTTTCCCACAGTGCCATTTGGCCTGGGGGTGATAATCACTCTTGATTGCGAACGCTAATGCTCAACTTCAAATCCCTGCGGACTGAATGGGTCACGCTGCTGGCCAGTCTTTACCTGCTGATCGGCTTCAACATGTTCCTCTGGGAGCATCTGCAAGCGGCGGTTCCTGCCGGCCTGTCGGGGTTGTGGCTGAGTCTGGCGTTTGCTGTGCTGATGCTGTTCGCCTTCAATCTCATACTCACGTTACTTGCCTTCCGGTATGTATTGAAGCCGGTACTTATTGTGTTGTTCATCAGTGGCGCGGGCGTGGCTTACTTCATGAACCAGTACGGCGTACTTATTGACGCCGCGATGTTCCGCAATATGGCCGAGACCAATGTTGCGGAAGTGCGCGACTTGATGTCGTTCAAGTTTGCCGCGTATATCCTGCTGCTGGGCGTGCTGCCATCGGTGCTGCTGTGGAAGGCGCAGATCGCCTACCGCCCCTGGCACCGCGAGTTGCTGGGCAAGTTGGTGGTCAGTGGTGCCTGTGTGGTGACCATTGGCTCGGTCGCGTTGGTCAATTATCAAGGGCTGTCGTCGCTGTTCCGCAATCACCATGAATTGCGCCTGATGCTCACCCCCAGCAATATCGTCGGGGCCTCCATTGGTTATGTCAGCGAGCGTGTCGGTACGGCTTCGCGCCCGTTCCAGCATTATGGCGAAGATGCCAAGCGTGATGCGGCCTGGCAAAAACATGAGCGCAAGTCGCTGACCGTGCTGGTGGTCGGGGAAAGTGCCAGGGCAGACCATTTCGGCGTGCTGGGCTATGACCGCGATACCACGCCCAATCTCGCCAAAGAGCAAGGCCTGCTGGCGTTTTCCGACGTGCACTCGTGTGGTACGGAAACAGCGGTTTCAGTGCCTTGCATGTTCTCGGGCATGAAGCGCAGGGATTACGATGCCCGCGTAGCGAAGAACCGCGAAGGGCTGTTGGACATCCTCCAGCGTGCCGGCCTGGCCGTGCAGTGGCGTGACAACCAGTCGGGCTGCAAAGGCACCTGCGATCGCGTGCAGTTCATCGACGTCAGCAACCTCAAGGACCCGCAGCTGTGCGCCGATGGTGAATGCCATGACCAGATCCTGCTGCAAGGCCTGGACGCGTTGATCGACAACCTCGACAAGGACACCGTGCTGGTGCTGCACCAGATGGGCAGCCACGGCCCCGAGTACTTCAAGCGCTACCCCAGTGATGGCGAGCGCTTCACACCGGTGTGCCAGAGCAACGCGTTGAACCAGTGCAGCAAGGAGCAAATCATCAACGGATACGACAACACCCTGGCCTATACCGACAAGGTGCTGGCCTCGCTGATCGATACCCTGCGCAGCAAACAAGACAAGGTCGACACGGCGATGATCTACCTGTCCGACCACGGCGAGTCGCTGGGCGAGTACAACCTGTTCCTGCACGGCACGCCCTACGCCATCGCTCCCGAGCCGCAGAAGCACGTGCCGCTGCTGACCTGGTTCTCCGACAGCTACAAGGAGGACTTCGGCGTCGATACCGACTGCCTGGCACGGCTCAGCGATGCCCCGCTGTCCCAGGACAACCTGTTCCACTCGATGCTTGGCCTGTTGCAGGTGCATACCGAGCTCTACCAACAGTCGCTGGACATGTTCGCCAGTTGCCGGCCCTGGCTGGCGGCCAAGCGCTGAAGCCCTGTGGGAGCGGGCAAGCCCGCGAACCCGGGCAAGCCCGGGTCTTACACCGTATTGCCTTCATTCGCGGGTGCGCCGGCTTCCTCAGGGTGGACTGCCCCCGAAAAGCGGGACAGTTTCACCCGCAGTGCCCGCGCCGTATATACTGCGCGCCAATGTTAGTGGGAGAGCCTTGTGGCCATCGAAATTCACTGGATCCGTGACGACCAGAGCCTGGCCGAACACTGCCGCGACTGGCACCAGCTGCCCTTCGTCGCCGTCGACACCGAATTCATGCGGGTCGACACCTTCTACCCGAAAGCCGGGCTGATTCAGATCGGCGACGGCCAACGCGCCTTTCTGATCGACCCGCTGCTGATCGGCAACTGGCAACCCTTGGCCGACCTGCTGGAAGACAGCGGTGTGGTCAAGGTGCTGCACGCCTGCAGCGAAGACCTTGAAGTGCTGCTGCGCCTGACCGGCAAGCTGCCTCAGCCGCTGTTCGACACTCAGCTGGCCGCCGGTTACCTGAACCTGGGCTTCTCCATGGGCTATTCGCGGCTGGTGCAGGAAGTGCTGGGCATCGAATTGCCCAAAGGCGAAACCCGCTCCGACTGGCTGCAACGCCCGCTCTCGGAAACCCAGGTCAGCTACGCTGCCGAAGATGCCGTGCACCTGGCCGAGCTGTTCACCGTGCTGCGCCCGCGGCTGAGTGACGACAAGTATGCCTGGGTGCTGGAAGACGGCGCCGAGTTGGTGGCTGCGTTGCGCCGTGAAGTCGAGCCTGAAAGCCTGTACCGCGACGTCAAGCTGGCCTGGAAGCTGGCGCCTCAACAACTGGCAGTGCTACGTGAGCTGTGCGCCTGGCGCGAGCGCGAAGCGCGCAACCGCGATGTGCCGCGTAATCGTATCCTCAAGGAGCACTCGCTCTGGCCCATGGCCAAAAGCCAGCCGAACAACCTGTCGGCCCTGGCCAAGATCGACGAGATGCACCCACGCACCATTCGTCAGGACGGCGAGTGCCTCATCCAGCTGATCAAGCGCGCCGCCAGCCTGCCTGCCGAGCAATGGCCGGCGCCCTTGCCCGAGCCGCTGCCGATCGAGGCTGCGGGCCTTCTCAAGCAGCTGCGTGCCATCGGCCAGGCCGAAGGCGAGCGCCTGGGGATTGCGCCCGAGTTGATGCTGCGCAAGAAAGCCCTGGAGGCGCTGCTCAAGAGCGGATACCCCAATGGCCCTTATCAACTGCCCGATTCGCTGCGCGGCTGGCGCCGTGAGCGCATGGGCCAGGCCCTGCTGGACAACCTGGCAGGTGCCGGAGAAACCCGATGAAACGTATTTGCTCGATCTACAAGAGCCCACGCAAGAACGAAATGTACCTGTACGTACTCAAGGCTGACGGCCTGGAGCGCGTGCCTGAAGGCCTGCTGCCGTTCTTCGGCACCCCCGTGCACGCTTTCGACCTGGTGCTCAGCCCTGAGCGCAAGCTGGCCCGCGAGGACATCACCAAGGTGCTGGAGAACCTCGAAAGCCAAGGCTACCACCTGCAGATGCCGCCGCTGGAAGATGAGTACATCGAGCACCTGCCCGAAGAGCTGCTGCGCCGAAACGACCCCGTCTGACCATGCGTGTACTGATCGCTGAGCATGACCATGCTCGATACGCCGAGCTTTTGCGCGCCGCCGCGCCAGAACTGGAAGTGCTGACCAGCGGCGACTCTGCCGAACTGGCCCGCCAGGCACCGCAGTGTCCGGTGTGGCTGGGCCAGCCGGACTTGCTGGCCAGTCTGCTGCGCCAAGGCCACAAGCCTGGCTGGATACAGTCGACATGGGCCGGTATCACGCCGTTGCTGGCCGACGGCCTGCCGCGTGATTACCGCCTGAGCCGCGCAGTAGGCATCTTCGGGCAGGTGATGGCCGAGTACATGCTCACCTATATGCTAGGCCATGAGCGTGAGGTGCTGTCGCGCCTGGTCAGCCAGGTCGAGCGGCGGTGGGATGACCGCCCGGGGCGCAGCCTGGAAGGGCGCAAGGTCCTCATTGTGGGTGTAGGCGACATAGGTCAGCGTGTGGCCGAGTTCCTGCAGCCGTTTGGTGTGGCGCTGTACGGCGTTGCCAGGAGCGCCCGTGAGCAGGCGCCGTTCGTCGAGGTGGCGGCGCTGGCCGACCTGCCGCGCATGGTCGGCCAGGTCGACTACGTGCTGAACCTGCTGCCGGATACCCCGGCGACTCATGACCTGTATGACGCCGCGCTGTTCAAGTGCTTCCAGCCCTCGGCCTTGTTCATCAATGCCGGACGTGGTGTGGCGGTGGTCGATGCCGACCTGGTCGAGGCGTTGAAAGAGGGCCATCTGGCCGGTGCCGTGATCGATGTGTGCCGCCAGGAGCCGCTGCCCAAGCAACACCCGTTCTGGACCGCCTGGGGCTTGCTGCTGACCGGGCACAGCTCGGCGCCCACCTCCCCGACAGCGATGGTGCGCTTGTTTGTCGAGAATGTGCGGGCTTATGAAGCGGGGCAGGGGTTGCGGGGCGAAGTCGATTTCGCCCGGGGCTACTGATTGCTGTGGCCCGTACCGGCCTCTTCGCCTGAAAACCCCTCCAGCACAGGGTGGTGATATCCCCGTAGGAGCGGGCTTGCCCGCGAAGAGGCCAGCACGGCCAACACAAACCTTACAGGCTGAAATCGCCTTCAGCAGCCAGCTCGCTCAGCGGCTTGCGCGGGCTCGGCACTTCACGCGCCTGCAGGGCTTCATCCAGGCTGGCCTTGTCCCCCAGCTTGCCGATCGCCACCATGGCATGCAGTGCGTAACCATCGGGAATCTTCAGTTCCTGACGTGCCAGGTCCTGATCGAAGCCGGCCATGCCATGGGTATGCCAGCCGCTGATGCTGGCCTGCAGGGCCAGGTGCCCCCAGGCAGAGCCCGTGTCGAAGGTGTGCCACAGGGCCGGTTTTTCTTCCGTAGCGCCCGGGGCCGCGAAGGTAGTCTTCGAAATGACCAGCACCAGCGCCGACGCTTGTTGCGCCCAGCTGCGATTGAATGGCACCAGCAGGCTCAGGTAACGCTCCCAGTTCGGCGTGTCGCGGCGGGCATAAAGGAAGCGCCAAGGCTGCGAATTATAGGCCGACGGTGCCCAGCGGGCGGCCTCGAGGAAGCTCAGCAGGGTTTCTTCGCTGATCGGCTCGGCGGTGAAGGCGCGTGGTGACCAGCGGTTGATGAACTGCTCGTTGATGGCGTAATCGGCAATGCGGGGGTTGGCGCTCATGGCGGCTCCTGCAAACGGACGGGAAAAGCGCACGCTACTGCGTGCCGTCGCGACTGACAAGCGGTCTGGCTTTGCCGAAGGCCAGGCTCTAGACTGGCGCCGCCGCGCGCCGTGGCCCCCAAGATGAAGGCAGGAACCCTGTGTGATGATCGCTGAAAACGCGCCGTTCTGGCGGCGCAAGACCCTCGAACAACTCAGCCAGCAAGAGTGGGAGTCGCTGTGCGATGGCTGCGGCCTGTGCTGCCTGCAAAAGCTCGAGGACGAAGACGACAACAGCGTCTATTACACGCGCATCGCCTGCAAACTGCTGGACCTGGATACGTGCCAGTGCAGCGACTACCCCAACCGCTTCGCCCACGTGCCAGACTGCATCCAGCTGACCCCGGGCAAGGCCGACCAGTTCAAGTGGCTGCCGAGTACCTGCGGTTACCGTCTGGTCAGTGAGGGCAAGGACTTGCCGGCTTGGCATCACCTGGTCTGTGGCGACCGGCAACAGGTTCATGAACAGCGCATTTCCCAGTCGGGGCGTATGCTCAGTGAACACGATGTGCACGAAGACGACTGGGAAGACCACCTGATCTTTCGCGCCAGCTGACCGGCGCGGCCCGCTGCCTCGGGGAAACAAGGAGTTTCTGTATGCGTTGCCAGCTGTTGTTGCTGTTGGGCCTGATGGCCAGTTCGCCGGCCTGGGCGAAAAAGGTCGACCTCGACTACCAGGTGCGCCTGCTGCCTGCCAGTGGCCAGGCCGAGGTCCGCGTTACATTGGCTGAAGGCAGCGCCGTGCGCAGCCTGGACTTCGACCTGGGCAAGGCTGGGGCCTACAGCGGCTTCCAGGCCGATGGGCAATGGCAGCTGAAGGGGCGGCGTGGTATCTGGCAGCCAGCGGCCGGCAAGACCAGCCTCAGCTACCGTGTGCAGCTGGACCAGAAGCTGGCCAGCGGCGCCTATTCATCACGCATCACCCCACACTGGGCGCTGTTCCTCGGCGACCAGCTGATACCCCCTGCGCGCCTCGACCAGCAGGATGGTACCGAGCTGGTGGCGCGCCTGGCTTTCGACCTGCCCGAGGGCTGGAAGAGCATCGAAACGTCCTGGCCGCGTATCGGCAAGGGGAAGTTTCGCATCGACAACGTGTCGCGCTTGTTCGATCGCCCGACCGGCTGGATGCTTGCCGGCGACCTGGGCAGCCGCCGCGCTCGCCTGGGCGAGACCGAAGTGACCGTGGCCGCGCCGGTGGGGCAGGGCATGCGGCGCATGGACAGCCTGACCTTGCTCACATTCGTCTGGCCACACCTACAAGCTGTGTTCCCGCGTAACCCGCCCAAGCTGCTGTTGGTCGGGGCGCGTGACGGCATGTGGCGAGGGGCTATGGCTGCGCAGGGCTCGTTGTACCTGAACAGTGCCCGGCCCATGGTCAGCGAAAACGGCAATAGCCCGTTGCTGCGCGAATTGGTGCAACTGTTCGCGCAGATTCACGGGCGTGACGGCAGTGACTGGCTGGTAGAGAGCCTGACCGATTATTACGCCAACGAGTTGCTACGCCGCTCGGGCGGGATGAGTGATGACCGTTACCAGGTCTGGCAGGCGCGTCTGAGCAAGCAGGGCGCCAAGGTCAACCGGCTCAAGGGTGAACGCGCAAGCCCGGCCCAGGTGGCCCGCGGCGTGATGCTGTTGCAGGCGCTGGACAAGGAAATCCGCATTCACACCCAGGCCAAACGTTCGTTGGACGATGTGGTGCGGGGGCTGATGCGCCTGCCCAGCGTCAGTACCGAAGACTTTGTGCAGATCAGCGAGAACGTGCTGGGGCGGCGTTCCGATGTGCTGCAGAGCAAGGTGCTGCACTAGGCATCCCTGCGCCTGACAATCGGCAGGACGGCATCGTCTGCAAGTCGCATTTCAAGCGTATCAAGTCGTACCTGGAATACACCGCCGAGCAGAAACTCAGCATTGTTCACGGGGCGAAACCGAGGTTGGGGAGCGTGCAGCCAACCATCGTCGGCAGCGTTGATCGCGACAACCCATGGTTTGTCGAGGCAATGTTCGGCCCGGTTTCGGTGCTGTTCTGACGGAGCTCAGCACTCGGTCGCCCTGTGTTGGCAGGTCTGTCCTGCCGCCGCAGTGGCGGCCTTTCTATTTGAACTTGGGCCCCGAACGGGTATTCAGCCCCTTGGCCATGCGGTCATACAGCACCACATTCACCGTCGCTGCCAGGTTCATGCAGCCCTCAGTCGGGATGTAGATAGTCTCTTCACACCATCCCCGCACGTCTTCGCTCAACGAGCCATCCTCTGGCCCGAAGATGTAAATGGCCCGGTCCGGATGGGTGTAATCCGGCAATGGCCGCGCACCCTCCACCAGTTCTACCGCCACTGGCGTGCAGCCCAGCGGGATAATGCGCTGCAGGTCGTCGATGCCGATCAACGGGATGTCGTAGTGCACGCGCTTGGTGTCGGTGACGAAGTCACGCGCGCGTTCATAGCGTTTGCCCGTGTAGAACACCGAATTGACGCCATAGCAGCCCGCTGCGCGCATCACAGAGCCGACGTTTTCTGCCGACTTGGGGTTGAACAGGCCGATGCAGCTGTATCGTTTGTTTGCCACGTACCGGGGCCCTTCGCGAAAAAAAGCGCGATTATACGGGCTGCCCGGTAGCAGCGGGGGGCGAATCGATGGTCAGTCTTTCTTCAGCATGCCCGCCAGCCCGGCAAACGGGTTGTGCGTAGCCTTGGCAATGCTCGGGGTGCTGGTGGAGCCTTCGCTGAAGTACTGCTGGTCGGTGTAGCGCGAGTGTTCGTTGTCGTGGCAGTACAGGCACAGCAGCTCCCAGTTGGAGCCGTCCTGAGGATTGTTGTCGTGGTTGTGGTCACGGTGATGCACGGTCAGCTCGCTCAGGCGCTTGCCGGCGAACTCGCGGGCGCAGCGGCCGCATACGTGCGGGTACATTCTCAGGGCCTTGTCGCGGTAGCCCATTTCCTTGTCGCGCTTGGCATCAGCCAGGATGCGGTCGAGGCGCGCGGTGGCGGCGGCAGAAGAGGTGGAGCTCATGGTGTTTCCTTTGTTCTGATCAGGCAAGTGACGGTTATGCCATTGAGTCTAGCGCGCTTGCAGGTCAGGCGGACAGGCGAAAGCGTTGATTTAGGCGTAGCCTGTAGAAAGGTTCCCGACAGGAGGTTGCTGATGTTTCACGCGATCCTCGCCGCGCTGTTGATGGCTGGCCTGCCCTTGGCAGAAGCTGCCAGCACGCCACCCAGGCTCACGCCGCCAGTACCCGGCGCGCCCGGTACGCCGACGCCTACGCCATACCCGCAGATTACCCCGAGTACGCCGCCCAAGGCTTATGACAGCCAGCCGGGGGCGCCCTTGTTGCCGCCGATGCCAGTGCCCGGCCCGCCGAAGGATCAGCCATTGCCCGGGTTGCGGCAGGACCCGCCGAAGCCGGTTGTGGAGGATGATTGACGGGCGGGAGCTGAGGGCGTCTGGGGCTGCTTTGCAGCCCATCGCGACACAAGGCCGCTCCCACAGGTTGGACTGGATTCCGCGCTGTGGACTGCACCTCAGAAGATGGACAGATGTCCAACATCTGGGGTGCAGCCCACTGTCCTGTGGGAGCGGCCTTGTGTCGCGAAAGGGGCGCAACGCGCCCCCCGCTCTCTCAAAGGATACCCAGCTCGCCAAACACGAACGCATACTCCAGGGCCACATCCTTCAACCCTTGGTACCGCCCGCTCATCCCGCCATGCCCAGCCCCCATCTCGGTCTTGAGCAGCAGCAGGTTGCTGTCGGTCTTGAGTGTGCGCAACTTCGCCACCCATTTGGCCGCCTCCCAATACTGCACGCGGCTGTCGTTGTAGCCCGCCACCACCAGCATCGCCGGGTAGGCCTGCGCTTTCAGGTTCTCGTACGGCGCATAAGCCTTGATCCGTTCATACACCTCCGGCTCCTCAGGGTTGCCCCATTCATCGTACTCGGTCACGGTCAGCGGCAGCTCCGGGTCGAGCATGGTGTTGAGCACGTCGACGAAGGGCACTTCGGCAATGGCGCAGCGGAACAGCTCAGGGCGCAGGTTGAGCACCGCGCCGATCAGCAGGCCGCCAGCGCTGCCACCACTGATGGCCAGGCGGTCGGCGGCCGTCACGCCCTGGCTGATCAGGTGCTCGGCGCAGGCGATGAAGTCGCTGAACGTGTTGTGCTTGTACTCCTGCTTGCCGGCACGGTACCAGGCCTCCCCCAGTTCGCCACCACCTCGCACATGGGCGATGGCAAAGGCCACGCCGCGCTCCAGCAGGCTCAGGCGCGCATGTGAGAACCAGGGGTCGAGGCTTTCGCCATAGGCACCATAGCCGTACAGGTACAGTGGCACGGTCTTGCCCAGGTCCTGGCGGCGGCGTACCAGGCTGATCGGCACCTGGGTGCCGTCCGCTGCGGTTGCCCACAGGCGCTCACTGACATAGTCATCGGCATCGAATGCACCGAGCACCGGGGTTTGCTTGAGCACCACCTGGGCGCCCGTGGGCAACGTCAGTTGGCGCACCTGGGCCGAGCGGTTGAGCGCTTCGTAGCGCAAGCGTATGCGAGTGCTGGCAAATTCCAGGCTGTCCTGCACGTACAGGCTGTAGGCGGCGTCTGGCAGTTCGACGCGGTAGGCCGGCAAGCCCTGCGGGCGTACTTCGATGATCGGCAGGCCGCCTTCGCGCAGGCTCAGGGTGAGGGCACCGGCGTTCAGGCTGAGGCCTTCGAGCATGACCGCGTCGCGGTGCGCCACCAGCACCTGCCACTGTTCGCGGCTTGGCACTGGCGCGACTGGCGCGTGGTACAGGGCGAAGTTGATGCCATCCTGGTTGGTGCGGATGAACCAGCGCCACTGGCCGTCGAGTTGGCCGTGGTCGGGGAAGTATTCGTGGCCTTCGACGCGCGGCGCCAGGCAGGTGAACGGCGCCTGCGGGGTTTCGGCGTCCAGCACCCAGGCCTCGCTGGTGGTCTTGCTGTTCAGCAGCAGCACCAGCTGACGCTCGGAACTGGTGCGGTAGCAGTGCAGGAAGAAACGCCCGTCTGGCTCTTCGAACACGGTGTGCGCGGCGTCGGTGCCCAAGGTGTGGCGACGCAGGCGCCATGGGCGGTGGGTGTCGTCCAGCTCAGCGAAGAATAGCGTCTGGCTGTCGTTGGCCCAGGTCAGGCTACCGTCGCAGTCGTCGAAGGGCAGGGTAGTGACACGGCCACTGGCCAGGTCTTTGACGTACAGGGTATAGATTTCGTCGCCGCTGGTGTCGAGGCTATAGGCCAGCAGGCGGTGGTCGGGGCTGATGTTGAACGCGCCGAGGGAGAGGAAACCGCCGTTGGCCAGGACGTTGGGGTCGAGCAGCAGTTGCTCCTGGCTTTCATCGACGGTGTTCGAGTCGTCGGCCGGGCGTGGGCAGCGGTAGTGACGCGGGTATTCGTCGCCGGCGGTGGTGCGGGTGTAGTACAGGTAGGGGCCCCAGGGCGCCGGCAACGAGAGGTCGGTCTCCAGGATGCGGCCTTTGATCTCTTCGAACAGTTGCTCACGCAACGGTGCCTGGTCGGCCAGGCAGGCTTCCTGGTAGGCGTTTTCAGCGTGCAGGTAAGCGAGTACCTCGGGGGTATCGCGCTGTTGCAACCAGGCATACGGGTCGGTGGCCTGGTCGGCTTGGGCAATCGGGGGTTGGGGCTTGGCTGGCATTGAAGATCTCTTGATTGGGGTTGCCTGTGCCGGCCTCTTCGCGGGTAANGGGATCGCACCGAGGTAGGAGCGGGTTTACCCGCGAAGAGGCCGGCACAGGCAAACACTGTCTGCGCCCGGAAAAGTGTTTATCATAGGCATCTCTTTGCCTGGCTTGCACGAACACCATGACCGAGAACGACTACACCTTCGCCTGGGGCTTGTACGCAGTAGCCGCCTTAGGGTGCCTGCTGGTGGGCTTCAAGCTCACCGGCTGGATGTGGCGCTGGCTGCGCGAACCGCTACGGGTGGTGCTGGCGGTGCTGCTGCTGACCCCGACCATCGTCGACCCGGTCAAGGACAGCTTCGCCCCTGCAATCGCCATCACTGCGCTGGATGTCGCTTTCAAGGTCGGCAACAACGCCTGGCGCGCTGTGTCCGACTTCGCCATGTATGGCATGATCGCCTTCGGCCTGTACTTCCTCTTCGTGCTGATGCGCTGGCCGCTGGAAAAGCGCGCGCACGCACGCCGTGAGCAGGCCGAAGCCGCTGCCAGGCGTCAGCGGGCCGAGGATGACCAGCTCGGCACCCAGGCGCCGCTGGCTGCCGAGCGCAGCGACCGTTACCGTGACGACTTGCCGCCAGCCGCTACGCGTGGCGCAGGCCGGGTCGAGCCTCGTCTGTAAACGGAGACACGCCTATGTGCGAACTGCTGGGCATGAGTGCCAACGTCCCTACCGACATTGTTTTCAGCTTCACCGGCCTGATGCAGCGGGGCGGGCGTACCGGCCCGCACCGTGACGGCTGGGGGATAGGCTTTTACGAAGGCCGCGGCCTGCGCCTGTTCCAGGACCCGGCCGCGAGCAGCGAGTCGGAAGTAGCCAACCTCGTGCAGCGCTACCCGATCAAAAGCGAAGTGGTGATCGGTCATATCCGTCAGGCCAACGTCGGCAGGGTGTGCCTGTCCAACACCCACCCGTTCGTACGGGAAATGTGGGGCCGCAACTGGTGCTTCGCGCACAATGGCCAACTGGGTGACTTCAAGGGCCTGGCCAGTTTTTACCGGCCAGTGGGCGACACCGACAGCGAAGCGGCCTTCTGCGACCTGCTCAACCGCATCCGCAGCGCTTTCCCCGAACCGGTGCCGGTGGAACAGCTGCTGCCCGTGTTGGTCGAAGCCTGTGCCGGCTACCGTGGTCAGGGCGTGTTCAACTGCATGCTCAGCGACGGCGACTGGCTGTTCTGCTTTTGCTCGACCAAGCTGGTGCACATTACCCGCCGTGCGCCATTTGGTGCCGCACGGTTGAAGGATGTCGACCTGATCGTCGATTTTCATACCGAAACCACCCCCAACGACGTGGTCACGGTGATTGCCACCGAGGCCCTGACCGAGAACGAGACCTGGCACCGCTACGCGCCGGGTCAGTGGGCCCTGTGGCGGCACGGCGAGTGCGTGGCGCACGGCCAGAGCTAAGGACGCTGCATGTTCAGAAGTTACCTGCGATTGCTGTTGTTCACCTTCGGCCTGCTGGCCGGTATCCAGGTCCCGGGGCTGGTCAAGGACTACAGCCAGCGGGTCGAGGCGCACCTGTTCGAATCGCGCGAGGCGCTCGATGGGTTCCGGCAAACGGCCGAGCGCTTTTTCAAGGGCGACTTGCAGGCGCTGCTGCAGCACTACCGCAGCAGCGACGACCCGGTGTTCAACAGTGATGCCAACAGCATCGAAAGCCTGATGATCCGCAACGAACTGCTGGAAAACGAATGGCAGGTGCTGCAAGGGTCATGGGCTGAGCGTACCTGGCATGTGCTGGTACAGGCCGACCCGCAGTTGCGTGAAGAAACCCTCAATGGCTACAGCTACCAGATTCTGCTGGTGCCCGAGGCGATTGGCTGGGGTGTGGGTGCCGGTTTTGTGCTGGCCTTTGTGGTCGAAAGCGTGTTGTTGGGGATTGGCTGGCTGATCCTGGGCGGGCGGCGCAGGGTGGTGAAAGAGAGCTGGCGCTAAGTTCTGCTGTACCTGTACCGGCCCTTT
>NZ_JBQENN010000014.1:76986-114202 GCF_052044625.1 Pseudomonas sp. 22515
CAAGCCCGCGAAAGGGCCGGTACAGGCAGAAACTGTTGGTCAGACCAGTACGATCCGCTGCCCCCCCACATCCCGCGCATACCGCTCCAACACCTGCCGGCAAACCCCAACCACCTCATCGACCAATGCCACCCCGGTCTGCCACGCCACCACCAGCTCAAGGCTCGGCGGCGGCTGCAACCCTTCCAGCAGCACCAGCTCGCCCCGGCCCAACTCGGCATCCACCAGCGCCGGCGGTAGCGCGCCAATGCCAAAACCGTCGCGCAACAGCCGGGTAATCGCCGCCACCGAATTCACACAATTCAACCGCGGCGCCTCTGCCCCCGCAGCCTGCAGCAAGCTCAGCACCTCTTGGTGCGGCCGTGAATTCTTCGAGAAGGTGATGATGCGCTCGCGCCCAAGTTCGGCCAGCGACGCATAGTCCCGGTGCTGGTGGGCGCCTGCGGCCACCACCCAGCCCATTGGGTAGCGCGCCAGGTCGAGGCTGCGGATCGATTGCTCGCGCAGCAAGTCGGTCTGCAAAATCACGTCAAGAAAGCCCTTCTGCAGCTGCTCGCGCAAGTTCAGCGCGGTGTCGGCCACCAGTTCGATTTCCACCTGCGGGTAACGCTCGGTCAGCTCCGCCACCAGCGCGCTCATCCAGGTGTGGATCACAGTGTCCATTACCCCGATGCGAATGCGCCCGACCTTGGCCCGGTCGCTGTCCAGCGACTGCTTCATGGCCTTGGCGGTTTCCAGCATGCGTTCGGCGTATTCCAGCACCTTGCCGCCCTCCGGGGTCAGGCTGACGCCGCGGGAGTCGCGCAGCAACAGCTTCACGCCCAGGTCAGCCTCCAGTGCGGCAATACGGCTGGATACCGAAGCCTGGGTGGTGAACAGCTTTTCTGCCGTCAGGCGGAAGCTCTTGAGCCGGGCGACCCAGACGAAGGTTTCGAGGAAGCGAAGGTTCATGATCAGTTTTTCTTGTTCCAGACCGGCGGTTTTTTTCGTTGGACGCAGGCGAGGCGGCCTCTGAACAATGACGCCCAGGCCGCGACGCTTCATGTCGCCCATAAAACAATACCAACAAGCCGAGGCATCCATGAACCCCACCGGCGTGCAACAGCAGGTCAGTTCCCTCCGTTCGTCCGGGCCTTTCGCCTGGTACCGCGACATCGACAAACAGCAACGACGTACCTTCTGGAGCTGCAAGATTGGCTATGGCCTGGACGGCATGGACACACAGATGCTCAGTTTCGTCATTCCTACACTGATCATGCTGTGGGGTATCACCACCACCGAAGCCGGGTTGATCCACACCAGCACGCTGATCGCCTCGGCTGTAGGAGGCTGGGTGGCCGGTATCCTCTCCGACCGCATCGGCCGGGTGCGTACCCTGCAACTGACGGTGTTGTGGTTCGCCTTCTTCACCTTCCTGTGCGGCTTCGCTCAGAACTACGAGCAACTGTTGATTGCCCGAACCCTCATGGGCTTTGGCTTCGGTGGCGAGTGGACCGCCGGCGCGGTGTTGATCGGCGAGGTGATCCGCGCCCAGGACCGCGGCAAGGCGGTGGGCATGGTGCAGTCCGGTTGGGCAATTGGCTGGGGCCTCACGGCCATCCTTTATGCGCTGCTGTTCTCGTGGCTGCCGGCAGAGCAGGCCTGGCGTGCGTTGTTCCTGCTGGGGCTGGTACCGGCAATCTTCGTTATCTTCGTTCGCCGCCTGGTCAAGGACCCTGAGGTCTATCGTAAGGCCAAGGCAGTGGAAAACGCCGAGGCACCCTCGCGCTTCTACGAAATCTTCGCGCCGGGCATGCTCTGGACCACCGTGCGGGCATCCCTGCTGACCACCGGCGCACTCGGCGGTTACTACGCCATCACCTCGTGGCTGCCAACCTTCCTGAAGAACGAACGCGGCCTGAGCGTGCTGGGCACGGGTGGTTATCTGGCCATGGTGATCGTCGGCTCGTACATGGGCTATGTGGTCAGCGCTTATCTATCCGACCTGCTGGGGCGCAAGAAGAACTTCATCCTGTTCGCCGTGGGCTCTTTCGTCATTGTGCTGTTGTACACGCAGATGCCGGTCAGCGATGGCGTGATGCTGTGGCTGGGCCTCCCGTTGGGCTTCTTCGCCTCGGGTATCTTCAGCGGCATGGGGGCGTTTCTGACCGAACTGTTCCCCACGCGCATTCGGGGTTCGGGGCAGGGCTTCTGTTACAACATCGGCAAGGTCATTGCCGCGCTGTTTCCGTTGATGATCGGCATGCTCGGCCAGAATGTTCCGCTGGGCCTGGGTATCGGCGTGTTTTCTGCGGTGTCCTACGGCATTGTGATCGTGGCGGCCTTGAGCTTGCCGGAAACCCGCGGCAAACAGCTGCAGGCGCGGTAAGGTAGGCCTATGCACAACGACAAGGGAGACCGCGTGGTGGAACGCCTGCTACTCAATTGCGACATGGGTGAGAGTTTCGGCAGCTGGCGCATGGGCCTGGATGCCGAGGTCATGCCTTACATCGATTGCGCCAACATCGCCTGCGGCTACCACGCCGGCGACCCCGGTATCATGCGCCGTACCGTGGCCCTGGCGCTGGAGCACGGGGTGACTATCGGCGCGCATCCGGCCTACCCGGACCTGGTCGGCTTTGGCCGCCGTTCCATGGCCTGCAGCCCGGAAGAAATCCGTGACCTGCTGCATTACCAGATTGGTGCGCTGGATGGCATCTGCAAAGTGCTGGGTGGTCGCGTGGCCTATGTGAAGCCCCATGGTGCGCTGTACAACGACATGATGGCCGACCCGCTCAAGCTGCGTACCGTGCTGGAGGCCGTCGCGGCCTATGACAGCAACCTGTCGTTGATGCTGATGGCCACCGCCGACAACCGTGCCGCCCAGGCACTGGGCGATGAAATCGGCGTGCCGCTATGGTTCGAGGCGTTCGCAGACCGCGCCTACACCGCCAGTGGCCATCTGCTGTCGCGGCGCCTGCCGGGTGCGGTGCATCACGACCCGGCGCGGGTGGTGGAGCAGGCGGTGCGTCTGGCCCGAGGCGAAACGCTGTTGGCTGACGATGGCAGTGCCTTGCAGCTTGCCGCCCGCACCCTCTGCGTGCATGGCGACAACGACAGTTCGGTGGCGGCGGTGCGGCAGATTCGCCAGGCCCTCGATGGGCTGGAGGCGTGATGAAACCGCGAATTGAAGTGGTCGCCATCGACAGCCTGATGGTCCGCCTGTTCGACCGTATCGATGAGGCCAACATGCCATGGATGCTCGCCGCCAGCCGGCGCTTGAGCGCGGCGTTCGGCGAGCACCTGCTGGACCTGGTGCCGTCCTACACCACGCTGATGGTGCAGTCTGCCCTGCCGCCAGGCGAGGCCAGGGCGCGAATCGCTCAGGCGCTGGACGGCTTGCAGCCTGACACCGGCAGTGGCGGCCGCCGACACGAGATCCCGGTGTGGTACGACGCCAGTGTCGGCCCCGAGCTGCCTGTGCTGGCGGCCCGCAGCGGCTTGAGTGAAGCGGAGATTGTTCGGTTGCACGGCGAACGTGATTACCCGGTGTTTGCCCTGGGCTTCGCGCCTGGTTTCGGCTTTATGGGCCTGGTCGACGAGCGCCTGGCCAGCCCTCGTCTGAGTACCCCGCGCAAGCGCGTGGCGGCGGGCAGTGTGGGTATTGCCGAGCGCCAGACGGCGGCCTACCCGGCAGTATCGCCGGGTGGCTGGAACCTGATCGGGCGCACCCCGGTGCGGTTGTTCGACCGTGAGCGTGAGGGTTACAGCCTTTTGCAACCCGGTGACCGGGTGCGCTTCGTGCCGGTTTCGCGCAGCGAATTCCTGGCCATGGGTGGTGATGTGGAGGCGCAGGGATGAAGCAGTTGATGATTGAGGCCAGTACGCCGTTGTGCCAGTTACAGGATGCCGGGCGCTTTGGCGTGCGCCACCTTGGCGTGACCCAGGGCGGGGCGCTGGACTGGGTGGCGATGCACTGGGCCAACTGGCTGCTGGGCAACCCGTTGGGGGCGCCGGTGGTCGAGGTGGCGCTGGGTGGTTTTTGCGTAGTGGCTGAACAGGATTGCGTGCTGGCCCTGGCCGGTGCCGACCTGGAGGCGTGTGTCGATGATCAGCCCCTGGCGCCATGGCGCAGCTTTGCCCTGGCCAAGGGGCAGCGCTTGACCTTGAAACAGCCCAAAGTGGGTGTGCGGGCGTATCTGGCGGCACCGGGTGGGTTCCTGGGGGAGGAGGTGCTGGGCAGTTGTGCCACCGTGGTACGTGAAGCACTGGGTGGCATCGATGGCCAGGGGGCTGCGCTGGCTAGAAACCAGGCATTGGCTTTTACCGGTAGCAGTGCACCCCTGCGCGAAGTGCCGCACGCGTTGTGCCCACAGTTCGCCCCAAAGCCGGTGCTCGACCTGGTGATGGGCGCGCAGATTGGTGAATTCAGCGGTACCAGCCTGTTCGAGGCATTCAACCGGGAGTGGACGCTGGACAGCCGGGCCGACCGCATGGGCATCCGGTTGTTGGGGCCGCAGTTGGTGTACCAAGGGGCGCCGATGATCTCCGAAGGGATCCCGCTGGGTGCGGTACAGGTGCCGCCGGACGGGCAGCCGATCGTGTTGCTCAATGACCGGCAGACCATTGGTGGGTACCCGCGGCTGGGCGCGCTGACGCCGCTGGCGCTGGCGCAACTGGCGCAGTGCATGCCGGGGGCGGTGGTACGGTTCAGGGCGGTGGTGCAGGACGAGGCCTGGCGGGAGCAGCAGGATTACCTGAACCGTTGGCGG
Source organism: Pseudomonas sp. 22515 (assembly GCF_052044625.1). NCBI lineage: Bacteria > Pseudomonadati > Pseudomonadota > Gammaproteobacteria > Pseudomonadales > Pseudomonadaceae > Pseudomonas > Pseudomonas sp. 22515. Next base: position 81,738 of record NZ_JBQENN010000014.1, read on the forward strand.
TAGAGCGGGCGGCCTCTTCGCGGGTGAACCCGCTCCTACACACGTCCTGTGCATGCCTTGACGGTGATGTTGGAGCAGGCAACCTCACTTGGACAGGTAGCGCATCCCGTCCTCCAACCCTTGCAGGGTCAGCGGATACATCTTGTCCTCGATCAGGTCGCGCACCAGATGGGTCGAGGCGGTGTACTCCCAGGCCTGCTTGGGGTACGGGTTGATCCAGATGACCTTCCTGAATTTTTCCATGAAACGCTGGATCCACACATACCCGGCTTCTTCGTTCCAGTGCTCCACGCTGCCACCCGGCTGGGTGATCTCGTAGGGCGCCATGGCCGCGTCACCGACGAACACCACCTTGTAGTCATCGCCGTACTTGTGCAGCAGGTCGAAGGTGGAAAAACGTTCGGACGTGCGGCGCAGGTTGTTCTTCCACACCGACTCATAAACGCAATTGTGGAAGTAGTAATACTCCAGGTGCTTGAACTCGGTCTTGCAGGCCGAGAACAGCTCTTCGCAGACTTTGACGTGGGCATCCATCGAACCGCCAATGTCGAGCAGCAACAGCAGCTTCACGGTGTTGCGCCGCTCGGGGCGCATCTGGATGTTCAGCAACCCGGCATCACGCGCGGTGTGGTCGATGGTGCCGTCGATGTCCAGCTCTTCGGCGGCGCCTTCGCGGGCGAACTTGCGCAGCCGGCGCAGGGCCAGCTTGATGTTGCGGGTGCCAAGCTCGACCTGGTCGTCGAGGTTCTTGTACTCGCGTTGGTCCCAGACTTTTACTGCCTTGCCCTGGCGCTTGCCGGCGTCACCGACGCGGATGCCCTCGGGGTTGAAGCCGCCCGAGCCGAATGGGCTGGTGCCGCCGGTGCCAATCCACTTGTTGCCGCCAGCGTGGCGTTCCTTCTGCTCTTCGAGGCGCTGCTTGAAGGCCTCGATAAGCTTGTCCAGGCCGCCCAGCGACTGGATCTGTGCGCGTTCTTCATCGGTCAGCGAGCGCTCGAATTCCTTGCGCAGCCAGTCTTCGGGGATCAGCGCCTCGATGTGCCGGTCGAGGTTTTCCAGGCCCTTGAAGTAGGCTGCGAAGGCACGGTCGAACTTGTCGAAGTGGCGTTCGTCCTTCACCAGGATGGCGCGGGCGAGGTAGTAGAACGCGTCCATGTCGGCGAACACCACGCGCTTTTGCAAGGCCTGGTGCAGGTCGAGCAGTTCACGCACCGAAACCGGCACCTTGGCCGCACGCATCTCATTGAACAGATTGAGCAGCATGGCCCTGCTCCTGTCAGCGGTTGCCGCGCCGGCTCATGAAGGCCAGGCGCTCGAGCAGTTGTACATCCTGCTCGTTTTTTACCAGCGCACCGGCCAGCGGCGGGATGGCCTTGGTCGGGTCGCGTTCGCGCAGCACCGCTTCACCGATGTTGTCGGCCATCAGCAGCTTGAGCCAGTCGACCAGCTCGGAGGTGGACGGCTTTTTCTTCAGCCCCGGCACCTTGCGCACGTCGAAGAACACATCCAGCGCCTCACTGACCAGCGACTGGCTGATGTTCGGGTAGTGCACGTCGACGATCTGCTGCAGGGTCGTGCGGTCGGGGAAGGCGATGTAGTGGAAGAAGCAGCGGCGCAGGAAGGCGTCCGGCAGCTCTTTTTCGTTGTTCGAGGTAATGATGATGATCGGACGCTGTTTGGCCTTGATGGTCTCGTCGATTTCGTAGACGTAGAACTCCATCTTGTCGAGTTCTTGCAGCAGGTCGTTGGGGAATTCGATATCGGCCTTGTCGATTTCGTCGATCAGCAGGATGACCCGCTCGTCGGCCTCGAAGGCCTCCCAGAGCTTGCCCTTTTTCAGGTAGTTGCGCACATCGTGCACCTTGTCCACGCCTAGCTGCGAATCGCGCAGGCGGCTGACCGCGTCGTACTCGTAGAGCCCCTGGTGGGCCTTGGTGGTGGACTTGATGTGCCAGGTGATCAGGCGCGCCCCGAACGAGGCCGCCAACTGCTCGGCGAGCATGGTTTTGCCGGTGCCCGGTTCGCCCTTGACCAACAGCGGGCGTTCGAGGGTAATGGCCGCGTTTACCGCCAGTTTCAGGTCGTCTGTGGCGACGTAGTCGCGGGTGCCTTCGAACTTCATGGGGGGTTGTCCTCTGTTTAGGGCTGTGCGGGCCTTTTCGCGGTACAGGGTTGTAGGTGCGGGTTTACCCGCGAAGCGGCCCGAACAGGCAGCACATAATCCGGATTTGTTTCCGACTATAACGCGGGGCCAGGCGGCTGCAAACGCAGACCGGGTATTCAGTCCCTGAATGCCCCGTCACGCTGTCTCAGTCAGACTTCGGCGCTGGTTGCTCATAGCGCGCATTGAATGCCTGGACAAACCCGTTGCGCAGGATCTGCAAGAACGCCTCGAAGGCACTGACATCCTGTTTGCGCACACTGCCGCTGAGCTCCACCCGGGTAGCGAACTGGTTTTTCGGCTGGTTCTTCAGCACCGTCTCGGTCGCCCCCACCAAGGCCTCCCACACCGAGCGGAAGAAACCCTTGTCCTTTTCCTCGACGTCCTGTTGCCAGTCGAACACGTCGACATCACGCAGCAGCGGTTTTATATAGCCGTTCAGCCGGCCGTTTTCTGCCTGGGCCTCGATGACCACGTCACCGTGCCCGGCATTGAAGTCGAATTTGCCGTAAGCGCTGGCAAAGTCATTCAGTTTGCGCAGCTCGATGCCGGTGGCGCGAAGCCTGAATTCGAAGTCGTCGAAATCACTGAAAGGGTCGAAGGTGGCACGGCTTTCTACGTTCGCATCCCCCGCGATGAGCGCCGTGCCTTCGAAACTTGCGTCGCGACGGCCTTTCTGGTCGCGCACGTTGGTCAGGTTGCGGATGCTGGCGTTCAACCGGGTGGCCTTGAGGTCGACCGGTGGCTTGGAATTGAAGTTGCGGAACGTCAGCACGCCATTGTCGATACGCACTTCGTTGAGGGTGATGGGCAGGAGTTTTTCCAGCTGCTGGCGCCAGTCGGTACCTTGGCCGGTCTGCGACGCCTGTTTGCTACCACCGTCGACAAAGTTCAGCTCGGGATGCACGAAGGTCACCTCCGCCACCACTGCCTTGTCGTACCACAACGCATGCCAGCTCACCGAGAGGTCGATCAGTGGGGCGTCGAGAAACGGTACGGGCACCTTGCCGGTGGTCTTGACGATTTTCAGCCCGTTTATCTGATAGGCACCGCGCCACCAGGCCAGGTCCACATCGGCTACCTGGCCGCGGTAGTCTCCCATGTCGGCCAGCTTGTCGTTGAGGTAGTCGCGCACCAGGTAGGGCAGGGCCAGGTGCAGCGCCACCAGCAGCACGATCAGGCTGGCCAGGCCGACCAGCGGCCAGCGATAGCGGGCTTTCATGAGGCTGTCTCCAGGGCGGGATGTGCGGTTGACCGCAACGTGCCGGGCTGAGTTCGAACAGGCTTTACGGGCCACCGCCGCAGGCTTACCCTTGAGGCATTTCCCTGCTTTTTCATGCCAAGGACCCCTGCCATGAGCCGTATCTTTGCAGACAACGCCCACTCCATCGGTAACACGCCGCTGGTGCAGATCAATCGCATCGCCCCGCGCGGCGTGACCATCCTGGCCAAGATCGAAGGGCGCAACCCCGGGTACTCGGTCAAATGCCGCATTGGCGCGAACATGGTCTGGGACGCCGAAAGCAGCGGCAAGCTCAAACCGGGCATGACCATCGTCGAGCCCACCTCGGGCAACACCGGTATCGGCCTGGCCTTCGTCGCCGCCGCCCGCGGCTACAAGCTGATGCTGACCATGCCCGCCTCGATGAGCCTGGAACGCCGCAAGGTACTGAAGGCGCTGGGCGCCGAGCTGGTATTGACCGATCCGGCCAAGGGCATGAAGGGCGCCATCGAGAAGGCCAACGAAATCGTCGCCTCCGACCCGGAGCAGTACTTCCTGCCGGGCCAGTTCGAAAACCCGGCCAACCCGGCCATTCACGAGAAAACCACCGGTCCTGAGATCTGGAACGACACGGACGGCGCCATCGACGTGCTGGTGGCGGGCGTGGGCACTGGCGGCACCATCACCGGCGTGTCGCGTTACATCAAACATACCCAGGGCAAGGCCATCCTGTCGGTGGCAGTGGAGCCCGTGGCATCGCCGCTGATCAGCCAGACCCTGGCCGGCGAAGAACTCAAGCCCAGCCCGCACAAAATCCAGGGCATCGGCGCCGGCTTCGTGCCGAAAAACCTCGACCTGTCGATCGTCGACCAAGTGGTGACGGTGACCGACGAAGAGTCCAAGGCCATGGCGATTCGCCTGATGCAGGAAGAGGGCATCCTTTGTGGTATTTCCTGCGGTGCGGCAATGGCGGCAGCGGTGCGCCTGGCCGAAAAACCGGAAATGCAGGGTAAGACCATCGTCGTAATCCTGCCCGATTCGGGCGAGCGATACTTGTCGAGCATGCTGTTCAGCGACATGTTCAGCGAGCAGGAAAACCAGCAGTAATCGGCCTTCCCGCTGATCCGGCGCAACAATCGGCGGCCTGGTTTATTGCAAAATCTTCATGAATGCGATCCCGCCCGGGTTGTTTTTACTGCGGCGGGATCGGTTTATGATGGCAGGATGATTTTCTGGAGAGCAGGCAGCGCAGCCCTGACTCTTCCTCAAGGAGTGAAAGCATGACCTTTTCCTTTGCAGCCAAGGCGGGTGTCTTGCTGGTGTTTTTCGGCAGCGTGCTGTTCGTGCACTTGCGCGGCAAGGCCCGCCTGCCGGTGTTGCGCCAGTTCGTCAACCATTCGGCGCTGTTCGCCCCCTACAACGCGTTGATGTACCTGTTTTCCGGCGTGCCGTCCAAGCCCTACCTGGATCGCCAGCGCTTCCCCGAGCTGGACGTGCTGAAGGACAACTGGCAGGAAATCCGCGAAGAGGCCATGCGCCTGTTCGACGAAGGCTATATCCGTGCCGCTGAGAAAGATAACGACGCCGGCTTCGGTTCGTTCTTCAAGAAGGGCTGGAAGCGCTTTTACCTGAAGTGGTACGACAAACCGCTGCCTTCGGCGCAAACCCTGTGCCCGCGCACTGTCGAGCTGGTCAGCCGCATCCCCAATGTCAAAGGCGCAATGTTTGCCCTGCTGCCCGGCGGCAGCCACCTGAACCCGCACCGCGACCCGTTCGCAGGCTCGCTGCGTTATCACCTGGGGCTGTCCACGCCCAACTCCGACGCATGCCGCATCTACGTGGACGGTGAGCAGTACGCCTGGCGTGACGGCGAAGACGTGATGTTCGACGAAACCTACGTGCACTGGGTCAAGAACGAAACCGACGTTACCCGCGTGATCCTGTTCTGCGACATCGAGCGCCCGCTGAGTAGCCCACTGATGACGCGCATCAACCGTAAGGTCAGTGCCTTCCTCGGCCGCGCCACCGCGCCGCAGAACACCGACGACGAGCGCGTGGGCGGGATCAACCAGGCGTACGCCTGGAGCAAGCGCTTCAGCAACAGGATCAGCAACCACGTGAAGCAGTTCAAGCGCGCCAACCCCAAGGCTTACCGCGTGCTGCGGCCGGTACTGGCGGTAGTGGTGGCGTATCTGTTGTATCGCTGGTTGTTCTGATTTTTTCTGGCCTAACCGGCCTCTTTTGCGGGGCAAGCCCGCTGACACCGGTGCGCCTGATCCTTCAAGGACGAGGGTGCGCTTGTGGCAGCGGGGTTGTGCCGCGAAGAATCACTCGCTATATTCCAGAACATTCACTTCCTCAAAGACCGCGTTCATGCCAGCCATCCCTTCCACCACACGCTTTGCCATCGCGCCAGTCGCGGGCTTGGTCGTGCGTGGTAGCCAGCAGCCGGTCATGATCTGTCACTCCCCACCACCTGTCAGTGGCGTCGTAGGCGGCGTAGCTCCGCCTCATTGCGTGGTTGTGCTGGGCTGATCGGCTTCGTGCCGCAACCCTTCGCACGCGCAACGTACTGAACACGGTCGGTTACTGCTCACGTTGAAGCGCACGCCGTCCGTTTGGCTTATCTGCCTACTATCAGGTGGCAATTCATGTCTGTCTTTACCAAAACGTCCGTGGCCTCGGCGGCCACTACCTGCCTGTTCGTCCTGCTGTGGAGCAGCGGGGCGATCGTCTCCAAGCTCGGCCTGGCGCATGCCAGCCCGTTTGCCTTTCTGCTGTTGCGCTCGGCGCTGGCCCTGGCCGGCCTGTTGCTGATCGGCCCGTTGCTAGGGCTGCGCTGGCCGCGTACTCGCGGGAGCATTCTGCGTGCCCTGGGTACCGGTTGTGTGCTGCTCGGTGCCTATCAGATCTTCTATCTGTTGGCGCTTGATACCCATGTCACCCCCGGCGTCATGGCCACGGTGATGGGGGTACAACCGATCCTCACCGTGGTGCTGATGGAACGCCAGCGCTCCTGGAGCCGTTTGTTCGGCCTGGGTTTGGGGTTGGCTGGCTTGATCATGGTGGTCTACCAGGGCATCAACCTGGGCGGGGTATCGCTGGCGGGCATGCTGTTCGCCCTGCTGGCGTTGGTCAGCATGACCTTTGGTTCGATCCTGCAGAAGCGCATTACCGACAACCCCATGGGCACACTGCCGCTGCAGTACCTGGCCGGCTTTGCCATGTGCGCGCTGTTCGCACCTCTGCAACCGCTTCATGTCGAGTGGACCGGCAGCTTCGTCGGTGCGCTGCTGTGGATGGGCCTGGTGGTCTCGCTGCTGGCAACCTTGCTGCTGTACCGGCTGATCGCCAAGGGCAACCTGGTCAATGTCACCAGCCTGTTCTACCTGGTGCCGGCAGTGACTGCGGTAATGGACTTGCTGATCTTCGGTAACCGCCTGGCACCGCTCAGCCTGTTGGGCATGGGGCTGATCGTGGTAGGGCTGCTGTTCGTGTTTCGCAAGCCTGCCGCGCGCCTGGCCGAGGCGTAGGCCCTAGCGGAATTCTTCGGGGATGGCGTGGCGCAACACGCCTTCCTCGAAGTCCAGCAGGCCGGCTTCGCGCTGGGTGAGCAGGTAGTAGAGCAGGGTATCGAGCGAGCGTTGCGGTGGGACCTCGACCGCCAACATCTTCACTGCTTGCTCGGTTTCACAGGCGCAGCCGAAATCCAGCAATGCTGCGCGCACCTGGTCGAGGGTTTCCGGTGGTTTGACGACCACCCGGAACACCGAGCTGCCGCTGCTGTGGCGCAGCGCTGCGAACCAGGTTTCGCCTGCTTCCTCGCGGGTGTCGATCACGTCGCCCGGGGCGATGCCATAGACATGGAAGGGGATGTTGTCGATGGCATAGCCGCCTTCCACGGCCTTGGCCCACAGGCCCTCGACCGAGGCTGGTGGGTAGCCGTTCTCGTCCTGTTCCAGGCGGAACAGGACCTTCTTGTACGCGCTGTTCATGCCGTACTCCGCTTCAGCTGCGCGCCGGGCGCAGCACCAGCCACAAGGCCAGGCCAATCAGCAGGCCGCCGTATAGGTGCGCCATCGACAACGGCTCATTCAGCAGCCATGCCCCCCACAATACGCCGAATACCGGGATCAGGAAGGTCACGGTGCTGGCTTTTACCGGGCCGATTTCCTCGAGCAGGCGGAAGTACAGGATGTAGGCAAAGGCGGTGCACAGCAAACCCAGCCCCAGCAACGACAACCACACCTCCCAGCCCCCCCAGCTGGCGGGCGGTTGGGTGAGTGCGCTCCAGCCGAACAGCGGGGTCAGCATGAGCGTTGCGCCGAGCATGCTGCCCAGCGCGGAAAGACGGCTGTCCAGGCCACTGATCCAGCGGCGGGCGAGGAACCCGGCAAAGCCGTAGCAGGTGGTGGCCGCCAGGCAGGCGAGGGCGCCTTGCAGCAGGGCCATGTCCAGTGCCACCGGGCCGGCGCCGCTGAGGATGCCGACGCCGAACAGGCCAAGGAAGATGCCGCAGAGTTTGGCCAGGGTCATTGGCTCGCGGAAGAACAGTACGCCGACCAGCACACCCATCAGCGGGGTGGTGGCGTTGAAGATCGCCGAATAGCCGGCCGGCAGCACCTGGGCCGCCACCGAGTAGAAGGTGGCGGGGATGCCGGAGTTGATCATGCCCAGCACCAGGCACGCGCCGAGCTTGCCCTGGAAGTCCCAGCGCACGCGGGCGGCGGCCAGAAGCACGATCAGGCCCAGGCAGGCGATCGAAACCCGGAAGAACGCGGTCGGCACCGTGCCCAGTTCGGGGGCGATGATGCGCATGAACAGGAAACTCGCTCCCCAGACGGCGGCAAGGGTCAGCAGGCGGGCTAGGGCGATGGGGCTCACAACGGTCTCCGGAGGTAAGGCAGGGGCGCGAGTGTACGCCAGGGGGCGGGGGGATTCTTGTGCTTTCTTGCTGTGTAATTCCTCTTGGGCTGCGGGGCTCTGGGCAAGGCAGCTGCAACTACAGCTCGGGCCTTCAAAGGCCGTAACCCATGAAGCCAAGGGCGGCTAAGCTCTGTACTCAATCCCAGCTCCGAGGCCCCACGCATGTCCCAGCCCTGGCCCGCTGTCGAAATCGCCCGGATGATCCTCGCCGGCTTCGACGACTACCGCGATCATTTCCAGCGCATCACCCTGGGTGCTCGCCAGCGCTTCGAGCAGGCGCGCTGGCAGGATATCCAGCAGGCCGCCGCCGCCCGCATCAATCTCTACGAAGAGAAAGTCGCCGAAGTCAACGGTTGGCTGCGCCAGGCCTTTGCCGCAGAGGTGCTGCTGGACGTGGAACAGTGGCCGCTGGTGAAAAACGCCTATATCCACCTGATCGACCCACGCCTGGACGACGAGCTGGCAGAGACCTGGTACAACTCGCTGTTTTGCAGCCTGTTCAGCCATGACCTGATCAGCGACGGCTGCATGTTCATCCACACGACCCGGCCTTCCATGCGCGGCCGCGAGCGCGCGGCGCAAACCCGTACCTATCGGCTTGACGGCAGTCTCAGGAACTTGCTGCGCGCGGTGTTCGCCGATTACCCGTTCGACATGCCGTATGGCGACCTGGAAGGCGACCTGGCGCGGCTGGAAGAACAACTGCGCGAATGCCTGCCCGACTGGGTGTGCAAGGACCCGGCGCTGGCCGTAGAGCTGTTTGTACCCGTGCTTTACCGCAACAAGGGGGCCTATCTGGTCGGCCGCCTTTACAACAGCGATGAGCAGTGGCCGTTGGTGATTCCCTTGTTGCACCGCGAGGGCCACGGTATCGAGGCCGATGCACTGATCACCGACGAGGCCGAGGTGTCGATCATCTTTTCGTTTACCCGCTCTTACTTCATGGCCGATGTCCCGGTGCCCGCCGAGTTCGTCAATTTCCTCAAGCGCATCCTGCCGGGCAAGCACATTGCCGAGCTGTATACCTCGATCGGGTTCTACAAGCAGGGCAAGTCGGAGTTCTACCGCGCACTGATCAACCACCTGGCCAGCAGTGATGACCGCTTTGTCATGGCGCCAGGGGTACGGGGCATGGTCATGAGCGTGTTTACCTTGCCCGGCTTCAATACGGTGTTCAAGATCATCAAGGACCGCTTCTCGCCATCGAAAACCGTGGACCGCGCCACGGTGATCGACAAGTACCGGCTGGTGAAGAGCGTCGACCGGGTGGGGCGTATGGCCGACACCCAGGAGTTTGCCGATTTTCGCTTTCCGCGCAGCAAGTTCGAGCCGGATTGCCTGGCCGAGTTGCTGGAGGTGGCACCGTCGACGGTGGCGCTGGAGGGCGACACGGTGCTGATTCGCCACTGTTGGACCGAGCGGCGCATGACGCCGTTGAACCTGTATCTGGAGCAGGCCACCGAGGGCCAGGTGCTGGAGGCGCTGGAGGACTACGGCCTGGCCATCAAGCAGTTGGCGGCGGCGAACATCTTCCCCGGCGACATGTTGCTGAAGAACTTTGGCGTGACCCGTCATGGCCGGGTAGTGTTTTACGACTATGACGAAATCAGCTTCCTGACCGAGGTGAATTTTCGCCACATTCCGCCACCGCGTTACCCGGAGGACGAAATGTCGGGCGAGCCGTGGTACTCGATCGGGCCGCATGATGTGTTCCCCGAAGAGTTTCCGCCGTTTCTGTTTGCCGATATGGGCCAGCGGCGGTTATTCAGCCGCTTGCATGGGGAACTGTATGACGCGGATTACTGGAAGGGGCTGCAGGCGGCGATACGTGAGGGGAAAGTGATCGATGTGTTTCCGTATCGGCGCAAGGCCCGGTGAATCAGGTCGAACAGACCTGTCACGCCTTCAAACACTTCATCTCGCTCAAATGGGTACGCACCTTGCTCAGCCGTTCCTGCAGGAACCGCCGCTGTTGCGGGGTGCTTTGCCGCACCAGGTCCACCAGCAGGCTGCGCGCCTGTCGCTCGGTATTCTGATACGCCGCCCGGTACTCGGGTGTCCACAAACTCTCCTTGCGCTGCAACAAGGTCGCCAGGCGCGGCTCGAAGCTGGAGTCGTTGCGCTGGTTCATCGCCAACAGCAGTTGCTGTTGCCAGTGGGCACGGTTGGCGATCCATTCACGGTTCTGGTCACCCAGCGCTTGAGACCAGGTCTGGATGCGTTGCTTCTGTACCGCCGTCAACTCGCCAAACCATGGCGTCAGGCGTTTTTCCATGCGCTCGCTACGGCGGGCCATCTGCTTCGGCAATGGCGTATCCACATACTGCTTTTGCCGCTCACTGATGTCATCGCGGAAGGCTTCACGCATCTGCGCTACCTGGTCGTCGCTCATGCCGCGCAGCAGTTCGGTGGCCGAAGGGGTGATTTCCTCGGCCACCCGACCAATTGCCTCACGGACCTCCCGGGTGCTTTGCTGCAGCGCTTGGTCGGTGACCTGGTCGTCGGCGACCAGCTCACGTAGCCGGTCGAGCCAGTCGAGGTAGCCGGGCAGTTGAGTCTTGCAATGCCAGGCCAGGTGCTCGCGCAACCGATCGTCCAGCAGCGCCCTTTGCTCGCGGTTCATGTCCAGGTAGTCGCTCAGCGACCACGGCACCAGGCGGTCGAGGTTGCGATAGGCCAGGTCGATGCGGCTGCAGGCGGCCAAGGCCAGGGCGAAGCCGATGGCGATAAGCAGGGCTTTGGGCAGGCGTAGCGGCATGTGCTGTTCCTTCCTCAGGCTGGCCAGAAGGTAGATGCAAGTGCGGCCTGGCGGTTCCACTGCATGAGTGGTCGGGCCATGTGGTGGCTTCAGGTGTAGAATAGCCGCCTTGTCTTGAGGATCATCGGAAATGGCTCTGCTTGGGCGTTACAACAGTTTGCAAATCGTGAAACACGTGGACTTCGGTCTGTACCTGGACGGCGGCGCCGATGGCGAAATCCTGCTGCCCGGGCGCTACATCCCGAAAAACGCCGAGACCGAGGTCGATGACTGGTTGAACGTGTTCATCTACCTGGACAGCGAAGACCAGCTGATCGCCACCACCGAGAAGCCCAAGGTGCAGGTCGGCGAGTTCGCCAGCCTGAAGGTCAAGGACATCAACGGTGCCGGTATCTTCCTGGACTGGGGCCTGTCCAAGGACTTGCTGATGCCTTACTCGGAAGAGGCTCGGCCGCTGAAGATCGGTGATTACTGCGTGGTGCACGTGTACCTCGACAAGCGCACCCGCCGGATCACTGCCACGTCGCGCCTGGACCGCTACCTCGATGTCACCCCGGCCGACTACAAGGTTGGCCAGCCGGTCGAACTGCTGGTGGCCGGCGAGACGCCGATGGGCTTCAAGGCCATCATCAACAACCGCCACTGGGGCCTGATCCACAAGAACGAGGTGTTCAAGTTCTTGCGCTCGGGCATGCACGAGAAGGGCTTCATCAAGGAAGTGCGCCAGGACGGCAAGCTTTCACTGAGCCTGCAGCCAGTAGGCGCCGCCCTGGCGGACACCCTGCAAGAGCAGATCTTGGCGCGCCTGGAAGCCGAAGGCGGGGTGTTGGGGGTGTGCGACAAGAGTGACCCTGCGTTGATCAGCAAGCTGTTCAACGTCAGCAAGGGCAACTTCAAGAAGGCCATTGGCGGGTTGTTCAAGCAGGGCCTGATCGTCATCCATGACGATCGCATCGAGAAAGCCTGACGGCCTTACGCCTGTACGAAGTTGCGGAAGTCCAGCTGCTCGCCACCCGGACGGGTGTCGCGCAGCAGCGAGTCACGGTCGGCGCTGAGGGCCAGGCTGATGGTGGAGCGGCGCTTGCCGGGCTTGCGCACTTCCATTTGCTCCAGGTGAGCCTTGAGGAAATTGGTGGGCACCTTCAGGTGCTGCAGTTCATCGCTTTCTGGCGTGTGCAGCAGCAGGTTGACCCAGTCGGCCTGGCCCTTGCCCAGCAGTGCCACTGGCACTTCGAACCACCACAGGTTGCGTTTGTTGTCCAGGATGGCGAACAGGGTATTGCTGCTGGTCAGCACCGGCCGGGCCAGTGCTTCGTTGCGCCGGGCGATGGCGGCGGGTTTGTCGAGTTTCATGCAGGTTCCTGCGAGTTGACGCTATGAAGGCCTGCATTGTGAGGGGTGGCACGGGGCGGGGCAAGGTTTGTGACTTGCGGTGCCTGTGCCGGCCTCTTCGCAGGCTTGGGCGGTATTCGCCTGCCGTTTTACCGTTCGGCTTCTGGCCGGAAAATCCGTTGAAACTCCTGGCCCAGGCGTTGGGTCAACCTACTGTCGACACGGTTCACGTGTCTCCATTTGCAGGAGTTTTGCCATGAGCGGTACTAAAGACAAAGCGAAAGGCTTGGCCAACGAAGCGATCGGCAACGTGAAACAGGGTGTTGGCAAGGTGACCGACAACGACAAGCTGCGGGCTGAAGGCAAGGCGCAGGAGCTTAAAGGCGAGGCGCAGCAGGTCAAGGGCAATGTGAAGGATGCGGTGAAGAAGCCTTGACTTGAGGTGAGGCGGCCTGTGCCGGTCTCTGGCGGGTAAACCCGCGTAGAGGCCGGCACTATTCGTAAGCAAATTCTTCAATCACGGCCGGGAGCAGCACAGCTCGGGCACGGTCTATTAGACTTGCCTGTGTAACGATCAAGCGGCGAAAGGAGACGCTATGATTTTCCCCGACCTGCGCGGCTTGCCCCTGCACCGCGTGCTGGTTCGCACCGTCAAGGAATTCCTCGACGACGAGATGTCCACCTATGCCTCAGCGCTGGCCTACCAGGCGCTGTTCTCGCTATTCCCCTTCCTGTTGTTCCTGATTGCCCTGATCGGTTTCCTGCATTTGCCGGACTTTTTCTCCTGGCTGCGTCTGCAATCGGAACTGGTGTTGCCGCCCCAGGCGCTGGAGCAGGTGAACCCGGTGATCGACCAGTTGCAACAATCCAAGGGCGGGCTGCTGTCGGTGGGTATCGTGATCGCCCTGTGGACCGCCTCCGCCGGCGTGCGCCTGATGATGAGCGCCATGAACGCCGCTTACGATGTGCCCGAAGGGCGCCCGGTGTGGAAGCGTATCCCGCTTTCCATTTTCTACACCGTGGGCCTGGCTGGCATGCTGCTGGCGGCCGCAGCGCTGATGGTGCTGGGCCCGCAGGTGATGGAATGGATAGCCGCCCAGATCGGCATGCAGGAGTTCATCGTCACACTGTGGACCATCCTGCGCTGGCCGGTGATCATCATTCTGCTGATGGTGGCAGTGGCCCTGATCTATTACGTGATGCCTGATGTGAAACAGCAGTTTCGCTTCATCACCCCGGGCTCGGTGCTGGCGGTTGTGGTGTGGATCGTGGCCTCACTGGGCTTTGCCTACTACGTGAAGACCTTTGCCGACTACAACGCCATGTACGGCAGCATTGGTGCAATCATCGTGCTGTTGCTGTATTTCTATATTTCGGCTGCCGTGCTGCTGCTCGGCGCCGAAATGAATGCGGTGATCGAGCACATGTCAGCCGAAGGCAAGAACCCGGGCGAGAAAGACTTCGACGGGGAAAAGCCCAAGGAAACCTTGACTGTACTGGGTCACGAGCACCCGAACCCGAGCAAGCCTCATAGCGTCGAGCCGAACCCCTGATGATCCGTGACATTCTCAAGATGGGCGACGAACGCCTGCTGCGCATCGCTCCGCCAGTGCCCGAGCACATGCTTGGCAGTGCCGAACTGCAGCAACTGATCGACGACATGTTCGAAACCATGCGTCACGTAGGCGGTGTGGGCCTGGCCGCCCCGCAGATCGGCATCGACCTGCAGTTGGTGATCTTCGGCTTCGAGCGCAGCGAGCGATACCCCGATGCCGAGGCGGTGCCGCAGACCATTCTGCTGAATCCGGTCATCACCCCGACCTCAAGCGAGATCGAGGACGGCTGGGAAGGTTGTCTGTCGGTGCCTGGCTTGCGCGGCGTGGTGCCGCGCTTCAAGCATATCGGCTACCAGGGCATCGACCCCCAGGGCAACCCGATCAACCGCTTTGCCGATGGCTTTCATGCGCGGGTGGTGCAGCACGAGTGCGACCACCTGATCGGCCGGCTATACCCCTCGCGCATCCAGGACTTTTCCAGGTTCGGCTACACCGAGGTGCTGTTCCCTGGGCTCGAGGTCAGCGACGACTGACCTCGCTGCAGGGCTACCAGGCGTTTGTTGCGCTGATAGCGAAGCAGGCGGCTGGCCAGGGCTTCTGGCAGCTGTTGGGCCAGGTCGAAACCCAGGCGCTGGTAGAAGGGCGTCAGGTCGGGATGACAGAACAGCCAGACGGGCCCGTCAACCTGCGCGAGTGCTGCCTCGATCAACTGCGCGGCCACCCCTTGGTTGCGCCGCTGCGGGGCGACGAACAGGCCCGTCAGCCAGAATCCCTCACCCACCGCACTCAGGCTCAGCCCGGCGATGATGCCAGGGGCCCGTGCTACCCACAGTTCGGCGTCGCTTGCAGCGCGCATGCGTGAGCTGTGCTGGCGGTAAAAGTGGTCCAGCAAACGGCGTTCTGTGTCCGAAAGCGTCGAACAGGACAATTTTTCAGAAATGGCGAGTCCTACCCTGAAACGTGGCCAGAGGCTCTGGCCTGATGATTTGCGGCCACTTTGTCGCAGATTGTTGCAAAACCGGCAAGGGTGAATATCCGACTGCGGGGTTCAACTATTGCTGGCCGGGAGTAGAATTTTGTTCATCCCCCCTGGCAGTACGAAGCGGGATCGGTACTTCGTGCCATCTAGACCCTAGATGACAACTTCTCCGCGCCGGATACGGCAATAGAAGTCAATCGATCAGCTTGAACGCTCTAAAGGCAAAACCACATGAAACCATTACTGATTCTTGCATTGGTCGGTATGTCCTCGTTCGCCCTCGCCGATGAGGCCAAACCCGTCTCCAGCGAGCCTGTGGCTCAGCAGTACGACTACTCGATGAACCTGGACATCAAGCGGGTGATCAACCTGTCGACCATCCCCAATGTCTGCGAAGTGGTACCTGCGACCATGACCTATGAAGACCATCAGGGCCAGGTGCACACCATCCAGTACCGGGCCATGGGTGAAGGTTGCCAGCAGGGTTGATTGGCGGTGCCCGCCACAGTGGCTGAAAACGCTGTGGCGGGCACTTGCTGGCCCTGATGCGATCACCCAGGTGCTCCGCCAATACAGAATAATCTCCCCGCCTGTCGAATCCTCCGCTTCCCGTTCGACCATAGCTGAAGGCACGCGTCACACACCGTGCCCCCTATGATCTGTCGGAGGTCCCCCCGATGAGCACCGCAGCCGAATCCGAAATCCGCCAATTGATCGAGCGCTGGATGCAAGCCGTGCGCGATCGCGACATCCCGGGCATCATCGCCCCCTACGCCGACGATATCGTCGCCTTCGATGCCATCCAGGCCCTGCAATTCAAAGGCAAGTCTGCCTACACGGCGCACTGGGAAATGTGCATGGGCATGTGCACCGGCCCCATGGTGTTCGAACTTGCCCAACTCACCGTGCACGCCGCTGGCGATCTGGCCCTGGCCCATTGGCTGAACCGCTGCGGCCCGGGCGACGACGAAAGCCAGTGCGGCTTCATGCGCGCCACGGTGGGCTATCGTCGTCAAGGCGGCCAGTGGCAGGTCATCCACGAACACTGGTCGGCGCCTTTCGACATGGAAACGCAAAAGGCCCTGTTCGATCTCAAGCCCTGAGCCTTTATCGCCAAACGCACTTTGCCAATACCCTGGAGGCGACCATGAAATACCTGTGCCTGGTCTATTGTGACGAGGGGCTGTTGCACAGCCTGCCCGACAGCCCGGCAGACGCCGAATGCATGGCCTACGCCGAAGCCATTCACGGTTCCGGGCGCATGCTGGCGGCCGAGGCGCTGAAGCCGGTGCAGACGGCCACCACGGTACGCATGCGCAACGGACACATGAGCCTGACCGACGGCCCGTTCGCCGAGACCAAGGAGCAACTGGCCGGTTTTTATCTGGTGGAGGCCCGCGACCTCAACGAAGCGCTGAATATCGCCAAGGGCATCCCTGCCGCGCGGGTCGGCAGTGTCGAGGTGCGACCGGTGCGCGAGCTGCAACCCTGACAGCTAAGGAGAACAATCAGCATGAGCCTTGCCCCCATTGCCCAGGCGCAACACGAGTTGTCCATCAGCCGCCTGATCGACGCCCCACCGGCCAAGGTATTTCGCGCCTGGACCGAACCCCAGTGGCTGATGCAGTGGTGGGGGCCGCGCGGCATGACCACCCCGGAGTGTGAGATGCAGTTGTGGGCCGGTGGCCTGTTTCGCACCTTGATGCGCGCGCCGGATGGCAGCGAGTACCCGAACCAGGGCGTTTTCCTGGAAATTGCCGCGCCACGCCGGCTGGTGTTCACCGATGCCTTCGGCCCCGGTTGGGTGCCGTCGGACAAGGCCTTCATGACCGCCGTGATCAGCTTTGACGAGGAACAGGGCAAAACCCGCTACACCGCCCGTGCCTGGCACTGGAATGCCACCGACTGCCGGGCCCATGAAGAAATGGGCTTCCACCAAGGCTGGGGAGAAAGCCTGGACCGCCTGGTGGAGGTGGTGACCCAGCGGATGCCCGACTGATGGCCGCACTGGCCCAGGTGCGCGCCGAAGTCGAGGCCGTGTACCGGCGGGAATCGCGGCGCATACTGGCGACACTGATCCGCTTGCTGGGTGATTTCGACCTGGCCGAGGAGGCCATGCATGACGCCTTCTTCATTGCCGTCGAGCGCTGGCAACGCGACGGTATCCCCGCCAACCCGCGAGCGTGGCTGGTCTCTGTCGGGCGCTTCAAGGCCATCGACGCGCTGCGCCGGCGCGTCCGCTTCGACCGCTCCCAGGCGGACTTGAGCATGCTGCTGGATGGTCAGGCGCAGGACCCCAGTGAAGAAGAACTGCTGGCGGATGACCGCCTGCGGCTGATCTTCACTTGTTGCCATCCGGCCCTGTCGGCCGACGCTCAGGTGCCATTGACGCTTCGCGAAGTCTGCGACCTGACCACCGAGCAGATCGCCCGCGCCTTTCTGCAAAGCCCGGCCACCATCGCCCAGCGTATCGTGCGCGCCAAGGCCAAGATCCGTGACGCGGGCATACCGTATCAGGTACCGGAGCTGAATGAGCTGCCCGAGCGCCTGGAAAGCGTATTGCGGGTGATCTACCTGGTGTTCAACGAGGGCTACTCGGCGTCATCGGGCGAGACACTGCTGCAGCAGGCGCTGAGCGATGAAGCCATTCGCCTGGCGCGGTTGCTGGTGCAGTTGCTGCCCGACCCGGAGGCGGTCGGCCTGCTGGCGTTGATGTTGCTGCAGGCGTCCCGGCAGCGGGCGCGCATCGATGGCCAAGGCGATTTGGTGGTTCTGGAGCAGCAGGATCGTAGCCTGTGGGACCGGCAGTTCATTGCCGAAGGCTGTGCTCTGGTGCGCCAGGCCCTGCAGAGCCGTGCATTTGGGGCCTATACCATCCAGGCGGCGATTGCTGCCGTGCATGCCGAAGCGGCGACGGCTGAAGAGACGGACTGGGGAGAAATCGTCGGGCTGTATGACGTGTTGCAGCGGTATTGGCCATCAGCGGTGGTGGCGCTTAACCGCGCGGTGGCCCTGGCGAAGCGGGATGGGCCGGAGGTTGGCTTGCGGGAAGTCGAAGGGATTCTGGCACGGGGGGAGTTGCTGGACTATCACCTGGCACACGCGGCACGCGCCGAGTTGCATTGCCAGCTGGGACAGGTGGAAGAGGCGCGGGCGGCCTGGCGGCAGGCGCTGGCCTTGACCCGGCAGGCGCCTGAGCGGCGGTATATCGAGCGGCGTTTGCAGGCTATCGAATGATGTGAGGTGTGCCGGCCTCTTGGCGGGCAAGCCCGCTCCCACAGGATGCCTGCCAAATCATAGCGTTAGCGGGTTACCCAGGAGAGCAGCCTTGAAGAAGAGGCTGGCTGCATCACACCTCAGCTCGCCACGAAATTCGGCGGCGACACCAGCTGGACGGTCTGCTGCTTACGCGGCGCCAGGATCTCGGCTTCACCCGCGACCACCAGCTCGTCGTTCTGGTTGTAGACGTTGGTGGCGATGCGCACCTTGAACTTGGGCAGCTTCTCGAGGATTTCCAGGCGCACGGTCAGGGTGTCGCCAATTTTCACCGGCTTCTGGAAGCTCATCTGTTGGCCCAGGTAGATGGTGCCAGGGCCAGGCAGTGTGCAGGCCACTGCAGCACTGATCAGCGCGCCGCTGAACATGCCGTGGGCAATACGTTCGCGGAACATGCTCTTGGCGGCGAATTCGGCATCCAGGTGAACCGGGTTGTGGTCACCGGACATCGCAGCGAACAGCTGGATGTCGCGTTCTTCAACGGACTTCTTGTACTCGGCCGTCTGGCCGACTTCGAGGGCTTCGTAAGGCGTGTTGGTGACCTGGGACATCGATGCTTCCTTAAGCGTTGGGCGAGGGCGGCTATCATTCACTGCGCGCAGGGCGGCCAAGGGCCAGCGCCTGTTCAAGCCAGCAGAGAATATCGGCGATGACCTCGCCACGGTTGATTTCGTTGAGTACTTCATGCCGCGCCTCCGGGTAGACGCGCAGCTGTACATGTCGGTTGCCGGTCGCGCGCAGGGCGTCGGCCAGATGGGTGAGACGCTTGCCGGCACTGACCGGATCACATTCACCGCCAATCACCAGCATCGGCAGGTTGGGATCGATCTGCGCGAGGTTACCCGGCCGACTGATCTGCGCCAAGCCTTGCAGCAGGTCGAGCCACAACTGGTTGGTGCAGCGAAAGCCGCACAACGGGTCGTTCACGTACTGATCGACCTCGCCCGGGTCGCGGCTGAGCCAGTCGAAGGCTGTGCGGTTGGGCTTGAAGGCGTTGTTGAACGAACCGAAGGACAACCATTCGATCAGTGCACTCTTGCCCAGTGGCCCCTGGCGCCAGTACTCCAGCCGGGCAATCAGCCGCGCAAAGCGGTACAGCACGGCCGGTTGGTAGTTGGAGCCGCTGAGGATAGCCCCGTGCAGGCTGCCACTGTGATGCAGCAGGTACGCCTGGGCGATATAGCTGCCCATGCTGTGGCCGAACAGGAACAGCGGCGTGCACGGGTACTGCTGGCCGATATGCTGGGCCACACATCCCAGGTCGTTGACCACGGCATTCCAGCCATGATGGCGGGCGAACAGGCCGAGGTTGCCCAGCTCGGCAGTGCGCCCGTGGCCACGCTGATCGGCAGCGAACAGGGCAAAGCCGGCCTCGCTCAGGGCCTGGCCCAGGCGCTGGTAGCGCCCGGCATGCTCGGCCATGCCATGGGCCAGCAGCACCACGGCCTTTACCGGTGTGGCCGGCAGCCATTGGTGTACGTACAGGCTGCAGTGCTCACTGGCGGGCAGCCAGAAGGCGTCGTGAGGCATGGCGGGTCCTTGTGCGCGCGGTTACCCGAACAGTGTATGCACAACCGGCCGGATTGCAGGAGGGGCACAAATAAGATTCACAATGTTAATGGCGGCACTTGGCGTATATGCCACCTTGGGTTTACCTGCTAACGTCGAATCAACGCCTTTTCGCCGGCAGGCGGTCAGGTAAAGGACTAAAGGACGCAGTGCAGGTCCAGGCAGAGGAACAATAATAAATGCAAGCCGACTTCTGGAATGACAAGCGCCCGGCAGGCGTGCCTTCCACCATCGACATCAATGCCTACGCCTCGGTCGTCGAGGTGTTCGAGCGCTCCTGCAAGCGCTTTGCCGACCGCCCGGCGTTCAGCAACCTGGGCGTGACCCTCAGCTACGCGGAACTGGAGCGCCATTCGGCAGCCTTCGCTGCCTGGTTGCAGCAGCACACCGACCTCAAACCGGGTGAGCGCATCGCCGTGCAGATGCCCAATGTGCTGCAGTACCCCATCGCCGTATTCGGTGCCATGCGCGCCGGGCTGATCGTGGTCAATACCAATCCGCTGTACACCGAGCGCGAGATGCGCCACCAGTTCAAGGACAGTGGCGCGCGTGCGCTGGTGTACCTGAACATGTTCGGCAAGCGCGTGCAGGAGGTGCTGCCCGATACCGGTATCGAGTACCTGATCGAGGCAAAGATGGGCGACCTGTTGCCGGCCGCCAAGGGCTGGCTGGTCAACACCGTGGTCGACAAGTTGAAGAAGATGGTGCCGGCCTACCGGTTGCCCCAGGCGGTGCCGTTCAAGCAGGTGCTGCGCGAGGGCCGCGGGCTGTCGCCCAAACCGGTGTCGCTGAACCTCGAGGACATCGCTGTGCTGCAGTACACCGGCGGCACCACCGGCCTGGCCAAGGGCGCCATGCTCACCCATGGCAACCTGGTGGCCAACATGCTGCAGGTGCTGGCCTGCTTCTCGCAGCACGGCCCCGATGGGCAGAAGCTGCTGAAGGACGGCCAGGAAGTGATGATTGCGCCGCTGCCGCTGTACCACATTTATGCCTTCACCGCGAATTGCATGTGCATGATGGTCACCGGCAACCATAACGTGCTGATTACCAACCCGCGGGATATTCCCGGCTTCATCAAGGAGCTGGGCAAGTGGCGTTTCTCTGCCTTGCTGGGCCTCAATACCTTGTTTGTCGCACTGATGGACCACCCGGGCTTCCGTCAGCTGGACTTCTCGGCGCTGAAGGTCACCAACTCTGGTGGCACAGCGCTGGTCAAGGCCACCGCCGAACGTTGGGAAAACCTTACCGGGTGCCGCATCGTTGAAGGTTATGGCCTGACAGAGACCTCGCCGGTGGCCAGCACCAACCCCTATGGCCAGCTGGCGCGTCTGGGTACGGTGGGCATCCCCGTGGCGGGTACTGCGTTCAAGGTCATCGATGATGATGGCAACGAACTGCCGCTGGGCGAGCGGGGCGAGCTTTGCATCAAAGGCCCGCAGGTCATGAAGGGTTACTGGCAGCAGCCCGAGGCAACGGCCCAGGCACTGGATGCAGAAGGCTGGTTCAAGACCGGTGATATCGCGGTGATCGACCCGGACGGCTTCACCCGCATCGTCGACCGCAAGAAGGACATGATCATCGTCTCGGGCTTCAACGTGTACCCCAACGAAATCGAGGATGTGGTGATGGGGCACCCCAAGGTCGCCAACTGTGCGGCTATCGGCGTGCCGGACGAGCGTTCCGGCGAGGCGGTCAAGCTGTTCGTGGTGCCGCGCGAGGGGGGGCTGAGCGTTGATGAGCTGAAGGCCTACTGCAAGGCCAATTTCACCGGCTACAAAGTACCCAAGCACATCGTGCTGCGCGAATCGTTGCCCATGACGCCGGTGGGCAAGATTTTGCGGCGGGAGTTGCGCGATATAGCGTGATACGGGTTGGCGTCTTCGCGGGTAAACCCGCTCCTACACCGCCAATGTAGGAGCGGGTTCACCCGCGAATGCCTCTAAACCGCTCTAACAGGCCATATACAGCCTTATCTGCGACATTTTGGATAATTACTCTAAAAATGACCTGTATTGTTCATTGAGTCATTTTTGTGACCGTAAGGCCTGTTTTGGCCTCTAGGCGACCCCAGGCAAAGCTGTTACTCTCGGCCCGCTTCCAGATGATCCGGTTTGCAACGAACCGTCATCTCATATCAATAATAAGCGCATCGACGCGTGAATCGAACTTCGCTGTTGCTGAAGGAGTGGGCTTCCATGATCGAAAATTTTTGGAAGGATAAGTACCCAGCCGGGATTACGGCGGAAATCAATCCTGACGAATTCCCCAATATCCAGGCAGTACTCAAGCAATCCTGCCAACGCTTTGCCGACAAACCGGCCTTTAGCAACCTGGGCAAGACTATCACTTATGGCGAGTTGTATGCGTTGTCGGGGGCGTTTGCCGCCTGGTTGCAGCAGCATACCGACCTCAAGCCGGGTGACCGCATTGCCGTGCAACTGCCCAATGTCCTGCAATACCCGGTCGCGGTCTTCGGTGCCATGCGTGCCGGGCTGATCGTGGTGAACACCAACCCGCTGTACACCGCGCGGGAGATGGAACACCAGTTCAACGACTCGGGTGCCAAGGCCTTGGTGTGCCTGGCCAACATGGCCCACCTGGCCGAAAAAGTGGTGCCCAAAACCCAGGTCAGGCACGTTATCGTCACCGAAGTGGCCGACCTGCTGCCGCCACTCAAGCGCCTGCTGATCAACAGCGTGATCAAGTACGTGAAGAAGATGGTGCCGGCCTACAACCTGCCGCAGGCCGTGCGTTTCAATGACGCCCTGGCGCTGGGCAAGGGCCAGCCCGTGACCGAAGCCAACCCGCAGGCCAGCGACGTGGCGGTGCTGCAATACACCGGCGGTACCACCGGCGTGGCCAAAGGCGCCATGCTGACCCACCGCAACCTGGTGGCCAACATGCTGCAGTGCCGGGCACTGATGGGCGCCAACCTGCACGAAGGCTGCGAAATCCTCATCACCCCGCTGCCGCTGTACCACATCTATGCGTTTACCTTCCATTGCATGGCGATGATGCTGATCGGCAACCACAACGTGCTGATCAGCAACCCGCGAGACTTGCCGGCGATGGTCAAGGAACTGGGCAAGTGGAAGTTCAGCGGCTTTGTGGGCCTCAACACCCTGTTCGTCGCCTTGTGCAATAACGAGGCGTTCCGAGCCCTGGATTTCTCGGCGCTGAAAATCACCCTGTCGGGCGGCATGGCCTTGCAGCTAAGCGTGGCCGAGCGCTGGAAGGCCGTTACCGGTTGCGCCATCTGCGAAGGCTACGGCATGACCGAAACCAGCCCGGTGGCGGCGGTGAACCCGTCGGAAGCGAACCAGGTGGGCACCATCGGTATTCCGGTGCCGTCGACCTTGTGCAAGGTCATCGACGACGCCGGCAATGAGCTGCCGCTTGGCGAAGTGGGCGAGCTGTGTGTCAAGGGCCCGCAGGTGATGAAGGGCTACTGGCAGCGTGAAGACGCCACGGCTGAGATTCTCGACAGCGAAGGCTGGCTGAAGACCGGTGACATCGCCGTGATCCAGGCGGACGGCTACATGCGCATCGTCGACCGCAAGAAAGACATGATCCTGGTCTCGGGCTTCAATGTGTACCCCAACGAGCTGGAAGACGTGTTGGCGGCCTTGCCGGGCGTGCTGCAGTGCGCTGCCATCGGTGTGCCGGACGAGAAGTCGGGTGAAGTGATCAAGGTCTTCATCGTGGTCAAGCCGGGCATGACCGTGACCAAGGAGCAGGTGATGGAGCACATGCGTGCCAACGTCACCGGCTACAAGGTACCGCGCCACATCGAGTTCCGCGACTCGCTGCCTACCACCAACGTTGGCAAGATCCTGCGCCGCGAACTGCGTGATGAAGAGCTCAAGAAGCAAGGCTTGAAGAAGATCGCCTGACCATAAGCCTGCACGCTCAGTGTGGGAGCGGCCTGGTGTCGCGAAAGGGCCGCGAAGCGGCCCTGGGGTTTCGGCGGCGATGCAACAATGGCTGGGGGCGCTATGCGCCCCTTTCGCGACACAAGGCCCCACAATAAGATGCGGCGCCGTCTTCAGACATTGTGAGCCCCTGTAGGAGCGGGTTTACCCGCGAATACGGTAGTGGCGACAACGGTGAACGGCGGGTGGAAATCGGTCAGCAGGGCCGGCCCTTTCGCGGGTAAACCCGCGCCTACATCCGCGCAACTCAGCGCAGCTTCTCGAGCATCTGGTAGTACCACATCCCCGCCGCCAGCAGCGGGTTCCCCAGCAAGTCCCCCATCGGCACCCGCACATGCTTGCACTGGGCAAAGGTGTCGAACTTCTCCAGCGTGCCGGTCAACGCTTCGGCCATGATCTCGCCCATGATGTGGCTGGTGGCAATGCCGTGCCCCGAGTAACCCTGGCAGTACCACACGTTGTCCGACAGCTTGCCCAGCTGCGGGATGCGGTTGACCACGATGCCCATGGCGCAGCTCCACTGGAACTCGATCGGCACCCCCTTCAATGCCGGGAAGGTGCGTTCGATGCAGGGGCGCAATTCGCCTTCGATGTCGCGTGAATCCTTGCCTGAGTAGTTGGCGCCGCCGCCGAACAGCAGGCGCTTGTCGGCCGTCAGGCGGTAGTAGTCGAGGACGAAGCGGCAGTCGTACACCGCCAGGTCCTGCGGGTTGATCTGCTCGGCCAGCTCACCCAGCGGCGCGGTGGTGACGATACCGCCCATGGCCGGGAAGATCTTGCCCTTGAGCTGGCGCTTTTCCAGCTTGTGATACACATCGCCGGCCAACATCACCTGGCGTGCCTCCACCCGGCCGTGGGCGGTAACCACCGCCGGGCGCGGGCCATGGACGATGTCCAGCACTTCGGAATTTTCGAATATCAGTGCACCCAGGCCATGTGCGGCACGGGCTTCACCCAGGCACAGGTTGAGTGGGTGCAGGTGCAGGTTGCGCAGGTTCTTCAACGCACCCAGATAAAGCGGGCTTTGCAGATGCTCCGCCACTGCAGCGCGGTCGAGCAGTTGCACCTGCTCGCCCATGCCGCGGCGCTGTGCTTCGGCCTCGAACGCACGCAGTTCGTTCATGTGCGAAGGCTTCATGGCTGCATGCAGGTGGCCACGCTTGAGGTCGCAATCGATGCCATAGCGCGCCACGCGCTGCTCGATCACCTGGTGCCCACGCCAGCGCAAGTGCCAGATGAAATCGTCCACTTCGGCGCCCAGGTGGTTGCGCATCTGCGAACGCATGGCCTCGTCGCCCGACAGGCTGCCGGTGACCTGGCCGCCGTTGCGACCGCTGGCGCCCCAGCCGATACGGTTGGTTTCGACGATGGCGACCTTCAGGCCGCGCTCGGCCAGTTCAACCGCCGTGGCCACGCCCGTAAAGCCACCGCCGATGATCGCCACATCCACCTGCACCGTGCCTTTGAGTTGCGGGTACTCGCTGTGGTCGTTGAGGGTGGCGCTGTAATAGGACGGCGCGCGCTGCGCCGGGCCGTTGTTCAATGCTGCGTTCATGGGTGTTCCTTGTTTTGTAGGGGCTCAGGCCTGGTGCAGGTACCAGCGCCAGTCCTGTTCGCTGACTTCAGCCATGAACTGGCGGTACTCGGCGCGCTTGACCTTCAGGTACACGCCAAGGAAGTCTTCGCCCAGTGCTTCACGGGCCCATTCGGAATGTTGCAGGGCGTCAAGGGTGGTCAGCCAGTCGGTGGGCAGGTGTTCGGTGGCCTGAGCGTAACCGTTGCCTTCAACGGGGGCACCTGGGTCAAGCTGTTCGCGGATGCCCTGGTGGCTGGCAGCAAGGATCGCCGCTGCAGCCAGGTAAGGGTTGGCATCCGCGCCACAGATGCGGTGCTCCACATGGCGACTGTTGGCAGGGCCTCCTGGCACACGCAGGCTCACGGTGCGGTTGTCCACGCCCCAGGTTGGCGCCAGGGGCGCATAGCTGTTGGCCTGGAAACGTCGGTACGAGTTGGCGTTGGGGCAGAACAGCAGCAGCGAGTCGCGCAGGTGGCGCAGCATGCCGGCCACGGCCTGGCGCAGCAGCGGGGTACCGGCCTTGTCTTCGCTGGCGAACAGGTTGTTGCCGGCGCTGTCGGCCAGGCTCAGGTGCATGTGCATGCCGGTGCCGGCCAGTTGGGCAAATGGCTTGGCCATGAAGCAGGCCTGCATGCCGTGGGCATGGGCCACACCTTTTACCAGGCGCTTGTAGCGCACCGCCTGGTCCATCGCCTGCAGCGCATCGCCATGCTCCAGGGTGATTTCCACCTGGCCGGGGGCGTACTCGGAAATGGCCGTGCGCGCCGGGATGCCTTGGGCCTTGCAGGCAGCGTACAGGTCGGCGAGGAACGGTTCGATCTGCTCCAGTTCGCGCAGGCCATAGACCTGGGTGCTGCGTGGGCGACCGCCATCGTTGTCCAGTGCCGGTTGTGGGCGGCCCTGGGCATCACGCTGCTGGTCAAGCAGGTAGAATTCCAGCTCGCAGGCCATCACCGGGTGGTAACCATCGGCCTTCAACGCTTCGATGGTGCGCAGCAGCACATGGCGTGGGTCAGCGATGCTGGCCGGCAGCCCCTCGCTGGGGTGCATGCTCACCTGCACTGCAGCGGTGGGCACCCGGCGCCAGGGCAGCCGCACCAGGCTGCCGTCCAGCGGGTAGGCACGGCAGTCGATATCGCCTACGTCCCACACCAGGCCGGAGTTTTCCACGTCGTCGCCATTGAGGGTCAGGCCAAGGATGGTGCTGGGCAGTGGCCGGCCTGTCTGGTACACGGCCAGCAGTTCCTCGCGGTGCAACAGCTTGCCGCGTGGCACACCGTTGGCGTCGAGGATGAACAGTTCGAACAGCTCGATATCGGGGTTGTCGGCCAGAAAACGGGTAGCCTGCTCTACAGGGGCAAAGTGCATGATCAATTCGCTCATAGGCGCGCAGGGCCACCGCGCAAGCAGGCGGCCCAGTTGAGTCAAACGGCCAGACGCTGGCCGGGTTTGGTCACAATGGCGTGAGCGAGGTGTCCGGTGGGCGCGCGTGACGGCAGTGCCACAAGGCCCAGAAGGCGAGGATGATGTGGACCAGCGGATTTTCCCCGGCACGGCTCCGGGCCTTCGGTAGCGAAGGGCGGGACGACGGTGGGGCGATAGGCTGGGCGGGAGTCATGCCTTTGATACTCACATGCGGCGTAAGGTTGATTAAAGCAGTGAATGGCAACCTTTACATCGCACTTGGCTAAACATTCGTGGTGAAAGCATCACGGTCAAAGTGGGAGCGGGCTTGCGTCGCGAAAGGGCCGCGTAGCGGGCCCCGGCCATCAGCGACCATTCAGAAGTTGCTGGGGCCGCTTTGCAGCCCTATCGCGACACAAGGCCGCTCTCACAGGGAGCGTGCAAGCAGCAGAGAATCCGCAAATCTGCGACAATCGCCCGACTTTCCGAATGCCGATCATGAAAAAGCAGGCTCACCTGCATCACTAAAAAGCCCCATGACTGACCACGCCATCGACAAACTGCTGCAAAACCTCGACCACGCCATGATTGCCGACCGCCATCGCCTGCGCCGGCAACTGCACGAACTGCGCAAGCGCCCCGACGAGGCGAAGCTGGCGCAGTGGGTGGAGAAGGTCCAGGCCTCCTGCGCTCAGGTCACCGCGCGTCAGCAGAGCGTGCCGACCGTACGCTACGACGACAACCTGCCCATCGCCGCCAAGCGTGACGAAATCAAGAAGGCCCTGGCCGAAAACCAGGTATTGGTGATCGCCGGCGAAACTGGCTCTGGCAAGACGACCCAGTTGCCGAAAATCTGCCTGGAACTTGGCCGTGGCAGCCATGGGTTGATCGCCCATACCCAGCCACGCAGGATCGCAGCGCGTAGCGTGGCCGCGCGAGTCGCCGAAGAGCTGGGCACGCCCTTGGGCGCGCTGGTCGGCTACCAGGTGCGTTTCGAAGACCAGAGCGATTCCAATACCTTGGTCAAGCTGATGACCGACGGCATCCTGCTGGCCGAAACCCAGCACGACCGCTTCCTTGAACGCTACGACACGATCATCGTCGACGAAGCGCACGAGCGCAGCCTGAACATCGACTTCCTGCTCGGCTACCTGAAAACGTTGCTGCATCGTCGACCGGACCTGAAGCTGATCATCACCTCGGCCACCATCGACCTGGAGCGCTTCTCTAGGCACTTCGACGGTGCGCCGATCATCGAGGTGTCCGGGCGCACCTTCCCGGTGGACACCTGGTACCGCCCGCTGACCAGCGAACAGGACGAAGAGGGCAACCAGATCGAGGATGACCTCACCGTCGATCAGGCCATCCTTGCCACCCTCGACGAGCTGGCGCAGCACGAGCGTAGCGAGGGCAAGGGGCCGGGCGATGTGCTGATCTTCCTGCCGGGCGAGCGGGAAATCCGTGATGCCGCCGAGATCCTGCGCAAGGCGCAACTGCGCCATACCGAGATTTTGCCGCTGTACGCGCGCCTGTCGCCGGCCGAGCAGCAGCGGATCTTCCAACCGCACACCGGACGCCGCGTGGTGCTGGCCACCAACGTCGCCGAAACCTCGCTGACCGTGCCTGGCATCCGCTATGTGATCGACACCGGGACCGCGCGCATCAGCCGCTACAGCTACCGCGCCAAGGTCCAGCGCCTGCCGATCGAGGCGGTGTCACAGGCCAGTGCCAACCAGCGTAAAGGCCGTTGCGGCCGGGTCGAGCCGGGCATTTGCGTGCGTCTCTACAGCGAAGAGGACTTCAACAGCCGGCCAGCGTTTACCGACCCGGAGATTCTGCGCACCAACCTGGCGGCGGTGATCCTGCAGATGTTGCACCTGCGCCTGGGCGCAATCGATGCCTTCCCGTTCATCGAGCCGCCGGATGGCAAAGCCATCAGCGATGGCTTCAACCTGTTGCAGGAGCTTTCGGCGGTTAACCGCGAGAACCAACTGACGCCAATTGGCCGCCAGCTGGCGCGCTTGCCGATCGACCCGAGGCTGGGCCGGATGCTGCTTGAAGGCGCGCGCCTGGGCAGCCTGCAGGAAGTGCTGATCGTCACCAGTGCGCTGTCGGTGCAGGACCCGCGTGAACGCCCCCCAGAACGCCAGCAGGCCGCCGACCAGGCGCACGCACAGTGGAAGGACGTGGACTCGGACTTCGCGGCGCTGGTCAACCTGTGGCGCGGCTTCGAGGAACAACGCCAGGCGCTGACTGCCAACCCGCTGCGTAACTGGTGCCGCAAGCAGTTCCTGAACTACTTGCGGCTGCGCGAGTGGCGCGATGCTCATCGTCAGTTGGCGCTGATTTGCCGTGACCTGCAGCTGACGGTGAACAAGGAACCGACCGATTACCAGAAGATGCACAAGGCAATCCTCAGCGGGCTGCTCAGCCAGATTGGCCAGAAGACCGAAGAGGGCGACTACCAGGGCGCCCGCCAGCGGCGCTTCTGGGTGCATCCATCGTCGGGCCTGGGGCGCAAGCGCCCGCAGTGGGTCATGGCTGCCGAGCTGGTCGAAACCACCAAGCTGTATGCGCGCATGGTGGCCAAGATCGAGCCGGACTGGATCGAACCGCTGGCCGGCCACCTGATCAAGAAAAACCATTTCGAGCCGCACTGGGAGAAGAAGCGCGGGCAGGTGGTGGCCTACGAGCAGATCACGCTCTACGGGCTGATCCTGGTCGGCCGTCGGCCGGTGCACTACGGCCCGATCGACCCGGCGACCTCGCGCGAGCTGTTCATCCGTGAAGGCCTGGTGGGTGGCGAAATCCAGTCGCGGGCCAAATGCCTGGCGGCCAACAAACGCCTGCTTGAAGCGCTGGACGAGCTGGAAGCCAAGGCTCGCCGGCGTGACATTCTGGCTGACGAAGAAACGCTGTACGCTTTCTACGAAGCACGCCTGCCGGCGGAAATCCACCAGACGGCGACCTTCGACAGTTGGTACCGCATGGGCAGCCAGAAGGACGCCAACCTGCTGATCATGCGCGAGGAGGACGTGCTGGCCCGCGAGGCCAGCGAAGTGACCGCCGCACAGTACCCCGACAGTATGCAGGTGGGCGATTTGCGCCTGCCGCTGAGCTACCACTTCGAGCCCGGCCACCCCCGCGATGGTGTGACGGTGCGGGTGCCGGCGCCGCTGTTGCCGAGCCTGCCGGGCGAGCGCCTGGAGTGGCTGGTGCCGGGCCTGCTGGAGGCCAAGTGCGTGGCGCTGGTGCGCAACCTGCCCAAGGCCCTGCGCAAGAACTTTGTCCCGGTGCCTGACTTCGTCAAGGCTTCGCTGGCGCGCATGACCTTCGGCCAAGGGGCGCTCCCGCAGGCCCTGGGCCAGGAGCTGCTGCGCATGACCGGTGCGCGTGTGTCGGATGAGGCCTGGGACGAGTCGGTCAACCAGGTCGAAGGCCACCTGCGCATGAACATCGAAGTGGTCGATGGCCAGGGCAAGTTCCTTGGCGAAGGCCGCGACCTGGCGGAACTGACCGCGCGCTTTGCTGCCGCCAGCCAGGCTGCCCTGGCCGTGCCGCGTGACGCCAAGGGTGAGCAGCCGGTGCAGGCCAAGGCCTTCAGCGAAGTGAAGCAGACCGCTCAGCAGAAGATCGCCGGCCTGTCGATGACCGTGTACCCGGCGCTGGTGGAAGACAACGGCACTGTGCGTGAAGGGCGCTTCTCGACCCAGGCCGAAGCCGAGTTTCAGCACCGCCGCGCCTTGCAACGGCTGTTGCTGCAGCAACTGGCCGAGCCGGCCAAGTTCCTGCGCGGCAAGCTGCCGGGGCTGACCGAGCTGGGCCTGCTGTACCGTGAAATGGGGCGGGTCGAGGCGCTGGTCGAAGACATTCTGCTGGCCAGCCTGGACAGTTGCATCCTTGAAGGCGAACAACCGTTGCCACGTGATGGCGCGGCCTTGGCCGCGCTGGCTGAACGCAAGCGCGGCAGCTGGGCCGAGCATGCCGAGCGCCTGGCAAGGCAGACCCTGGAAGTGCTGAAGCTGTGGCATGGTCTGCAAAAACGCTTCAAGGGCAAGATCGACCTGAGCCAAGCGGTGGCACTGAACGACATCAAGCAGCAGCTAGGCAACCTGGTGTACCCGGGCTTCGTGCGCGAAACGCCTGGGGTGTGGTTCAAGGAGTTGCCGCGTTACCTCAAGGCGGTTGAATTGCGCCTCGAGAAACTCGGCTCGCAAGTACAGAAGGACCGGGTGTGGAGCGGCGAGCTGGCCAATTTGTGGGCGCAGTACAAGGCCCGTGCCGACAAGCATGCCCAGGAAGGTAAGCGCGATGAGCAACTGACTGTGTACCGTTGGTGGCTGGAAGAATATCGCGTGTCGCTGTTTGCCCAGCAGTTGGGGACCAAAGTGCCGATTTCTGACAAGCGATTGAACAAACAATGGAGTCAGGTGGAAGGCTAACCTCTATTATTTGTGGCAAACTTTGGGGCGTTTGGGGCCGCTTTGCGGCCCTTGGCGGGTGAGTCCGCCTTGCGGGGGTAAACGTAGGCCCCTGAATTGGCACTAAAGTGCCATTAACCTGTCATGTTTCCAGCCAGCGCCCTGTGGCGGTGGCCTTTGACCAGAGGAACGACCGTGCATAACGTCGTGATCAGCGGCACCGGCCTGTACACCCCGGCCCAGAGCATTTCCAACGAAGAGCTGGTGGCTTCCTTCAACGCCTGGTCGCAGCAGTTCAACCAGGACAACGCTGCCGCCATCGAGCGCGGTGAAGTCGAGGCGGCGCCGCTCTCCGACGCGGCGTTTATCGAAAAGGCCTCGGGCATCAAGAGCCGCTTTGTCATGGACAAGGCCGGTATCCTCGACCCGCAACGCATGAAGCCGCGCTTGCCTGAGCGCAGCAACGATGAACCATCGGTGCTGTGTGAAATGGCCGTGGCCGCTGCCCGCCAGGCCCTGGAGCGCGCAGGCCGAACGGCGGCCGATGTCGACGGGGTGATCGTCGCCTGCTCCAACTTGCAGCGCCCGTACCCGGCCATCGCCATCGAAGTGCAACAGGCACTGGGTGTCCAGGGCTTTGCCTTCGACATGAACGTGGCCTGCTCGTCGGCCACCTTCGGTATCCAGACCGCCGCCAACAGCGTAGCGCTGGGCCAGGCGCGGGCGGTGCTGATGGTCAACCCCGAAGTGTGCACCGGCCACCTCAACTTCCGTGACCGCGACAGCCATTTCATTTTTGGCGATGCCGCCACCGCCGTGTTGCTGGAGCGTGCCGACCAAGCCACTTCGGCGCACCAGTTCGACATCGTCAGCAGCAAGCTCTGGACTGAGTTCTCCAACAACATCCGCAACAACTTCGGCTTCCTCAACCGTGCGGCGGAAGAGGGTGAAGGCGCTGCGGACAAGCTGTTCATCCAGGAAGGCCGCAAGGTGTTCCGCGAGGTGTGCCCGAAGGTGGCCGAGCTGATCGGTGAACACCTGCAGGAGAATGGGCTGCAACCGGGCGACGTGAAGCGCTTCTGGCTGCACCAGGCCAACCTCAGCATGAACCAGTTGATCGTCAAGAAACTGGTGGGGCGTGAAGTGTCCGAGGAAGAGGCACCGGTGATTCTGGACCGTTACGCCAATACCAGCTCGGCGGGGTCGGTGATTGCCTTCCACCTGTACCAGGATGACCTGGCCAAAGGCTCGTTGGGTGTGTTGAGCTCGTTTGGTGCGGGGTATTCGATTGGTAGCGTGATTCTGCGCAAGCGCTGATTCATCAGGCGCCTGTTACGGCCTCTTCGCGGG
>NZ_JBQENN010000014.1:114241-165647 GCF_052044625.1 Pseudomonas sp. 22515
TGGGGTCGGCGTTTCCCGCTTCAAGTGAAGCAGAGCAGGGTGTTGCTTAGAACTTGGCTTCCAGGTCTACCTGCAGGGTGTCGACGTCAGCATTGCTGTTCGGCAGCTGCGACAGGTCGGTCTTGGCCATCAGGTAGGCAGCACCCAGGGAGAAGTTCTTGTCGATCTCGTAACCGACCTTGAACTTATGACCGCGCGAACCGGTGTAGCCGTTGCCGAAGTCCGAATCGGTGAACAGGCTGACCACCGCGTTACGCTGCACATCGCGGTAGTTGTAGTCCAGGCTCCAGGCACCCATTTTGGTTTTCAGGCCAGCCAGCCAGGCCTGATCTTCGCCGTCGGTGCTGTCGGTGTTCTTCACGTACTGGCCATAGGCCGACAACGGAATGGCCAAGCCAGTGAAGTCGATCTGGCCAAAGCCTTCCACCAGATTGAACTCGTTGGTGGTGTTGCCGAACGACTGCAGGATGGCGGCTTCCTTGTCGTTGTCGTAACCATAGATGCTGGCACCCACGGTGAGCTTGAGCACGTCGGCCGGCGCGAACTTGGCGCCCAACTGGCCGTGGTAGACCTGTGCATCGTGCTTGTACTGGACGCCGTCACCATCGACGTTGTCCTTCAAGGTGTACTGACCGGCGCTGGCAAACACTTCGGCCCCGCCCAGGTCAGCCTTGTAAGTGGCCGCCACACCTTCCGGGTTGATGTCGCTATCCCAGATGATGTCGCCCATGCTCACCCAAGGCTGTTGCATCTTGCCGCCAATCAGGTGCAGGTTAGGGACTGCAGTCGGGTGCCAGTCGAGGTAGGCCAGGTCGACCCACAGCGACTTCTTGTCGAAGTAGTTGTCGAAGCTCTGGTTGGTCGAACGTCGGTCAGCGCTGCTGCCAGTGGCGATACGAACCCCAGCGTCAACCTGCGGGTTGATCTCGCTGTAGAAGCCGACACGGGCACGTACTCGCTGGCGGTCCTGGTTGCCGCTGCTGCTGTTCGGATCGTCGACGTTGACGTCTTCGTAACGCAGGCGCACGTCACCCTTGATCTGGGTCTTGGCGGCCCATGCCACTTTTTGTTCAAAGGAGCTCATACGTTCGGACTGAGCTTTCTGGTCGGCCTTTTCCTTGGTTTCTTTTGCCAGGTCGCCCTGCAGTTCGTTGTACTGCGCCTGGTTGATCGAGCCATTGGCGCGGAGCATTTCGAGCAGCTTGGCGTCGACAGCAGCACTGGCCGGGGCACTCAGAGCCAGCATCATGCCGGTGAGGCTTACTCCGGTAAGTGTGGAAACAAGACGCATAAGGTTCTCCCTACTGAAAAAAATGGGGGAGGCTCAAGCGCCTGCCCCTGCGTTGGCATGTCTTCGGAAAGGGCCTGAATAGACAGGTTCTAGGGTTCCGGAAAACAGGCGCAAGTATTGCGGGGGCCAATGACAGATTAATGTCTGATTAGTGGCACTGTTGTTAAGTAATTGAGTATTAAAGGACCCACCCGGCGTTCGTCATTTGAGCGACGGGCCTTCCTTGGGGATACTGACGGTCTTCAGACAGCGAGCCGAAAACGTGACCAGCCTGTACAGCCTTGCCCACTTGCGTGATCTGCCGACGGCCACCTGGGATGCCCTTGTGCCAGCCGGCCAACCCTTCCTGCGCCATGCTTTTCTCAGTGCAATGGAGGACAGCGGCAGCGTGGCGCGCAACACTGGCTGGGCCGCCGAGCACCTGGTGCTGGAGCGTGACGGACAGGTACGGGCGCTGTTGCCCGCGTACCGCAAGTGGCACTCGTTTGGCGAGTATGTGTTCGATCATGGTTGGGCCGATGCGTGTGAGCGGGCCGGTATCGCCTACTACCCAAAACTGCTTGGCGCTGTGCCGTTCAGTCCGGTCAGCGGCCCACGGCTGCTGGCGGCCGATCCGGCTGACGGTTTGTTGATGCTGCAGGCCCTGCCGGAGTATCTGGGCAAGGGTGGGCTGTCCGGAGCGCACATCAACTTCACCGACCCGGCGCTGGACGCGCAGTTGGCGGGCCTGCCTGGGTGGATGGAACGCCTGGGTTGCCAGTTTCACTGGCAAAACCGGGGGTATCGCGACTTCCAGGACTTTCTCGACAGCCTCAGCTCGCGCAAGCGCAAGCAGATGCGCAAGGAGCGCGAGCAGGTGGCGGGGCAGGGTATCGACTTCCGCTGGTACCGCGGTGATGAACTGGACGAGGCACAGTGGGACTTCGTCTTTCTGTGCTATGCCAACACCTATGCGGTGCGCCGTCGTGCCCCCTACCTGACGCGCGAATTTTTCAGCCTGCTGGCCGAGCGCATGCCCGAGGCGGTGCGCGTGGTGATGGCCCGCCAGGGTGGTCGTGATGTGGCCATGGCCTTGAGCCTGGTGGGGGGCGACAGCCTGTTTGGCCGCTACTGGGGCTGCCTGGATGAGTTCGACCGGCTGCATTTCGAGACGTGTTTCTACCAGGGCATGGACTTTGCCATTGCCGAGGGTTACCAGCGTTTCGATGCCGGGGCACAGGGCGAGCACAAATTGATACGCGGGTTCGAGCCGGTGTTGACGCGGTCGTGGCATTACCTGCTGCACCCAGGGTTGCGGCGGGCGGTGGAGGATTTTCTGCTGCAGGAACGGGAAGGGGTCAAGGGGTATGCCGAGGAGGCGCGGGGGATGTTGCCCTACCGCCGGGACTGAGAGATCTGTGTTGCCTGTGCCGGCCTTTTCGCGGGTAAACCCNTTACCCGCGAAAAGGCCGCACAGGTGTCAATCGACCCCGACAAAGCCTCCGGTCTGGTGATGCCACAACCGGGCATACAGCCCTTGCTGCTCCAGCAACTCACTGTGGCTGCCACTCTCGACAATTCGCCCCTTGTCCAGCACCACCAGCCGGTCCATACGGGCAATGGTGGAAAGCCGGTGGGCAATGGCGATTACCGTCTTGCCCTGCATCAGCGTCTCCAGGCTTTCCTGGATCGCCGCTTCCACTTCCGAATCCAGCGCCGAGGTGGCCTCGTCCATGATCAGGATCGGCGCGTTCTTCAGCAGCACCCGTGCAATGGCGATACGCTGGCGCTGGCCTCCCGACAGCTTGACCCCGCGTTCGCCCACATGGGCATCGAAACCGGTGCGGCCCTGGGCATCCGAAAGCTGTGGGATGAACTCGTCAGCCCGCGCGCGGCGCACAGCTTCGTGCAGTTCTGCATCGCTGGCACCGGGGCGGCCGTACAGCAGGTTTTCGCGGATCGAACGGTGCAGCAGCGAGGTATCCTGCGTGATCATGCCGATCTGTGCACGCAGGCTGGCCTGGCTCACCTTGGCAATGTCCTGGCCGTCGATGAGGATGCGCCCACCCTGCACGTCGTACAGGCGCAACAGCAGGTTGACCAGGGTCGACTTGCCTGCCCCGGACGGGCCAATCAAACCGATTTTCTCGCCCGGGCGGATGTCCAGGTTGAGCCCTTCTATGACATTGGTGGCCTTGCCGTAATGGAAGTCGACGTCATCGAAACGCACCGCGCCGCGGCTGACCTTCAGGGCCGGCGCATTGGGCAGGTCGGTGACGGTGACCGGCTGGGCGATGGTCTGCAGGCCGTCCTGCACCATGCCGATGTTCTCGAAGATGCCGTTGACCACCCACATGATCCAGCCCGACATGTTGACGATGCGGATCACCAGGCCAGTGGCCAGGGCGATGGCACCCACGGTGATCAGCGATTGGCTCCACAGCCACAGGGCAAGGCCGGTGGTGGCAACCACCAGCAGGCCATTGAGGGTGGTGATGACCACGTCCATGCTGGTGATCACCCGGGAGGCCAGCTGGGTTTTCTCGGTCTGCTCGCGGATTGCCTCACGCGCATACTGCTGTTCGTAGTCGGTATGGGCAAACAGCTTCAGCGTTGCGATGTTGGTGTAGCCGTCGACGATACGCCCCATCAGCTTGGAACGTGCGTCCGAAGACACCACCGAGCGCTCCTTGACACGTGGCACGAAGTAGAACAGCGCGGCAATGTAGCTGACGATCCACGCCAGCAGCGGCAGCATCAGGCGCCAGTCGGCCTCGGCGAACAGCACCAGCGAGGTGATGGCGTAGATCAGCACATGCCATAGCGCGTCCACCGCCTGCACGGCGGAATCGCGCAGCGAGTTGCCGGTCTGCATGATGCGCTGGGCAATACGCCCGGCGAAGTCGCTCTGAAAGAAGTTCAGGCTCTGCTTGAGCACATAGGTATGGTTTTGCCAGCGGATCAGGCTGGTCATGCCGGGGTTGATGGTCTGGTGCACCAGCAGGTCGTGCAGGCCGAAGAACAATGGCCGCAGCAGCAGAATCACCACCAGCATCCAGATCAGCTCGCCGCTGTGCTCGCTGAAGAAGTTGGCATTGGGCGTACCCTGGGCCAGGTCGATGATGCGGCTGAGGTAGCTGAACATCGCCACCTCGATCAGCGAGGCAACCAGGCCGACCACCAGCAGGGCCACGAAGCTGGGCCACACCTGGCGCAGGTAATACAGGTAGAACGGCCACACCGTGCTCGGGGGGGCTTCGCTCGGTGCCTCGCGGAAAATATCGATCAGTCTTTCGAAACGGCGGTACAGCATGGGCGACAACACTCCTGTTCGTCCGACCTTCAGGCGGTTTCACATCCTTGTGAAGCCTGCGGTCAGTCGATACGTTTGGCGGACTTGATATAGACCGGATCGGCCGGTACGTCGCGCATGCCTTTTTTGATCGTGGTCGGCGAGTTGACGATCTGGTCGACCACCTCCATGCCCTTGGTCACTTTGCCGAACACGGCATAACCGGCGTCGCGGCCCGGGTTGAGGAAGTCGTTGTCGGCGACGTTGATGAAGAACTGGCTGGTGGCCGAGTTCGGGTTGGACGTGCGCGCCATCGACAGGGTGCCGCGGGTGTTCTGCAGGCCGTTGCTGGCCTCGTTCTTGATCGGGGCCTTGGTATCTTTTTGCACCATCTGGTCAGTGAACCCACCGCCCTGGACCATGAACCCCGGGATCACGCGGTGGAAGATGGTGTTGTTGTAGAAGCCGCTGTCGACGTACTCCAGGAAGTTCTTGGTACTGAGCGGTGCCTTCTCGGCGTTCAGCTCGATTTCGACCTGGCCGAAGCTGGTGTCCAGCAGGACGTGCGGGGTCTTGTCGGACGCCATGACACTGGTGGCAAAGGCGACCGAGCAGGCGGTGAGCAGGAGTTTTTTCAGCATGGGCTCAAAGATCCTTGAGAGGTGGAAGCGGCTGCGAGGAACTGCAGCAGGGTCTGGTTGAAGACCTCGGGTTGATCGAGGGGTGTAGCGTGCCGGGAATCGTCGACGACGACCAGCCTGGCGTTGGGTATGAGGGCGACATAGCGCTGTTTCAGTTGTATCGGCGTGTAATCGTGGTCGGCGGCGATCACCAGGGTAGGACAGTGAATCTGCCCGATGCGTTCCTGCACGCCCCAGTCGACGATGGCGTCGAAGCTTTTCAGGTAGGCGCGTTTGTCATTGCGCGCCCAGCGCTGGGCCATCTTCTGCCGCAGGTCTGCTTGTTGTGGTTTGGGGAACAGCCGCTCGGCCAGCCCCTTGCCGACGGCTTCGACACTGAGCACACGCGCCAGGCTCCAGCGCTTGAACCACCATAGCCAGTCACTGCGGGTGCGACGCTTGACCTCGGGGGCGCTGTTGACGATGCACAGGCTGCGCAACCATTGAGGGTGGTCGACGGCAAACTGGAAGCCGACCATGCCGCCCATGGACAAGCCGACGAAGTGCACCGGGCCTGTGTGCAAGTGTTCGAGCAGGGCCAGCAGGTCGGCACTGAAGGTGGCGATCTGGTAACCGTCAGCGGGTTTGTCGGAGCGACCGTGGCCGCGGATGTCCATGAGTATCACCCGGTAGTGGCGGCTGAACAGCGGCACCTGCAACTCCCAATCCTGGCAGCTGGAGCCCAGGCCGTGCAGCAACACCAGGGGTTCGCCCTGGCCATATTCCTCGTAATGCAGCGTGCATCCTTCGTGTTCGAAATAGGCCATGGGCGCGGTCCTCTCAGGCTTGTGGGGGGGCTGCGAAGGGCACGTCCAGTGGCGCGGTGTCGAAATTGCGCAGCAGGTCGATGAGAATCTGCGTGGCCGGGCCCAGGGTCTTCTCTTTGCTCGAATAAAGGTAGAACAGTGGATGGCGGCTGCCACCCTGATCCAGCGGCAATGGCTTGAGCACGCCTTCGCGCAGTTCGCGCTCGATCATGTGACGGGGCAGCCAGGCAAAACCCAGGCCGCTGCTGACGAAGGTGGCGGCGGTGCCCAAGCTGCCGACGGTCCAGCGCTGCTCGGCGCCCAGCCAGCCGACGTCGCGCGGTTGGGCGCGGCCAGAGTCGCGGATCACCACCTGCAGCTGGCTTTCCAGGTCCTGGAAGGTCAGTTCGCGTCCCAGGCGGTGCAGGCTGTGCTCGGGGTGGGCGACGGCGATGAACTCCACTGCGCTCAATTCGGCGCCCAGGTAGCCGCCGATGCTGTAGCTGCTGATGGCCAGGTCGGCGATGCCTTCGTGCATCACTTCCTCCACGCCAGACAGCACTTCTTCACGCAGGCGTACCCGGCAGCCGCGGCTTTGTGGCATGAATGCAGCCAGCGCGCGTACCAGACGGGCGCTGGGGTAGGCGGCATCGACCACCAGGCGCACCTCGGCTTCCCAGCCCTGTTCCATGTGGTGGGCCAGGTCTTCGAGCTGGCTGGCCTGCTTGACCAGGTGGCGCGAGCGGCGCAGCAGCACATTGCCGGCCTCGGTCAGCACCGCCTTGCGGCCATCGATGCGCAACAGCGGGACGCCCAGTTGCTCCTGCATGCGGGCCACGGTGTAGCTGACCGATGACTGCGAGCGGTGCAAGGCCTCGGCGGCCTGGGCAAACCCGCCGTGATCGACCACTGCTTGCAGGGTTCGCCACTGGTCAAGGGTTACGCGCGGCGCTTTCATCTTTCGCTCCTGTTGTCCTAAGCTGCGCTCTTTCAAGGAGAGCGGCCCATGAAGAAATGTTGTGCGGCAATACTGATGTGCCTGCCCCTCGGGGCCATGGCTTATCCCATCGATGTGGAGAAGGAGCTGACCGGGGTCAAGCTCGACTACACCGCCTATGACACGGCCTATGACATTGGCGCCATCACCCTCAACAACTATGGGCAGGTCCCGGCTGCATGCAAGGTGACCTTCCGCAATGGCCCGGAGGCACCGCGGGTA
Organism: Pseudomonas sp. 22515; assembly: GCF_052044625.1. Taxonomy (NCBI): domain Bacteria; kingdom Pseudomonadati; phylum Pseudomonadota; class Gammaproteobacteria; order Pseudomonadales; family Pseudomonadaceae; genus Pseudomonas; species Pseudomonas sp. 22515. The sequence continues at coordinate 121,449 of NZ_JBQENN010000014.1, forward strand.
CGCCGTGTGAACGTACCGGCAGGTAAAAGCGTCGATGTCACTGCCAAATTCAATCGGCAAATCATCAAACTGCGGATCGCCTTGAACTGCAGTGCGGAATAAACGGATTAATCGATAGATTGGACCCACTTTTTACGCTTTTTTATCGATAGGTCAAGCCTTAATCTCACCTCCATCGAATCGCACCCTTTTTTGCCGATGGAGGCACCCCCCCATGTCCCGCGTACTGATCATCGAAAGCAGCGCCCGCCAGCAGGATTCCGTTTCCCGTCAGCTGACCAAGGACTTCATTCAGCAATGGCAGGCCGCTCACCCGGCCGATCAGATCACTGTGCGCGACCTGGCAGTAAGCCCGGTTCCCCACCTGGACGCGAACCTGCTGGGTGGCTGGATGAAACCCGAAGAACAGCGCAGCGCCGCCGAACTGGAGGCCCTGGCCCGTTCTAACGAGCTGACGGATGAATTGCTGGCTGCCGACGTACTGGTGATGGCTGCGCCCATGTACAACTTCACCATCCCCAGCACCCTGAAAGCCTGGCTGGACCATGTGCTGCGTGCCGGCATCACCTTCAAATACACCCCGACCGGCCCGCAAGGCCTGCTGACTGGCAAGCGCGCCATCGTCCTGACTGCCCGCGGCGGCATCCATGCGGGTGCCAGCAGTGACCATCAGGAACCGTACCTGCGCCAGGTCATGGCTTTCATCGGCATCCACGATGTCGACTTCATCCATGCCGAAGGCCTGAACATGAGCGGCGAGTTCCACGAGAAGGGCGTCAACCAGGCCAAGGCCAAGCTGGCAGCGGTGGCCTGAGGCTTCACGAATTCCCAAACCTGACACCTGTTTTTGCTCCTTTGGGTGTACCTGCCCGGCTTGTATGGCCGGGCTTTTTTATGCCTGGGGTTTTTTGGTGGTCAGTGCCGGCCTATTCGCTCGCCGGAAGATATGCAGGTCCCTGTGGGAGCGGGCGTGCCCGCGAAGAGGCCGGTACAGCCCCTACATTCCTCATGGTTGAACTTCTTCGCCGCAACCCGCTAAGGTCGCCGCCTTGATTCACGAGAGGCAACCATGGGCTACCTGATAATCGTCGCGCTGATCCAGGCGTTTTCCTTCAGCCTGATCGGCGAGTACCTGGCCGGGCACGTCGACAGCTATTTCGCAGTGCTCGCCAGGGTGCTGCTGGCCGGCCTGGTGTTCCTTCCGCTGACCCGCTGGCGCCAGGTCGAGCCACGCTTCATGCGTTCCATGCTGCTGATTGGCGCGCTGCAGTACGGCATCACCTATGTCTGCCTGTACCTGAGCTTCCGCGTGCTTACCGTACCGGAGGTGCTGCTGTTCACGATCCTCACGCCGCTACACGTGACCTTGATCGAAGATGCCCTGAACCGGCGCTTCAATGCTTGGGCGCTGGTGGCCGCGCTGGTCGCCGTGGCCGGTGCTGCCGTGATCCGCTTCGACAGCATCAGCGGCGAGTTTTTCATCGGCTTCCTGCTGCTGCAACTGGCCAACTTCACCTACGCTGCCGGCCAGGTGCTGTATCGTCACCTGGTCGCTCGCCACCCCAGCGACCTGCCACACTACGCCCGCTTCGGTTACTTCTACCTCGGTGCCTTGCTGGTGGTGCTGCCGGCCTTCCTGCTGTTCGGCAATACCCAGCACTTGCCGAGCACTGACGTGCAATGGCTGGTGCTGTTGTTCCTGGGGCTGTGTCCGACGGCGCTGGGGCTGTACTGGTGGAACAAAGGTGCATGCCTGGTTTCTGGCGGTACGCTGGCGGTGATGAACAACCTGCATGTGCCGGTGGGGCTGCTGCTGAACCTGTTGATCTGGAACCAGCACGAGCCGCTGGGGCGGCTGTTCATCGGCGGGGGGATCATCCTGGCGTCGGTGTGGCTGAGCCGCCTGGGTGGGCGCGCACAGGCGCCGCTGGCTGGCAAGGCCTGACTCGCCCTTTGATCCGGGGCTGCAGGGCAGCCCCGGCAATCTCAAGCCTCGCTCATATCTTCAATGCGACGCGGCATCGGCTCTGCCGCCGTGCGCCCGGCCAACCCCACGCGCATGTCATTGCCACTGGGCTGCTGGTACAAGCTCAAGCCAAACTCCGGCAACACCGCCAGCAGGTAGCGAAGATATCCCCCTGGATCCGTTCGTAATCCGCCCACACCGTGGTGGTGAAGCAGTAGAAACATCGCTGTAAACACGCTGAAAAAAAGGGTGCTGGTTTTACACATTTGTTTTTGGATGCAATCTCCATGGGAGCTGAAGTTTAGCGTCTATGCCTGGCCTCAATAACCACAATATTCTTTGCCGCCGAATCAAGAATAGCATTGAAGCGGCTAATGTTATCTAAATCTAAGTTGGCATCCCATTCGTCTAGCATTACGATTGGCGGTGGTGCGGACAAAACTTTCTCAATTTGTAACAATCTTCGCTCACCCGTGGAAAGATTGTTTTCCAGCTTAACAAATTGCGCCTCGGGCGTCATCAGGAGAGCGTCATGTACAGCAGCTTTAATTCGTTTAAGGTAGGAGGATTTTCCTGATCCGTTATTTCCGCTAAGTAGATAGCGACCCACTGTTGTTGAGCCGTTTTTTAGTTGGTCTAACAGTTCGGAAGGCGTAATGCTCTGAGAGGAGTTGCATTCTTCAATCTTGATGTTGCTCAAGTTCATGGAGGAAAGGTTTTCATGCTTTTCAAGTTCGGAAGCGAAACGGTAAAGGTTTCTCATTTTAGTACGAACCAAGAGGAGTTGACTAAAATAAATGCTCAAGGAGTGAATGTTCCCGAATACCTGCAAGCTTCTTGGTAGCATTGCCACCAAAGCGCCTATGTTTGCGGCAGTGATGATGTTTGGAGTCTGAATGGTCGCGGCTACAATAATGGTTGCAAGAGCAATAGGCAAACATGCAATGAACTGTTCTAGTAAAACGTATCTATTTACTTCGCCAAAATACGAACGCGCTTTTTTTTCTAAAGATTCAAAGCTATCTGCTTTCATTTTTCGGCTGCCTAAGGTCGCTGAGTCCCAAGTGAGCTCAATGGACAATAGCGCATCAAGTCGCTTTCGCTGCATGTTTCCGGCAGTATGCTTGATTCTGTTCTTTAAGATGCTCACTAATGCGGCAGATATTAAAAGTGAGATCGAAATGGCTATCGTAATCTCTAAACCGGTCGTGAAATAAAACACAGCTAGCGTCATGATCACATTCAGGCATGTCGATATTAACCCAACGTAAAAACCACAAGCATGTGTAATAGTAGAAGACGCCTCCCCGCTGATCCACTGCGCTAGACTTTTTTTGTTTTTATCTGATGCGTATCGCATGTCACTAGAGGCTTCACGTAGCACAGACTTCGTGTAGTTAAGCCATATGGCGTTTGCCGCTTTAGTAACATATATTGAAGACATGGAGCTCACAATATACGCAGCAAGCGCAAATCCAAAAAAAAGAGAAATGTAGCGTAAAATCAGCGTTAAATTACCATCGGCTAGCGTAGTCCCGGCCTTGGCAATGAAGTACGTGGAAAATGCAAGTAGGGTTTGCTGTGCAACAGCAAAAAAAATAGCAAGAACAAAGCTTCTGTCTTTCATGCTCAATTAATTCCTAATGCGAGCAAGGTACATAAAGCAACCGAGGCGCTCAATATGACTAAGGCTACAGTGTTTTTCATTCTGGTTTTTGCGTAAGCGTTCCTCAAAGCTTTTGCTTGAGCGAGCTGCTTGCCTGTGAAGCCCTTGCCATCATGGGGGCTGAATTTATTTATGAATGAGTCCAAAAACCCTATCTTTTGTTTGATGTTATAGTGATCAGGATTGAGAAATAATAAGTCCTGGGACGTGAGATCTCTAAGCACCAACGTGGGGGTGGTAGTTCTAAGGGGGAAATAGCTATTGGAATGCAAGCTTGGAGCTGGGCTGTCTTTGTATAGTGCGCCTATCATCAACTCGCTTTTTATACAAATCGGCTTCGCCTCGATGTGTATGCGAAGAAGGCGGCTAGTATCTAGATCTGGTTCGAAGAGAATTATAATGGCGCCCGGGGTTTTTCTTGCTCGCGCCTTATAGAATGTGATGCAATTCTCAATCAGTGAGATAATTTCTTGATCTGATCGGCGCTTTTCAATGCAAGAAAAATAAATCTCATTCGACAATAAAGCCTTTGGCATGAACGGGCACATTACCCCCTTTCTATAAGGGTGGGGCCCAGTTAAAAAGGTTTCTAAATAAGGCTTGATATTGTTATAGGCTTCAATTACGAATTCGGGTGCCTCAGCGGGAGGTGGCTGCTGGATCGTCCATAAAAATGTCATATCTTCTTCCTTGAAGCAATGAAACCCCTTTCAAGTTGGAAAGGGGTCTACTGTAGCCGATCAGTATTCTGACTCAAATTCAGTGAATTTGAGATTACAGGTAATCTAACTGCTTAGAGCTTGTTTACCAATTCCAGCCACCACTACCGCAGATATGAGCCCAACCTGGGGAGCATGGCGGATTAGCAAGGTTAAAAAGAGCAGATTTGAGTTTCTTGAGTAGGGTCTTTGGGCTTGCGTCGGCAAGCGTCATCCCCTTGTGCTCCGTTGTAAAAGCTTTAGACAAGGGATTTGAATAGTCGATTTTCATAAACACTCCATGTGAATGATAATTGAATGCATCAAGTAATGATGCGCATTCAGTATATAGGTGTTTAATCTGGGTTTTGATCTTAAATTTCGATGTTTTTTTTGATATTGAACATTTAAGGAATCAGAAAAATCGATATATAGTGGGGTGAGAGGTATTTTCTTGAAGCAAGCACGTTCATGCTGGTGCTGGCCACCACGCCGTGCGGCCTCGGTATTGCAGGGTGCATTCCTGGCAGAAAGCGTGGGGGTGCGCAAGCCAGCTCGTGGCCACTGGTGGGCTTGAAGCTGGTGGGGCAGCCGGCGCTGACTTGGGTGCTGGCATACAAGGTATTCAACCTGCCGACCGGCACCGGGCCGTTCATGCTGGCGGAGTATTCCAACCTTGAGGCGGGGTTGATTTCGCGGACGATCCTGTTGTCCCCCCTCGCTGGTGACCTTGACGGGGTTGTTGTACCTGCTGGGTTATGCGGAGTAGCTGCCGGCCCATTCGCGGGTCAACCCGCTCCCACAGGGTGGCAGCACGGCTGATGCTGTGAGGTCCCTGTAGGAGCGGGTTCACCCGCGAATGGGCTGCAAGGCAGCCCCGGCAATCTCAAGCCTCGCTCATTTCTTCCAGGCGACGAGGCAATGGCTCTTGGGCTGAACGCCCCGCCAAACCCACCCGCATGTCATTGCCACTGGGCTGCTGATACAAGCTCAAGCCAAACTCCGGCAACACCGCCAGCAGGTAGTCGAAGATGTCCCCCTGGATGCGCTCGTAATCCGCCCACACCGTGGTGGTGGTGAAGCAGTAGATCTCCAGCGGCACGCCTTCGGCGGTGGTCTGCATCTGCCGCACCATGCAGGTCATGTTCGGGTGCACGTTGGGATGGTTCTTCAGATAGGCCAGGGCAAACGCGCGGAAGGTGCCGATGTTGGTCAGCTTGCGGCGGTTGGCCGACAGGTCCGCCACCGGCCCCAGCGCCTCGTTCCAGTTTTGCAGTTCCTGGCGCTTGCCCGCCAGGTAGTCACTCAGTAGCTGCACCTGGCTCAGGCGCTGTTCTTCTTCGCGGGTGAGGAAGCGCACGCCGGCGGCGTCGATGAACAGGCTGCGCTTGATGCGCCGGCCACCGGACTGCTGCATGCCGCGGTAATTGCGGAATGACTCGCTCATCAGGCGCCAGGTGGGGATGGAAACGAGGGTCTTGTCGAAGTTCTGCACTTTCACCGTGTGCAAGGTGATGTCCACCACGTCGCCATCGGCGCCTACCTGCGGCATTTCGATCCAGTCCCCGACATGCAGCATGTCGTTGCTGGTCAGTTGCACGCTGGCGACGAATGACAGCAGGGTGTCCTTGTACACCAACAGCAATACCGCCGACATCGCACCCAGGCCGGACAGCAGCAACAGCGGCGAGCGGTCGATCAGGGTGGCGACGATGATGATCGAGGCGAAGATCCACAACATCATCTTGGCCAGTTGCACGTAGCCCTTGATCGAGCGGGTGCGGGCGTGTTCGGTGCGGGCATAGATGTCGAGCAGGGCATCCAGCAGGCATGACAGCGCCATGGTCATGAACAACAGGGTGAAGGCCAGGGCGACATTGCCAAGGAAGTGCTGAGCGGTGTCGGACAGCTCAGGCACCAGCTTCAGGCCGAACTGCAGCACCAGGGACGGGGTCGTTTGTGCCAGGCGGTGGAACACCTTGTTGTGGCGCAGGTCGTCCAGCCACTTCAGTGCAGGCTGGCGGGCCAGCAGGCGCGCGCCGTGCAGTATCAGGAAGCGCGCCAGGCGGCCGACTGCCAGGGAGATGAGCAGCAGTACTGCCAGACCGATGGCAGCGTGCAGCATAGGATGTTGGTCGAGGGTGCCCCACAGGTCGAGGGAGTCACGCCAGATTCGTTGGATATCCATGGGCTTGCATACAGTCTTGTTGCGAAACGAAGCCGTATTAGAGCGCGGATAGCGACAAAGTTGCCAAAAGAAATTCGGCTAAGGCTGCAGAAAACGTTACCCTATGCAACTGAATTTCCCGCACTTGTCTGAGGTTACCTCCGTGTTCTCCCAATTCGCCCTGCATGAACGCCTGCTTAAAGCCGTGGCCGAGCTTAAATTTGTCGAGCCAACCCCGGTGCAGGCCGCGGCCATCCCCCTGGCCCTGCAAGGGCGGGATCTGCGTGTGACTGCGCAGACCGGCAGCGGCAAGACGGCGGCCTTCGTACTGCCACTGCTCAACCGTCTGGTCGACCTCAGCGGTCCGCGTGTCGAGATTCGCGCGTTGATCCTGCTGCCGACCCGTGAGCTGGCCCAGCAAACCCTCAAGCAGGTGCAGCTGTTCTCGCAGTTCACCTACATCAAGTCGGGCCTGGTGACTGGCGGCGAAGACTTCAAGGAACAGGCCGCCATGCTGCGCAAGGTGCCCGACGTGCTGATCGGCACCCCGGGTCGCCTGCTCGAGCAGCTCAATGCCGGCAACCTCGACCTGTCCCACGTGCAGGTCCTGATCCTGGACGAAGCCGACCGCATGCTCGACATGGGCTTTGCCGAAGACATGGAGCGCCTGTGCAAAGAGTGCGAGAACCGCGAGCAGACCTTGCTGTTCTCGGCTACCACCGGTGGTGCGGCCCTGCGCGACATCATCGGCAAGGTGCTGAAAGACCCTGAACACCTGATGCTCAACAGTGTCTCGCAACTGGCTGAAGGCACCCGCCAGCAGATCATTACCGCCGACCACGACCAGCATAAAGAGCAGATCGCGCAGTGGTTGCTGGCCAACGAAACCTTCGACAAGGCGATCATCTTCACCAACACCCGCGCCATGGCCGACCGCATCTACGGTCACCTGGTGGCCAAGGACGTGAAGGCTTTCGTGCTGCATGGCGAAAAGGACCAGAAGGACCGCAAGCTGGCCATCGAGCGCTTCAAGCAGGGCAGCTCCAAAGTGCTGGTGGCGACCGACGTGGCAGCCCGTGGCCTGGATATCGACGGCCTGGACCTGGTGATCAACTTCGACATGCCACGCAGCGGTGACGAGTACGTACACCGTGTGGGCCGTACCGGCCGTGCCGGTGGCGAAGGCCTGGCGATCTCGTTGATCACCCACAACGACTGGAACCTGATGTCGAGCATCGAGCGCTACCTCAAGCAGCAGTTCGAGCGCCGGGTCATCAAGGAAGTGAAGGGCACCTACAACGGGCCGAAGAAGGTCAAGGCCTCGGGCAAGGCGGCCGGCAGCAAGAAGAAAAAGGTCGAGAAGAAGACCGGCGACAAGAAAGCTGCCGCCAAGCGCAAGCCTACTGCCAAGCCGAAGGCCAACGCGCCTCTGGCCAGTGCAGATGGCCTCGCACCGCTGAAGAAGCGCAAGCCTGCTGCTGAATAAGACTCACGCAGGCCCTTTGCAGAAGCGACGCAAGTTCGCATCTGCGAAGGGCGTGCGCAGGCGACGAACGATCACTCCGCCTTTTTCTCTGCCTGCTTCAACTCCTTGATCCGCTGGTCGATCAGCTGACATTTGTCGGGCAAGTCCTTGCTCGCCGTCCCCAGATCCATCCCCTGAAGCTCATCATTGATCTCCTTGGCCTTTTGCGGGTTCTGCTCGGTCAACTGAGTGACCAGCCCGGCCAGCTCCTCACGTTTCTGCGTTGCTTCTTCAGGTGTGCAGGCCCAAGCGGGCAGGGCGCAGAGCAGGGCAGTGGCACAGGCTATGGGCAGTAGCGGTTTCATCCTTCCAACCTCCGGCGGTGGTGATGCCCGGTGGAGGGCTGTGGGGGCAGGGAAGTTCAGGGCTTGCGACCGATGGAAGATTTCTTTGGTGGTGGTAGTCCGTTTCTGAAACGCTCCCGTATCCCTCCAGCGCCGTTGAGCAGCACGCTACATCGCTCTAGTCTCGAAGGAAAAGAGGGGGTATTGTATGTACAGCTGTAAATACAGGTCGTCCCATGTTCTTTGAATGGGACGAAGGGAAAAACCAGAGCAATATCCGCAAGCACGGCATCGACTTTGCCGACGTTCCTGACATGTTCAACCATCCCATGCTGATCCGGCGTGATGAGGATGTGGAATGTGCTGAAGAACGTTGGGTCAGCCTGGGATGGCTAAAGGCGCTGATAGGTGTCGTCGTGTACACGGAGAGGCGGGGTGAGGTGATACGCATCATTTCTGCAAGAAAAGCCACCAAACGGGAGGCCAGGTACTATGACCAAATCATCGAGAACTGACTGGAGCCGCCTGGCCCGACAGGACGACAAGGATATCGACACATCAGATATCCCTGAACTGGACCAGGACTTTTTCCGCCAGGCCGAGCTGCGCGTTCCCGCCAAGCAGACGGTGACCATTCGACTGGACTCAGATGTCCTCGCCTGGTTCAAGGAGCAGGGCAGCGGCTACCAGACCCGCATCAATCAGTTGCTGCGCCAGTACATGCAAGCGCAACAACGCCAGCGCTAAGCGCTTCGGAACGCTTGGCAACCCTGGCAGGTCCCAATCTGTGTACCCCTTTCGTCCACAGCAGGAGCCCGTAGCCATGAGCATCGCCTACGACTGGGACCTGATCGAACGCTTGCTGCACGAAGTGCAGAACGGCGCCGGTCACAGCTTCACACCCCGCCCTTATGCCGAACAGCATGCTGCTGCACTGGCCGCCAAGGGTGAGCCGGTGGGTGACGTGGATCACCTGAAAACCCGTGCATGCGAGTATGAAAAGCTGCTATTTGAGCGCGGATTCATTGAATGCCGGCCTGAAGAGGACGGCGGCAATGGCGAAAACTTCGTCCTGACCGAACGCGGCTCGCGCTTGATGAGCCTGATCGACAGCAGCATCCCCGGCTTCGAGCACCCGCGCCAGGTGCTGGATGAGCAGGAGGATGCGCTGGACGAAACGACGTTCGAACAGGTATCTGCAAAGGCTCAGATTGCTTGAGGTCGTTTTAAGGCTGGCAAGTGCAGCGTTCAAAACCCGATAATCGGTAGCTTCTGAACGCTGCCGAGCCTTGCCCATGCCTACGATCACCCCAGAGGCCCGCTTATGAGCGCGGTCCGCAAGAACCCTGACGCCTTTGCCTTCCAGGTAATGCTGGGCCTTTGCCTGATCTGGGGCTGCCAGCAGGTGCTGATCAAGACCGCCGCCGTCGACATCGCCCCGGTGATGCAGGCAGCACTGCGCAATGGCATTGCCGCTGTGCTGGTAGGCCTGATGCTGTGCTGGCGGGGTGGCTGGGAGCAGGTCGGCAGCACCTGGCGCGCAGGGTTGGTGGCGGGCGGGCTGTTCGGGGTGGAGTTTCTGTTCATTGCCGAAGGGCTGAAACTGACCTCGGCGGCGCACATGTCGGTGTTCCTCTATACCGCGCCGGTATTTACCGCCTTGGGCCTGCATTTTCGTCTACCCAGTGAACGCTTGCGGCTGCTGCAGTGGCTGGGCATTCTGCTGGCCTTCGGCGGCATTGCCATGGCCTTTGCCGGTGGCACTTCGTTCGAGCACATGGACAGCCGCACCTTGCTGGGAGATGCCTTTGGCGTGATCGCCGGGCTGGCCTGGGGCGCGACCACGGTGGTGGTGCGTTGTTCACGGCTATCGGAGGCGCCGGCGACCTTGACCCTGTTCTATCAGCTGGCGGTCGGTTTTGCCGGGCTGCTGCTGATTGCCCTGCTCAGCGGGCAGATCGGCGCGGTGTCGCTGACGCCGCTGGCGATGGGCAGTGTATTGTTCCAGGGGATTGTGGTGTCGTTTATCAGCTACCTCACCTGGTTCTGGTTGCTGCGCAAATACCTGGCGTCGAACCTCGCGGTGTTTTCCTTCATTACTCCGTTGTTTGGGGTGACCTTTGGCGTTTTGCTGCTGGATGAGCCGCTCAGTGCGAATTTCGTGGTGGGCGCGTTGATGGTATTGCTGGGTGTGATCCTGGTAAGTGCCGAGCCTTGGGTGAAACAACAATTGCGGCGGTTGGTAGGGTGATGGATAGCCTGTACCGGCCCCTTCGCGGGCGGCCGGAGCAGGCTACATCGACTCAGGATGCAGCCTTGGCCTGACAGGCGCTTCCCTGCTGTGCGTTACCCGGCAACTGGACCAGTACGCCAGCCACCGCCAACCCGCCCGCCGCCAGCATCAATGCCGGTTGCAGCCCGCCACTGTAATGGCTGCTGAGCGCCGCCAGCAGCGGCCCACTCAACTGCCCCAAGGCAAAGCACGCGGTCAGCAGCCCGGCATTGCGCTGTGTGGCATGTGGCGCCAACTCGCGCGAGCGCTGCATGACCAGTTGCATGCAGGCCAGGAACGGCCCGCCACACAGCGCAACACCCAGCACCAGCCCGATACCTCCACCCATCAGGCAGGCCAGCACACCCAGCCCTTGCAACCACAGGGTGGTGGTCAACCAGGTCGAGGTGCGGCCACCACGGCTTACGCTCACCAGCAAAACGCCCAGCGCCGCCGCCAGGCCAAACGCCGGCCAGAACAGGTCAGCCAGCCACTGCCCGCGAAACTGCTGATTGGCCATCTGTGACAGAAAGGTGGCTGGCAGGATGTAGCCCATGCCATACAGGCCATACACCAACCCCAGGCGGCCAGTGCCGACACTGCGCGTCGGGCCTTGTCGCACTGGCGGCCGAGCCGGTGCCGCTTGCAGTGCCCGTGGCAACCACGGCTGCACGGCCAGCAGCATCACCAAGGCAGCCACGGCATAGATCAGCCACAGTGCAGCCGAGCCCAACCCCTGCACATGCGCGGCCAGTGCCAGTAGCCCGGTCACGGCAATACCCAGGCCGGGTCCGGCGAAAACCAGCGCTCCCAGGCGCTGGCGGTTGTGGGCATTGGCTACTTGCTGGCTGAGGCTGGTGATCATCACCAGCACCCAGGCGCTGGCCACGCCTGTGCCGAAGCGCAGCAGCAGGTGGCCCCAAAAGCCGTCGGCAGCCCATGAGGCCAGGGTCAGCAGCACACACAGCCACAGCCCCCCGTGCAGGCGCAGCCGTACCTGGCCTGGCGAGCGGGCGAACATGGCGTCCACCGCACCCACGAAATAGCCCAGGTAATTAGCCGCCGCGACCAGCCCGGCGACTGTCAGGTCGAGCTGGCCTTCGGCAATGAGTTGTGGCAGTTGCGGGGTGAGGGCGAAACGGCCGATGCCCATGGCCATCATCAGCGCCACGGCGCTGGCGAGCAGTTGAATGAGTGGCGACATGACAGGTCTCCTGCGCGGATATAAGTGATGGCTGGCAGGTTAGGGTGCTTTTATTTTCAATAAAATTGAATAATGATGATCAAGTTGTTCTGTTTTGGAGAATGCTGTGGAGTTCAGCCAACTGCGTATCTTTCAGGCCGTGGCCGAGGAAGGCTCGGTTACCCGCGCCGCAGAGCGCCTGCACCGGGTGCCATCAAACCTCTCCACGCGCCTGCGCCAACTTGAGGAGCAGCTGGGCGTCGAACTGTTCCTGCGCGAACGTCAGCGCCTGCAACTGTCGCCAGCAGGCAAGGTGCTGCTGGACTATGCCAACCGTATGTCCGCCTTGCGCGACGAAGCGCTGGGCGCCGTGCGTGGCGGTCAGCCGGCTGGGGACTTCGTGCTGGGGACCATGTACAGCACGGCGGCGACCCACTTGCCGGCGTTGCTGGCGCGCTATCACCAGGCTTACCCGCAGGTGAACCTGCAAGTGCGTGCAGCACCCAGCGGCGAGTTGCTTGAAGGGCTGTTGAACCACTCCCTGGATGCTGCTCTTGTGGACGGGCCACCGAGCCTTGCCGGGTTGGATGGCGTGCCGCTGTGCGATGAGCAACTGGTACTGATCACCAGCCCCGAGCACCCGGCGGTCCTCACCGCCAAGGACGTGGCGGGCAAGGCGGTGTTCACCTTCCGCCAGGGCTGCTCGTACCGCATGCGCCTGGAGGCCTGGTATGCCCATGCCCATACGCCGATGGGGCGGGTGATGGAGATCGAGTCGTACCAGAGCATGCTGGCCTGTGTGATCGCGGGTGCGGGTGTGGCGATGATGGCCCAGTCGATGCTCGACAGCCTGCCTGGACGTGATCGGGTGAGGGTGCACCCGCTGCAGGCACCTTTCGATCAGGCGGTCACCTGGCTGATGTGGCGCCAGGGTATGCGCGGGGCTAATCTGCAGGCATGGATCGACCTGCAACAAAGCGAAACGATTAACCAGTCGTCGGAATGCGCCGCCACGGCTTGATCCGAGTCAAAATCGCCCTTATCTGTAGGAACAGAGGCATGCGTAATACAGGACATAGGGCTATGATCTGTATGAAACATCGCAGGATTGATTTGCCGTGAGGCTGACCCGTCAAGGGGGCATTATGAATAAACCACTGTCAAACTGGCTCCACGACCTGGCCGTCGCCTTGGGGCTGATTCCACCACCCTTGCAGCCGGTGCCGATCCCGACTGATGAAGAGCAGCGCAAACGTCAACCGCGTCGGCGCTGATTAACGACAAAGGCCGCTTCACCCGAGTGGGTGCAGCGGCCTTTTTGTGTCTGCTGATTGTCTATTGCGTGTACTGGCCCTTTCGCGCGTGCAAGCCTGCTACAAACGAAAGGGCCGGTACAGCAGTCAGGCCAGCTTCACCGCCGCCACCGACTTGCGCGACACCAGGCTCACGCCCACAAAGCTCACCAGCCCTACTGCCAGGCTGTAGTAGATCGGCGTATTAGCCTCCAGCCCGTCCAGGAACATGAACAGCAGGGCGGTGGCAAAGCCCAGCGACATGCTGGCAATCGCGCCTGCGGTGGTCGCACGCTTCCAGAAGATCGCCCCGATCAGCGGGATCAGCATGCCGCCGACCAGCAGGTTGTAAGCCAGGGTCAGGGCGTTGATCACATCATTCACCATCAGCGCGATGCCCAGCACCACCAGGCCGGTGAGCAGGGTGAACAGGCGGCTGGTGCCCAGGCTCGACTGCTTGCCGCCACGCAGCTTGGGCAGCAGGTCTTCGGTCACGGTGGTCGAGGCAGCCAGCAGACCGGCGCTGGCGGTGGACATCATGGCCGCCAGGGCCGCGGCCATCAGCAGGCCACGGATGCCATCGGGCAGGGTGGTCTTGATCATCTCGGCAAAGGCGTTGTTCGGATTGGCCAGGTCGGGCATCAGCACATGCGCAGCCATGCCGATCGCCGCACAGGCCAGGCCATACAGCACGCAATACACACCGGCGGTGGTGCCGGCTCGCTGACAGACCTTTTCGTCACGGGCGGTGAACACTCGCTGCCAGATGTCCTGGCCGATGAGGATGCCGAAGAAGTAGATCAGGAAGTAAGTGATGATGGTGTCCCAGCCAATGGTAGTCAGCTGGAAGCTGGCCGCTGGCAGTTTGGCCACCAGGGTGTCCCAACCACCGGCCTTGTACAGGCACACTGGCAGCAGGATGAACATCAGGCCGACGGTCTTGATCACGAACTGGACGATATCGGTCAGGGTCAGCGACCACATGCCGCCGATGGTCGAGTACAGCACTACCACGCCGCCGCCGAGCATCAGCGAAGCCCAGAACGGCAGGTCCAGCAGCACCTGCAGGACGGTGGCCATGGCCAGGGTCGAGGTGACCCCGATCATCAGCGCGTAAGCCAGCATGATGACGGCGCTGGCCTGGCGTGCGGTGGGGTTGTAGCGCTGTTCCAGTACCTGGGTCACGGTGAAGATGCGCAGGCGCAGCAGCGGTTTGGCGAGGAACAGGTTGATGGCGATGATGCCCAGGCCCAGGGCTGCGCACAGCCAGAAGCCGGAAATGCCGTGGACGTAGCCCAGGCGCACGGTGCCGACGGTGGAAGCGCCACCGAGTACGGTGGTGGCCATGGTGCCCATGTACAGCACCGGGCCGAGGTTGCGCCCGGCTACCAGGTAGTCTTCATGGGTTTTCGCGCGGCGCATGCCATACCAGCCAAGCCCGAGCATGCCGGCGGTGTAGATCATTACAACAATGATGTCCAAGGCCATTGGGGGTCTCCCGATTATCTTTATTATGGCGAGATCGACCGCGCGGGCGTTTGCACGGCGCCCGGCGGTCTTTTCTTGTGTTGGCGGGCCTCAGTGGCCCTCCCTCATGGCTCCTGCCGGGGTAGAGCGGTATTAGCGACGCACCACGCCAGGTAGCACGCAGAGCATCTCGAACAGCAGGTTGGCACCGAGCAGCGAGGTGTTGCCGGTGGTGTCGTAAGGCGGGGAGACTTCGACAAGGTCACAGCCGATCAGGTCCAGGCCGTGGCAGCCGCGAATGATCTCCATCGCCTGGATGGTGGTCAAGCCGCCGATCTCCGGGGTTCCGGTACCGGGCGCCCAGGCCGGGTCGATGCCATCGATGTCGAAAGACAGGTAAACCGGGCCACCGCCGACTTTTTCCCGCACTTCGGCCATTAGTGGCTCCAGTGACTTGTGCCAGCACTCTTCGGCCTGGACCACGCGGAAGCCCTGGCGACGGCTCCAGTTGAAGTCATCGGCGGTGTAGCCCTGGGCGCGCAGGCCGATCTGCACCACGCGGTCACAGTCGAGCAGGCCTTCTTCCACGGCACGGCGGAAGGTGGTGCCGTGGGCGATCTTCTCGCCGAACATGTGGTCGTTGACGTCGGCGTGGGCATCGATGTGTACCAGGCCGATCTTGCCGTGTTTCTTGTGCAGCGCACGCAGGATCGGCAGGGTGATGGTGTGATCGCCCCCCAGGGTCATGGGGATGACGTTGTGCTCGACGATCTCGTCATACGCTTCTTCGATGATGCGCACGGCGTCCAGCAGATTGAAGGTGTTGATTGCCACATCGCCGATATCGGCGACCGACAGCGAGTCGAACGGGGCGGCACCGGTCGCCATGTTGTACGGGCGGATCATCACCGATTCGGCGCGGATCTGCCGCGGGCCGAAGCGGGTGCCGGAGCGTAGCGAGGTACCGATATCCAGCGGTACGCCAATGAAGGCAGCATCCAGGCCTTCGGCGCTTTGCAGGTGGGGGAGGCGGAGCATGGTGGCGATGCCGCCGAAACGCGGCATTTCGTTGCCGCCCAGTGGTTGGTGGAGAGTCTTGTCCACGGTGGGCCTCATCAGTCGGTCGATTGTTGTGTTTGTTCGAACCTGTGCCGCCGCGCGCCATTCACGTTTGGTTTGCCGGCGGGCAGGGACATTTCGGCCAAGTCTGCTCAAGGGAGTACCGGGGAAGAATCGCTACCGACAAATACTTAGTTCAGGATTTTCTGAACTAAAGGCGGGTAGAGCAGTTAGACTGCGCGCACATACCCTTGTGGAACCGTTGCATCATGGCCTCGACCTTGCCCGACCTGAAACTGCTGCGCATCTTCATCAGCGTGGTGCGCCACCAGGGCTTTGCCAACGCCCAGCGCGAGCTGAACCTGTCGACCTCGGCCATCAGTACCTACATGAGCCAGCTGGAGGGCGCGTTGGGTATCGTGCTGTGCCACCGGGGTCGGGGTGGCTTCAGCCTGACCAGCAAGGGCGAGCTGTTCCATCAGGAAACCCTGCGCCTGCTGGCCGAGCTGGACGGTTTCGAGCAGTATGCCGCCGCCCTCAAGGGCGAACTGCGTGGCACCCTCAACCTTGGCGTGATCGACTCCACGGTCGGTGACCGCGCCTTGCCGCTGGCCGAAGCCATCGGTGCCTACAGCCAGGAGCACCCGGCGGTGCACCTGCACCTGTCGGTGTCCAGCCCCTACGAGCTGCAATTGGGTGTGCAGGACAACCGCCTGGACTTGGCCATCGGTGCGTTTTCTTCGCGGATGAGCGGCTTGCTCTACCAGCCGTTGTACCGCGAACAGCACTGGCTGTACTGCAGCAGCCGCCACCCGTTGTATGCCGAGCGGCGCATTCCCGAGCAGGTGGTGACCCAGCAGCGCATGGTCGGCCGTGGTTATTGGAGCCAGGCCGAACTGGCCCGGCATGGCTTCAAGCACAGTGCGGCGACGGTTGAAAGCATGGAGGCGCAGCTGATCCTGATCCTTTCCGGGGCCTATATCGGCTACTTGCCTGAACACTACGCCCAGGCCTGGGTCGACAAAGGTGACTTGCGTGTACTGTCGCCGTCGACCTTTGGTTACCAGGCCCCGTTCTCGCTGATCATTCGCCGCGGGCGCAGCCGCGAACCGTTGATCCAGACCTTCCGTGACCTGTTGAAAAGCCAGCTCAACGTGGGCTGAGATGCGACGCATTCATGCATTCCGTCGGGAGCGGGTTAAATTCCGGTAAACGCTGGCCGCTAACCTGATAGCGCTCTGCTACATATCAACTTGCGCTGATGATTTCCCCTTATTTCATCCTGCAAGGATCGCCCAAGATGCGCATGAATTTGCCCGTCACTGAGCACGAAAGAACCTTCCCCGGCGATCAACGCCTTATTTCCACGACTGACCTCGGCAGCCGAATCACCTACTGCAACGACGCCTTTGTGGCAATCAGCGGCTTTACCTATGACGAACTGGTCGGCCAACCGCACAACCTGGTGCGCCACCCGGACATGCCGCCTGCGGTGTTTGGCCACATGTGGGAGACCATCAAGCAGGGCAAACCCTGGATGGGCATCGTCAAGAACCGGGCGAAGAACGGCGATTACTATTGGGTAAGCGCCTATGTCACGGCGATATACGAACAAGGCCGGATCAGTGGCTACGAGTCGGTGCGCTCGGTGCCCACGCGCGAGCAGATCCGCCGTGCCGAGGCACTGTATGCGCGTTTGCGTGATGGTCGCGGCCCAGTGCCGTGGGCTGCTCGCCTGGGGCACGGCCTGGGCCATGGCTGGCCACTGATCGGCGCAGGCCTGCTGTCGGCGGCGGGTTACCTTTGGTTGCCCCCCTATGCGGCGCTCGCGGTGCTGATGGCAAGTCTGCTGCTGGCTTGGTACTGGGTCGAGCACCGGCAGAACCAGGCCATTCGCCGCACGTTGGCTGAGCATCCCAAGGCCTTTACCAGTCCGTTGGTGGCGCTGACCTACAGCGACAACCCAGGCCTGCAGGGCCAGCTCGACCTGGCCATCATCAGCGAAGAAGCCCGCCTGCAAACGGCCCTGACCCGGCTGGTGGATGCCGGTGTCGGGGTAAAGTCGCGGGCGGCGCAGTCTTCCGACTTGTCCGATGCCCAGGCGCAGATGCTCGACCGGCAGCGCAGCGAGACCGACCAGTCCGCCACGGCGATCGCGCAGATGGCGGCAACCATCCAGCAGGTCACCCACAACGTGCAGAGCACGGCACACGCGGCAGGTGATGCCGACCAACTGGCGCAGCAGGGCAGCGAGCTGGCCCTGAAGAGCCTGCAAGCCATGGGCAGCATGAGCGACGCGGTCAATGACATTGGTCAGGCGGTCAACGCCTTGGCCGAGCAGACCCAGTCGATTGGCAGCGTGGTCGACGTGATCACTTCGATTGCCGAGCAGACCAACCTGCTGGCGCTTAACGCCGCCATTGAAGCGGCGCGCGCCGGTGAGCAAGGGCGGGGGTTCGCCGTGGTGGCTGATGAGGTGCGGTCATTGGCGCAGCGTACCCGCGCGTCGACCGAAGAGATCCACCATATCATTGCCTCGTTGAGGGCCGGGGCGGAGCGAGCGGTGAGCACTGCCAGCCGGGGCGAGCAGATTTCCCGGGACAGTGTGCACAGTGTCGAGGCGGTGCAGGCGGCACTGAGCGGGATTGCCCTGGCGGTCAGCCGCATCACTGGCATGAGCCAGCAGATGGCCACGGCATCGGAGCAACAGAGCCATGTGGCTGAAGACATCAACCAGCAGATCGTGAGAATTGCCCAGCTGTGCGACCAGAGTGCCGGGCAAGCCAGGCAAGGCGCGGAAATCAGCCAGGACCTCGAGCGCATGGCGGAGTACCTGCATAGCCTGGCGGAAAGGTTCAACCGTTGAAATCGCGGGGCCCGCAAAGCGAGCCCCGGTTATGTGGCAAACTGTCCCCGCCAAGGAGACCGTCATGCCCAGACCCCGCTGCGAGCGCTGCCAGCGCCCGCTCGACCATTGCCTATGCCCACTGATCCCCGCGCTCGACAGCCGCACCCGTGTGATCCTGCTGCAGCACCCCAGTGAAACTGCCCATGCCCTGAACACGGCGCGCCTGGCTGCCCTTGGCCTGAACAATGCCGAGCTGCGGATTGGAGAGGTGTTCGATGACCTGCCTGACCTGCTCGCCACCCCCGGATACCAGCCGGTGCTGCTGTTCCCGGGTGATGACGCCCAGGTGCTGACAGCCTATGGCGAGGCGGGCGACAAACCTTTGCTGCTGATCGTGCCCGACGGCACCTGGCGCAAGGCGCGCAAGCTGCTGTACCTGAACCCGTTGCTGGGGGGGCTGCCACGGGTGACGCTGGCCCAGGCGGCCGCTTCACGCTATCGGTTGCGCAAAGCGCCGGAGGCGGGTGCATTGTCGACGATCGAGGCGGTGGTCGGGGCATTGAACACGCTGGAGCAACCGGCCTGTTTCGATGCACTGCTGGCGCCGTTCGAGGCGTTGATCGAGGGGCAGATCAGGGCCATGGGCGTAGAGACTTTTCAGCGTAATCATGGCCGCGAATGAGGGTTGGGGGCTGCTTTGCAGCCCATTCGCAGCACAAAGCAGCCCCGCTACCTAAAACCCGCTCAACGCATCTCAGGCAGACGCGCCTCGGTGCGGACTTCCGTGGTCGCCAGCGCCTCTGGTGGCAACGAAATATGCTGTTTGCTCAGCAATTCACCCATGGTCGCCAGTACGCGGTAGCGCGAGAACTCTTCGGTATAACGCACCTCGGTGTAGCGACGGTCTGCGTTGTACAGCTCGTTCTCACTGTCGAGGACGTCCAGCAGGGTGCGCTGGCCCAGGCCGAACTGGTCCTGGTAGGCCGCGCGCACACGTTTGGTGGTCTCGGCGTATTCGCGCGCGGTTGGCAGCTGCTTGCTGGCGTTGTTCATGGCGTTCCACGCCAGGCTCAGGTTTTCGGTCAACTCACGCAGGGCGTTGTTGCGAATGTCCAGTGCCTGGTTGATCTTGTGCGCGTCGGACTGCAGGCGAGCCTTGTCGCTGCCACCGCGGAACAGGTTGTAGTTCATCTCCACGCCAGCTTGCCAGTCGTTGTTGTTGTGGCCTTTCTCGCCGCCGGTGTTGTTGTTGGCACCGGTTGCCAGAACGGCGTCGAAGCGCGGGTAGAAGGTCGACTTGCCCACTTCGTACTGCCGCTCGGCGGCGTTGACGTCAGCCTGGGCAGACTTGATGTACGGGTTGTTCTGGCGCATGCCGTCGCGGGCTTCGTCGAGGGTGCCTGGCACCTCGCCCTTGATGCTCTGCGGGCTTTCCAGCTCGTCCGGGGCGCGACCGATCACGCTGAAGAAATTGGCCTCGGCATCGGCCAGGTCGACTTCGGCGGTGTCCAGGTTGTTTTCCGCCAGGGCGCGACGTGCGCGGGACTGGTCGAGGTCGGCGGTGCTGCCGACGCCGCGCTCGTTGCGCAGGCCAATCTGGTCGTTGACGCGCAGGTGAGCTTGCAGGTTGTTCTTGGCCAGCGTCACCAGTTCACGGCGTTTGAGCACTTCCAGGTAGACCTCGACTGCACGCAGGGCGACATCCTGGGCAACGGCCTGGGTGTAATAGGCGCGCGAGGTAGAGACCGCCTCGGTGCGGCCTACTTCATTCGCGGTGTTGAAGCCGTCGAAGATCATCTGCCGCAGGCGCAGTTCGGACTGGGTGTAGTTGAGGGTTTCCTTGTTGTGGTTACCCTCGGCACGGGTCGTGGCATTGTCCGAGCGCTGGCGGCCATAACCGGCAACCAGGTCCACGGAAGGGTAGTAGCCACCACGCGCGAACTTCACGTCTTCATCGGCCGACAGCTTGCTGTTACGGTTGGAGCTGACTTGTGGGTGGTAGTCCACGGCGCTTTGGACAGCCTCGGTAATCGACATCGCCTGTACGTTGGCACTCGCCAGGGCCAACAGTAAAGCACTGGTGATGGGGTTCAAAACGCGCATGGTACATCTCCCTGATCCTGGAATTGATCCTGCTGTTCGCCAAAAAAATGACGATAAACGTATCGCGTATAGTGTTGCAGGTTTTTAACAACACAGCTAAGTACATTCAACGCGATAGATAAGAAGATTTATTCATATCAAATTGCCATATAAGATCGTTGTTGTCTAATAGGTGTGTGTTCAAGGGCGCGGAACGAAGGCGGGAAATGCCTTGAAAACCCATGGATACAAGGTCTACACGCGGTTCCAGAACTAATTCGGATAAAGAAGGTGTTGATTAGGCGAAAGCGATATTTGGCGACAAAATATTGTCACTTTGGCTTGTGCAGGGTTTTCAGCCTGAGCAGGTACAGGGTAACCAGTACGGCACTGGTCAGCATGAAGGTACGTGCCCAGAACAGCGGGACCAGGTAGCACGAAAGGCCAATGCTGGCCCACATCAGGCCGATGGCGTAGACCTTGCCCTTGAGGGGGATGCCTTCACCACTGAGGTAGTCACGGATCCATGGCCCCAGCTTGGGATGATGGACCAGCCAGTGATGGAAGCGCGGCGAGCTGCGGGCAAAGCAGGCCGCCGCCAAAAGCAGGAATGGGGTGGTGGGCAATACCGGCAGGAATATCCCCAGCACCCCCAGCGCGACGCTGAGCCAGCCAGTGGCCAGCAGCAGGTAGCGCACAGGTAGCTCAGTGGTGGCGTGGCTTGAGCAGCGCCGGTTTTTCGTCAGGGGCGTGCAGCAGCAGGAACAGTGCGCTCAGTGCCTCAGGGATCTGCACGATCATGTCATCCTGCAGGTTGGCGTTGCTGGCGATGTCGGCGAACTCTGGTTGTTCGTCGAACAAGCCCGAACCCACCATGATCGGCAGCAGCATTTCGCTGACTTCTTCCTCGGCGTTTTCGAACCACGCCTCTTCCCGCAGGAACACGCCTTCCATGAAACCGATGCACCAGCCGCGCAGGTCGGAATCGTCCGGCTCATCGGTCAGGTCGAGGTCGCAGGGCAGGTCGAATTCTTCGTCGCTGGCCAGCTGGCGGGCAATGTGCGCCTTGAGCGCCACCAGGGTGGCCTCGATCTCGGTGCGCTGGGCTTCGCTGGCGTAGTGCGGCTCCTCGGCGAACAGGGCGTCGATCCACTCGCGCTCGGGCACGTCCTCGGCGTTGATCGAAAGAGCGGTGAGGTAGCCGTGTGCGGCGACATAGTCCAGCGCTTCTTCGTGCAGCTCGTCGGCGTCGAGGAAGGCTTGCAGGCGGGTCAGTTGCTCGGCGAAGGACATTACAGGGCTACCTTGGGGAATAAACGATAACGAATTCTAGCACCTTGCAGCGGCAGCGGGGCAAAGGGAACGTCTATCGCCGCGGTGCATGTGCAGCACGGTGCTGCGGTATACTTCGCGATTTTTCATCCAGGGGCAGGTTTTAACGGCTGCCTGGCAAAAACCGCTTACGCATTTGGCGTGTGCGGGGCGGGTTTTTCGTCCAGCCTTTATCCAGGATGGTACGGCGATTTGGAGTTGCACATGCTCGAACAGGCTCAGCGCGTTCTCAAGGACATCTTCGGCTACGACAGTTTCCGTGGGCGCCAGGCAGCGATCATCGAATGCGTGGCCAATGGCGGCGATGCCTTGGTACTGATGCCCACCGGTGGCGGCAAATCGCTGTGTTTCCAGGTGCCGGGGCTGCTGCGCCCGGGCCTGACGGTGGTGGTATCGCCACTGATCGCGCTGATGGACGACCAGGTCGCCACCCTTGACGAGCTGGGTGTGTCTGCGGCCGCCCTGAACTCTACCCTGACGGCGGAGCAGCAGCGTGAACTGGCCGGGCGCCTGCGCCGTGGTGAAGTCAAGATGCTGTACCTGGCGCCGGAACGCCTGGTGCAGCCGCGCATGCTCGACTTCCTGCGCGATCTGGACATCTCGCTGTTCGCCATTGACGAGGCCCACTGCGTTTC
Organism: Pseudomonas sp. 22515; assembly: GCF_052044625.1. Classification (NCBI taxonomy): domain Bacteria; kingdom Pseudomonadati; phylum Pseudomonadota; class Gammaproteobacteria; order Pseudomonadales; family Pseudomonadaceae; genus Pseudomonas; species Pseudomonas sp. 22515. The sequence continues at coordinate 143,925 of NZ_JBQENN010000014.1, forward strand.
GCAATGGGGGCACGATTTCCGCCCCGAGTACCTGCAGCTGGGCCAGCTGGCCGAACTGTTTCCGCATGTGCCGCGCATTGCGCTTACCGCTACGGCCGACATGCGAACCCGCGAGGAGATCGTTCAGCGCCTGCACCTGCAGGGCGCCGAGCGCTTTCTGTCGAGTTTCGACCGGCCCAACATCTTCTACCGCATCGTGCCCAAGGAGGCACCGCGCAAGCAGTTGATGGCCTTCCTCGGCGAACGTCGTGGCAACGCAGGCATCGTCTACTGCCTGTCGCGCAAGAAGGTCGACGAAACCGCCGCCTTCCTCTGCAGTCAGGGGTTCCCTGCGCTGCCGTATCACGCCGGCCTGGCCGCCGAGACACGTGCGGCCAACCAGCACCGCTTTCTCAACGAGGAAGGGCTGATCATGGTCGCTACCATTGCTTTCGGCATGGGTATCGACAAGCCCAACGTGCGCTTCGTTGCTCACCTCGACCTGCCCAAATCGCTTGAGGCCTACTACCAGGAAACCGGCCGGGCCGGCCGTGACGGCCTGCCCTCCGATGCCTGGATGGCCTACGGGCTGCAGGACATGGTGATGCTCAAGCAGATGCTGCAGAACTCCGAAGGCGACGAGCGCCACAAGCGTATCGAGCAGCACAAGCTGGACGCCATGCTGGCGCTGTGCGAAGAAACGCGCTGCCGCCGCCAGTCGCTGCTGGCCTACTTCGACGAAACCCTCGAACAACCGTGCGGGCACTGCGACAACTGTGTCGACAACGTCCAGACCTGGGACGCCACCGAGCCGGCCCGCCAGGCGCTGTCGGCGGTGTTCCGCACCGGCCAGCGCTATGGTGTTGGCCACCTGGTCGATGTGCTGTTGGGCAAGGACACCGAGAAGGTGCGCAATTTCGGCCACGAGAAGCTGTCGGTATTCGGCGTTGGCAAAGGCTTGGCCGAGGTCGAGTGGCGTTCACTGTTCCGTCAGCTGGTGGCGCGCGGCCTGGTCGATATCGACCTGGAAGGCTACGGCGGTCTGCGCCTGTCCGACAGCTGCCGGCCGCTGCTGCGCGGCGAGGTGACCTTGCAACTGCGCCGAGATCTCAAACCGCAGACCACAGCCAAAACCTCGTCGTCCAGCGGCGGCAGCCCGGCCAGCCAGCTGGTGCGTGCCGAAGAGCGCGATCTGTGGGAAGCGCTGCGTACCCTGCGCCGCAAGCTGGCCGAAGAACACAGTGTGCCACCCTACGTCATCTTCCCCGACTCGACACTGCTGGAGATGCTGCGCAGCCAGCCGGTCAGCCTCAGCGACATGGCCCAGGTCAGCGGTGTGGGGGCGCGCAAGTTGGAGCGCTACGGGCAGGCGTTCCTCGAAGTGCTGAACAGCAGCGGTGGCACCGACGAGGCACCGAAAGTGGTGCTCGACCTGCGTCACGAACTGGTCAGCCTGGCCCGTGCCGGCATGACCCCGGCGCAGATCGCCGGGCAGCTCAACTGCAGCGAGAAGAATGTGTATAGCCTGCTGGCCGAGGCGCTGGGCCGCCAGGAGCTGAGTCTGGACCAGGCCATCGACTTGCCGGAAGACCTGATGATGGAGGTGCAGGACGCCTTTCTTGATGGCGAGGGTGAGCTGCCACCGGTGTCGGCCATTGCCCCGCAGTTCGGGGCGCGGGTGCCGGAGGGCGTACTTTATTGCGTGCGCGCAGCGCTGGCGGCGGAATTCGAATTGTAAACGCATGCAGGATCGAAGGCAGAAGCGCCATCTGCTGACCTTTGTCATGCTTTTTGACGATTATCGAACGCGTAACCATGGCCGAGCCTTGCCTCGTGGGGCAGGGCATGATTAGCTGCCTAATAATTAGATCTACTCCAATGAGTTCCTTATGCCCCTGAACGACAACCAACACCGCTTTGGCATGCAACTGGCCCAGATGTCCCGAGGTTGGCGTGCCGAGCTGGACCGCCGCCTGGCCGGGCTCAACCTGTCCCAGGCGCGCTGGCTGGTGTTGCTGCACCTGGCGCGCTTCGAAGACGCCCCGACCCAGCGTGAGCTGGCCCAGAGCGTAGGTGTCGAGGGCCCGACCCTGGCGCGTCTGCTCGACAGCCTGGAAGCGCAAGGGCTGGTGCGCCGGCAGGCGGTGCTGGAGGATCGGCGGGCGAAGAAGATTGTGCTGTGCCCGCCGGCCAAGCCGTTGATCGATCAGATCGAGACCATCGCCAACCAGCTGCGGGTAGAGCTGTTTACCGGCGTGGACGAGGCGGACTTGCAGGTCTGCATGCGCGTGCATGCCAAGATCCTGGCCAATCTCGAAAAGTCCTGAGCTCCCCCCATTGTTGCAGGTGCAGTGCAAGCCTCAGAAGGTGTGCCCAAGGTTCAGGTACACCGCCTGCTCATGCGCACTGTTGGCGCCGTAGCTGAAGTTTAGCGGCCCTAGAGGCGTCTCCAGCCCCAGGAAGATGCTCGCCGCATTGATGTACCCACTGTCGAATTCGTTGTCATTGTTCCACGCCCGCCCTCGCTCCAGCGAGCCGCCGATGTACAGCGGGAAGTCCAGCGGCACATAGGCCCGTGGCGTCAGCCGGCGGTAATAGACTATGCGCAGCAGGCTCACGTTCTGCCCCGATACCGAGTCCTGGCGGAAGCCTGACAGCTCTCGCGCCCCGCCCATCACAAAGCTCGACGTCACCACTTCGGTGTCGTCCAGCGTGCGCCCGTAGCGCCCACCCAGTACGAACGTGTTCGGCCCGCTGCTGATGGCCTTGTCCAGGGTGAACAGCCACTGCCGGTAATCCTGGTCGGAGTCCAGCGACTTGTCGTATTTGCGCAAGGTGAGGCCGATATCCTCGCCATGGTGCGGGAAGTACACGTTATCGAGGGTGTCGAACGAGTACTTCAGCTCGTAGAAACCTTCGTTGAAACTGACTTTGGGCAGGTCCTGGTCGCCGATGCGCACCTCAGCTTCGCCCCAGGCCTTGCCCACGCCCAGGCGCACTTCACCGCTGTTGCCGATCTGCCGGCCTACGTTCAGGCCAAAGCCATAGCGCTCCAGGCGATACTCGGCGACCGGGTCGTTGTCCAGGGTGGCTTCGATGTTCTGCGAGCCCAGGTCCAGGTACGGCGCGATGAAGTAGCGTGAGCCCACATCCAGGGGTTGGTAAAACTCGCTGTACAGCGCTTGCTGGTCACCGATCTGGCCGCGGGTCAGCCATTCGGCGCCAAGGCTGTTGATGCCGTTGACCCGGTAGCTGGCGCCCAGGTTGAAAGCGCTGTCGCCGCGCAGGTCATCGGACAGGTTCAGGCCCAGGCGCAGGTAGTCCGTGCCGCCGCGTCGGCCCCGGGCGTTGATCACCAGGGTATTGTCGTTGCCCTTGTGCACCACGCGGTACTGCACCCTGTCGAAGTAGTCCAGGCCATACAGCGTACCCATGTCGGTCTGCAGGCGGCCCAGTTCCAGCGGTGCGTCGATCGGCTGGCGGATGTACGAGCGGATTACATCATCGCTGACCTTGGAGTCGTTTTCGATCCGGATTGCGGTGATTACCGGCGTGCGCTGGCGCGGCGAGCGGGCCACGGCCAGGCTGGCGTCGCCCTCGAGCTGGCGCAGGGTGGCCAGGCGTGGGTCAAGCAGGCGAGTGGCGCGGTAACCGGCGTCGATCATGTCGCGGGCACGGCCGAAGTCAGTCACGCCGAAGGCGGTCAGCGATGGCTGGATGAGGATGTCGTCGCGGTGCAGACTGGCCAGTTGTTCTTCGGAGTTGCGCCGGGTCATCAAAGTGATCGACTGATTCAGCACGTCGACCACCGTCAGTAATTGCTTGCGATCGCGCAGCGGGGTGCCGATGTCGACCACGATGGCCAGGTCCACGCCCATTTCGCGGGCCACATCCAGCGGAATGTTGTCGACCATCCCGCCGTCCACCAGCAGGCGGCCGTCCAGTTCGACCGGGGCGAACACGGCGGGGATCGACATGCTGGCGCGGATTACCTGGGGCAGGTGACCCCGGCGGAACACGACTTTTTCGCCACTGGCGATGTCGGTAGCCACGGCGCGGAAAGGAATGGGCAGCTTATCGAAGTCGCGGGTGTCGGCGGTATGCGCCAGTTTGCTTTCCAGTAGCAGTGACAAGTTCTGGCCCTGAATCACACCCAGCGGCAGGCCCATGCTGCCGTCGTCGCGAAAGCTGAGCTTCTGCTTGACCAGGAAGTCACGGTCATCCTGCTTGCGCCGGAACGGCACATCCTTGCGCGGCGGGGCATCGGAGAGCGCCTGTTGCCAGTCAAGGGTGGTCGCGAGTTTTTCCAGCTCTTCGACACTGTAGCCCGAGGCGTACAGGCCGCCGACCACCGCGCCCATGCTGGTGCCGGCGATGGCGTCGATGCGCACACCCTGTTCCTCCAGTGCTTTGAGCACGCCGATGTGGGCCAGGCCACGGGCAGCACCGCCAGACAACACCAGGCCGACCTTGGGCCTGGCGGGTTCCGCAGCGATTGCCGTAAGCGAGGTGAGTGCGAGCAGAAAACAGAACAGCAGACGGCGCATCGTGACTCTCAAACCGTGGGCTAAAGACCGCTAGTATAAGCGGCCCCTTACCTGGAGATGTTTCACCATGGCTGACAACAAGCCGGAAATCGTCATCACCTATTGCACCCAGTGCCAGTGGCTGCTGCGTGCGGCCTGGCTGGCTCAGGAACTGCTCAGCACCTTTGCCGACGACCTAGGCCGGGTTGCGCTGGAGCCGGGCACCGGGGGGGTCTTCCGCATCACCTGCAATGGCGTGCAGATCTGGGAGCGCAAGGCCGACGGCGGTTTCCCCGAGGCGAAGGCACTGAAGCAGCGGGTGCGCGACCTGGTCGACCCGCAGCGTGACCTTGGTCACAACGACCGCTGATCAGGCGCCCTCGGTCAGTGGCCGCTGCCTGGGCGGCTGCTCGGCAGCCAGGCGGCTGGACAGCACGATGGCGAAGATGATCAGCGCGCCGCCCAGCAGCATGCGCACGGTAGGTGTTTCGGCGAACACTGCCCAGGCCACGGCAATGCCGTAGACCGGCTCCATGCCGAACACGACCGCAGCGGTGCGCGCCTTGATCACTGCCAGGCTGGCGACGAACAGGCTGTGCGCCACCCCCGTGCAGAAAATGCCGAGCAGGGCGATCCACAGCCAGTCCAGGGTCGCAACGTCGGCCAGGCCGGGCGCCGCGAACGGTAGCAGGCACAGGCCCACCACCAGGTTTTGCCACAGTGCGGCCTGCACTGCAGGCAAACGTCCGGAGCCGGCCCGGTTGGTCAGTGACAGCAGCGAGAACAGCAGGCCCGAGAGCAGTGCCCAGAGCAGGCCGCCGGTGGCTTCGCTGGCCAGGTCGAATGCCGGTGTGACCAGTATCAGGCCGATGCTGACCAGCACGACCAAGACGGCTTCGTTACGGTGGATACGCTCGCGGAACAGCAGGCTTTCGAGGATCACCGTAAAGGCCGGGAAGCTGGCGAAGCCGAGGGTGGCGATGGCTACGCCGCCCACTTTGACGGCGATGAAGAAACTGACCCAGTGGCCGGCCAGCAGCACACCGCCGAGCAGCAGGCGGCGCGTATCCTGGCGGCTCACGCGTTGCCAGCCCGGGCCGGCCAGGCTGGCGAACAGGGCCAGGGCGAGTACGGCGAAGGCGGCGCGACCGAAGACGATGATCGCCGGGCTGGCGCTGGCGGCCAGTTTGCCGAAGACGCCGGTAAGGCCGAAGAACAGCGCGCCAATGTGCAGTGCGCCGAGGGCGGTGCGGTGGTTCATGATGGGTCCTTGATGAAGATCTCTACAGGCAGTGCCGGCCCTTTCGCGGGTAAACCCTTTCCTACAGGTTGTGCCAGCGCTTTCGCGGGTAAACCCGCTCCTACAGGTTTTGCACAACCTTCAGGCGGGGGCATCCNAGGAGCGGGTTTACCCGCGAAAGGGCCGGTAAAGGCAAAGTCTAAAGCCTCAGGCGAACACGTTCTGTCGCAAGACTGCTGTCAGTTATCGCCAGACTCTCGCCGCAAAGCCAAAGGTGTACACCCGAACGCCCGTAGCATCGCCGCTGAAAAGGCACTTTGCGAGCTATACCCCACCTGCGCCGCAATTTCGCCTATCGGCAGCACGGTCTGCACGATTAGCCGCCGGGCCTTGAGCAAACGCCGCTGGCGAATGTAGTCCATCGGCGTCATGCCGCACTCAGTGGTAAAGCGCGCATGCAGCCGGGCACTGGACAGCCCGGCGATGCGCGCCAGGTCAGCTACCTGCAGCGGGTAAGCCGCATGCTGCTCGATATGCGCATCGAAGGCGCTGTAGGGCAGGCGCTGGCTGGCGTGCACGCTGGCTGCCGCTGTGGCGTTGAGGCTGGCCAGCAGCAGTGCCGCGCCTTGACGGGCAATCAGCGGGTCGTGCACGGGGCTGCTCGCCAGCCAGTCCACCAGTTGCTGCTGGCGCTCATCCAGGCTTACGGCGGCGGGGCGGTCGAGCAGGCGGCGGCTGGCATCGGCATGCTCGCCCAGGTGCTCGCGCAGCCAAGGCTCCCCAGGCACATCAAGCACCAGGCAATCACTGCCGGCATCGCTGGCGCACGTGTGATGAGCACCCGCCGGGACCACGATCAGCCCCTGGCGATCAATGCCGGCGCCATGCCCCTGGACCTCGAACTCCAGGCGGCCGCGCAGGCCGAACACCAGTTGCGGGTGTTCGTGGCTGTGGGCGATCAGGCTGTCGCGGTAATGGCGCAGCGAGAGGATCGGGCCGGCGGTCATGGGGCTTCCTCGCAGGGCAGGCGCCCATTGTGCCTCAATCCCTGCACGCCATCACTCGTCACTGTTTTGCCATGGCGCTGTCATGCGCGCCTGCCAGTCTCCAGCAAACTGCGCCGGAGCCTGCCCATGAGCCATGCCGAACTGTCCCGCCCCTCGCGCAAGCAACGCGTGCGTACCCTGTGGATCTCCGACGTGCACCTGGGTACCCGCGACTGCCAGGCCGAACACCTGTCGCAATTCCTCAAGGGCTACCAGGCTGATCGCGTCTACCTGGTGGGCGATATCATCGATGGCTGGAAACTGCGCGGCGGGATCTATTGGCCGCAAGCTCACACCAACGTGATCCGCCGGCTGCTGACCATGAGCAAGCGCGGTACCGAGGTGATCTACGTCACCGGCAACCATGACGAATTCCTGCGCCGCTACTCAAAGTTGATTCTGGGCAACATTCAGCTGGTAGACGAGGCCGAGCACCTGACAGCCGATGGCCGCCGGCTGCTGGTGGTCCATGGCGATCAGTTCGATGTGATTACCCGTTACCACCGCTGGCTGGCGTTTCTGGGTGATCGCGCCTACGAATTCACCTTGGTGCTCAACCGCTGGCTCAACCACTGGCGTGCGCGCTATGGCTATGGTTACTGGTCGCTGTCGGCGTACCTCAAGCACAAGGTGAAAGGCGCGGTGAACTTCATCAGCGACTTCGAGAATGCCATTGCCCATGAATGCACCCGTCGTGGGTTTCATGGAGTGGTGTGCGGGCATATCCATCATGCCGAGATCCGCAAGGTGGGTGAGGTGGACTACCTCAATTGCGGGGACTGGGTGGAGTCGTGCACGGCCCTGATCGAGCATTGGGATGGCAGCGTCGAACTGTATCGGCTGGCCGAAGCGCAGGCCGTGGCGGCGTTGCGCGAGCCGGCTTAGGGGCCGAGGGCAGAGTGCCGCCAAGCGGCCTCGGACGCTTACAGCCTGAGCTTGCCCAGCAGGATATCCCGGAACATCACGAAATCCCCGGCCAGGCTGTACAGCGGATAGGTAAAGGTCGCTGGCCGATTCTTCTCGAAAAAAAAGTGCCCAACCCAGGCAAAGCCATAGCCGAACACCGGCACGGCCAGCAGCAGCAACCATTTGCCACTGCCAATGGTGTAGGCCAGCAGCGCTATCACCAGGCTGGTGCCGACGAAGTGCAGGCGGCGGCAGGTGGGGTTGCTGTGCTCCCCCAGATAGTACGGATAGAACTCGGCAAAACTGCGAAACTGCGCTGTGCTGTTCATGGCAGTGCTCCGGGATTAATACTTCTGGACAAGATACACGGCGTGGAGCCTGATTCGAGTCTAGAGTGACTGACGGGGCCTACCAGTGACAATAGGCGCCAAATGAGTATCCTTGGGGTTCACCGCAGGAGCGGTTGGTAAAAGAAGCCTGTCATGAGCGAAAGAACAACGTCAGCCAGTTGGGCATCAGGGATCGTGAAGGCACTTGAACTGGAAGGGCTGGATTGCAGAGCCATGTTCAAGCAATTGGGGTTGGACTTTGCCGCCCTCGACGACCCCGATGCACGTTTTCCGCAAGACTCCATGACCCGCCTCTGGCAGCTGGCGGTGGAGCTGTCGGGCAATGAGGCCATCGGCCTGAACATGGCACGGGTGGTCCGCCCGGCGTCGTTCCATGTGGTGGGCTATGCGTTGATGTCCAGCCGCACCCTGGCCGAGGGCTTCGAGCGCCTGGTGCGCTACCAGCGCATCATCGCCGAAAGCTCCGACCTCAGTTTCGTCCTCGGTCCCGAGGGTTATTCGCTGATTCTGACCGTGCACGGTGACCACCTGCCGCCAACCCGGCACAGCGCCGAAGCGTCGCTGGCCTGTGCGTTGGCGCTGTGCAAATGGCTCAGTGGCCGGCCGGTCCAGCCGCGGCGGGTACTGGTGCAGGGGCCGCAGCCGAAGAATGTCGAGCCTTACAAGGTGGCGTTCCATTCGCCGCTGGTGTTCGGCGCCCCACATGATGCACTGGTGTTCGAGCGGGCCGACATGGAGGCGCCGCTGCCGACCGCGAACGAGGCCATGGCGGTGCTGCACGACCGGTTTGCCGGCGAGTACCTGGCACGCTTCTCCGAAAGCCGGGTTAGCCACCGCGTACGCCAGGTGTTGTGCCGCATCCTGCCGCAGGGTGAGCCCAAGCGCGAAACCCTGGCCCAGGCCCTGCACCTGTCGCAGCGCACCTTGCAACGGCGGCTGCAGGAGGAAGGCACCAGCTTCCAGACCTTGCTTGACGACACCCGCCGCGAACTGGCCGAACAATACCTGGCCCAGCCGGGCATGACCTTGCTGGAAACCGCCTACCTGCTGGGCTTTGCCGACCCCAGCAACTTCTATCGGGCGTTCCGCCGCTGGTTCGATGCCACGCCCAGCGAGTACCGCGCCCGCCTGGGCGCGGAAGGCGAAGTGCTCAGTGACGCCAGAACGCCGGCATGCACAACACCAACACCGTGATGATTTCCAGGCGACCCAACAGCATGCCGGCCGCCAGAATCCATTTGGCCGCGTCAGGCAGCGTGGCGTAGTTGCCCGACGGGCCGATCACTTCACCCAGGCCTGGGCCTACACCCGAAACCGTGCCGGCGGCACCGGTCAGCGCAGTCATCCAGTCCACGCCCAGCAGCGACAGCAGCAGCGCCAAGACACAAATGGTGATGGCGAAGAAGAACGAGAACGTCAGGATCGAACGCACGATGTCTTCATCGAGGCGATGACCGTTGTATTTTTGCTTGATCACCGCGCGCGGGTGAATCAGCTGGTTGAGGCTGGCCTTCAGCAGGATGTAGGCCACCTGGAAGCGGAAAATCTTGATACCGCCGGCGGTCGAGCCAGAGCAGCCGCCAACGAAGCCCAGGTAGAAGAACAGCATCAGCGAGAAGTTGCCCCACAGGCTGTAGTCCCCCAGGGCGAAACCGGTGGTGGTGACCACAGAGGTCACATTCAGCGCCACGTGGCGCAGGGCGTCGAGCCAGTGCAGGTTGGTGCTGTACCAGTACCAGGTGCCCAGTACCAGCCAGGTGACCACCAGCATGCCCAGCAAGCCTTGTACCTGCTGGTCACGAATCAGCGCCTTGCGGTTGCCGCGCAGGGTGGCTACGTAAAGGGTGAACGGCAGGCTGCCCATGATCATCACCACCACCGCCACCCAGTGCACGGCCGGGATATCCCATTTTGCCAACGACTGGTCGGAGGTGGAGAACCCACCCGTAGAGATGGCCGACATGGCGTGGTTGATCGCATCGAACGGGCTCATGCCTGCCCACCAGAAGGCCAACGCACCAAGGATGGAGAAACCGACGTAAACCGCCACGATCGACTTGGCGACCATGTGCGAGCGCGGCATGACTTTTTCCGAGCGGTCGGACGATTCGGTCTGGAACAGGCGCATGCCGCCGATGCGCAGCAGCGGCAGGATCGCCACCGCCATGGCGATGAAACCGATACCGCCGAGCCAGTGCAGCATCGAGCGCCACATGAGGATGCCCGGTGACATGTTATCGAGCCCGCTGAGTACGGTAGCGCCAGTGGCGGTGATGCCTGACATGCTTTCGAAGAAGGCGTCGGTGTAGCTGATGTGCTGGGTCAGCAGGAACGGTAGCGCGGCGAATACGCACACCACCAGCCAGCTGCTGACGGTCAGCAGGTACATGTCGCGTGGGCGTAGGTGTACATGCTCCGGGCGCCCCTGCACCACCAGGGCCAGGCCGGCGATGAAGGTGATCAGGCTCGACCAGAGAAACGACGGCATGTCACCGGTGCGCTCGAAGATCACCAGGGTCGCCATGGGCACGGCCATGCCGACGGCCAGGGTAATCAGGAAGATGCCGATGATGAAACCAATGATCCTTAAGGTCGGCAACGCCATGTGATCTGCTCAGACTCGAAACGGAAGGGCGCCATTCTACCTATGGGTCTGGTGATGTAAACGCTAGAATGGCCGCACATTCAACTGCCAGGAGGGTAGCCGATGGAGGCTCTCGACGCATTGCTCAACCGTGTTTCCGTGCCACGCCTGACCGACCCGGCGCCCAATGCCGCCCAGCGCGAGGCGCTGTTCCAGGCTGCCCTGCGCGCCCCGGATCACGGCCAGCTGCGGCCGTGGCGTTTTCTTACCATCGAAGGCCAGGGCCGCGAGAAGCTGGGTGAGCTGTTCGCCGAAGCCGTGCAGCACAAGGGCGATGCCAGCCAGGCTGCACTGGACAAGGCCCGTGCGATGCCGCTGCGGGCGCCGTTGCTGATCGTGGTGGTGGCCAGGTTGCAGGACCATTTCAAGGTGCCCAAGTCCGAGCAGCGCCTGGCGGCGGGCTGTGCGGCGCACGGTATTCTGATTGCTGCGCACGCGCAGGGGATCGGCGCGGTGTGGCGTACCGGTGACATGGCCTTCGATGCCCATGTGCACAAGGGGTTGGGGTTGGCCGAGAACGAGGAGCTGATCGGCTACCTGTACGTCGGCACGCCGCTGACCGAGCCGCGGACAGCGCCGGTGCTGGAAACGGCTGATTTCGTCAGTGGCTGGGGTGAGTAACCTGGCCTCGGGCTGATTCAGGTATCAAGGCTTCCGGCCTCTTCGCGGGTGAAGCCGCCCCTACAACGGCATCCACATCCCCTGTAGGAGCGGGTTTACCCGCGAAGAGGCCAGGTACCTTTACACCCCATCAACTGCCTGTCGCTTCAGCCAGGGGCAACTCCAGCCTGGCCACAAACCCACCCTGTGGATGATTCTCCAGCACCAGGCTACCGCCATGGCGCTCCGCGGCCTTGCGCGCAATCGCCAGCCCCAGGCCATGCCCCGGTGCTTCCTGCCCTGGCGCGCGGAAGAACGGCTCACCCAGTTGCGCCAGGTGCTCCGCTGCCGCCCCAGGCCCATGGTCACGCACGCTGATTACGATGCGGTCCTGCTCGCGTGCGGCGCTGACCTCGACCGGCTGGCCCGCCGGGTTGAAGCGCAGGGCATTGCGCAGCAGGTTGTCCACGGCACGCTCGATCAGCGTTGGCCAACCCTGCAAGCTCAACCCCGGCTGCGCCTCCAGGCGCACGTCCTGCTCCGGTGCGCTCAGCAGGGCGTCCTTGCGTACGCTGCCGAGCAAGGCATTGATGTCGACGGGTTCGGCATGAGCCTGTTCGGCATCCACTCGGGCCAGGGCGAGGATTTCGCTGATCAGGTCTTCCAGGCGGTCGCACTCGCGGGTCAGGCGTGGCCACAGCGCTTGCCGCTGCTCAGGCTCGGCGCGTTCGGCCAGGGCCAGGGCAATACGCAGCCTGGCCAGCGGCGAGCGCAGTTCGTGGGACACATCGCGTAGCAGCTGGCGCTGGCTGCCAATGGTGCTTTGCAGGCGCGCGCCCATCTTGTTGAAGTCCTTGGCCAGCACGCCAAACTCGTCGCGCCGCGCTGCCAGCCGTGCCAGGCTGTTCTGCTGATAGGTGGTCTGGCCCAGATCGTGTACGGCGCTGCGCAGGCGGCTTAACGGGCGGGTGATGGACAGCGTCACCAGCAGGCTGAACAGGGTCAGCACGACCAAGGCAATGCCCAGGGCGCTGAGTGGCCACAGCAGGCTTTCACGGTGCCAGGCATCCAGCGCCGGGTGGGGGATGCGGTAGATCAGCAAGTAGGTTTCGCCGGTGTCGGGGCTGGTGTATTCCTCGGTCAGCCGGCGCCATGGCAAGCGCCGCTGGTCATTGTGCTGGCGCGCTTCGAAGGCTGCCGCACGGCGTGGAAAGGTACCGGGCACCACGGCCTCACCGCTATCGTCGAGCACCTGCACGTCGATCTTGTAGCGGTCCTTGCGTCGTTCCAGAAAGTGCTGGGCCGCCTCCAGGCCTTCCTGCTCATAGTGCTTGGCCCACTTGCTGGCCAGGGTATTCAGGCCCGGGTGGCGGCTGAGGATCCAGGCGTCCTGGTTGAGCATGTGCCCCAGCAGGATCGACAGGCCTGCGACCAGGGTGATGGCCAGCCAGAAACTGGCCAGGATGCGCCAGAACAGTGAACGCAAGTGCACCTCCTAAACGGGAAAAGCCCGGCCCGCAGTGATGCGGGCCGGGCACGGGGCGGACAGCTTACTGGGCCTTGGCGCCTTTTTCAGCTTTCCAGGCCTGGAACTCCTGCCACTCGGCTTTCTTGGCGGCGCGTTCTTTTTGCAGTTCGTCAAACTTCTTCTGCTGGTCAGCCGTGAGCAACTTGCGCACTGCGCTGTCGGTCTTGTCGCGGTTGGCTTGCAGTTCATCCTTCATGGCTTTCTGGTCGGCGGCCGGCAGCTTGGACAGGTAGCGCTCGGTAATGTCGCGGCGCTGCTGCATTTGCTCGCCCATCAGCTTGCCGATCTGCTGGCGCTGATCGCGGCTCAGGTCCAGTTGGTGGAAAGGCGCATCACCGCGATGATGCGGGCCGTCGTGGCGCGGGCCGCCGTCAGGCATGGCCATGGCTACGGTCGGCAAAGCGGCAGCGAACATCAGGGCGATAAGGGTCTTGCGCATGGTGTCTCTCCTTTCATAGGCCGGTGATTACCGGATGAGCACAGTCTAGGGAGATCACCGTCAAGCGCAGTCAGGGGATGGTAAAGGCAAAGTAAAGATGATTGGCCCGTGCAGGCCCCGCCTTGTGCCGCCAATGGGGCGCGCAGCGGCCCCGGCGTTTTTACAGGCAGTAGTAATAGCCACGGCTACGCAACGCCACAATGCGTGGCCGGCCATCGGCGTGGGGGCCGATCTTCTTGCGCAGGTTGCTGACATGCATGTCCAGGCTGCGGTCGTACAGGGTCAGCTTGCGGCCCAGGCCGATCTGCGCCAGTTCCTGTTTGTCCAGCGGCTCGCCGGGCTGGCGCAGCAGCGCTTCAAGAATACGGCTTTCGGACAGGGTCAGGGTCATTTCGCGGCCATCGATGCTGGCCACGCCCCGCGCAGGGCTGTAGACCAGGTCACCCAGCTCCATCTGGCTGGTTGTGGCGGTGGGGTGGCTGCGGCGCAGCACCGCGCGCAGGCGGGCAGTGAGCTCGCGCGGGTCGCAGGGTTTGGCCAGGTAGTCGTCGGCACCCAGTTCAAGGCCGAGAATGCGGTCCAGCGGCTCGCCGCGGGCTGACAGCATCAGCACCGGTAGCTCGGCATGCTCGCTGCGCAGCTGCTTGAGAAGCTCCAGGCCACTGCCGTCGGGCAACATCACATCCAGTACCACGGCAGCAGGGGCATGCTCGGCCAGGGCCAGGCGTGCGCTCTGCCCATCGTGGCAGGCACGCACGGAAAACCCTTCCTGGGTCAGCCAGCTGCCGAGCAGCTCGCACAGTTCCTGGTCATCATCAATCAGTAACAGCTCGCTCATGACTCACTCAATTCAACCATTGACGGCGGTTATTCGGCCCGCCAGTGGCAAAGATACCGCAGACTGATGGCCTGAGTATAACTGCTGGTGCCGCGTGGCCCTCTTCGCGGGTAAACCCGCTCCTACAGCGGGCTGTGTCCAACCGCCGACGTGTGTCCACCACCAAATCTGTGTAGGAGCGGGTTTACCCGCGAATACGGTAGCGGCGGCAACGGTGAACGGCGGGTGGAGATTGGCCGGCAGGCCCGGCCTCTTCGCGGGTGAACCCGCTCCTACGGGCGATGGCACAGATCCGAAGGTTTGTGTAGCGAAGAAGGCCGTGCCGTCTCAGGTCAAGGCAGCACTTGCTTGAACGGCTTGACCACAACCTTGTCGTACACGCCGGCTGCGATGTACGGGTCGGCATCGGCCCAGGTCTGCGCCGCCGCCAGCGATTCGAATTCGGCAACGATCAGGCTACCGCTGAAACCCGCTTCGCCCGGGTCGTTGCTGTCGATGGCCGGGTGTGGGCCCGCCAGCACCACGCGGCCTTCGGCCTTGAGCTGCTGCAGGCGTTCGATGTGCGCCGGGCGGGCAGCCAGGCGCTTTTCCAGGGAGTTTGCGACGTCGCTGGCGATAATGGCGTAGAGCATGTCAATCCTTGGGTTTGGAGGTAGAAGGGTCATCGTGCAGGTGGCGCGACAGGTACACGCCTTGCGCCACCAGGAAGATCACGGTCATGCCCAGGCTGCCGAACACCTTGAAGTCCACCCAGAAGTCCTGGAAGGTGAAGGCGACGAACAGGTTGGCCGCGCCGCAGAACAGGAAGAAAGCGATCCAGGCCAGGTTCAGGCGCGTCCAGATGGCATCAGGCAGGGTCAGGGCGTGGCCCATGATGCGCTTGATCAGCACCCGATCGCCGATGAAGTGGCTGCCGGCAAAACCCAGGGCGAACAGCCAGTTCACGACAGGAGCCTTCCACTTGAGGAAGGTTTCGCTGTGAAAGGTCAGGGTCAGGCCACCGAACACCAGGCAGGCGATCAGCGTCAGCCACTGGCCCTTTTCCAGCTTGCGCTGGCGCAGGAACAGTGCGCCGTACACGACCAGCGAGCTGATGATCAGCATGGCCGTGGCGCTGTAGATGCCGCCAAATTCGAAGTGATGGCCGGCGACTTCCATGGGGCGCGGGTCAAGCTTGTAGACGATGAAGAACAGCAGCAGCGGGATGAAATCGATGAATTGTTTCACAATGGCAGCCAGAATCGGGATGTGACGGCATAATAACAAACATCGATTCCAGCGAAAGCGCTCCTCCATGAATGTTGATCTGCACTGTCACAGCACGGCCTCCGACGGCGCCCTGTCGCCTTCGGTACTGGTTGCCCGGGCCCATGAACACGGGGTGCAAGCGCTGGCACTGACCGACCATGACACCCTCGAAGGCCTGCCCGAAGCGCGCCAGGCCTGCGTTGACCTGGGTATGCGCTGGGTCAGCGGTGTGGAGCTGTCTTGCACGTGGGGCGGCGCGACCATTCACGTGCTGGGCTATGATTTCCCGCTCGACGCACCGCCATTGCTGGCGGCGATTCAAGCGTTGCACCGCGGCCGCTGGCTGCGTGCCGAAGAAATCGACAAACGGCTAGCGGCCAAGGGCATGCCCGGCGCGCTTGAAGGCGCGCGCGCCGTGCAGCACGAGCTGGGTGACAGCGGCAACGCCCCGGCGCGCCCGCATTTTGCCGAGTATCTGGTGCGTGCCGGGCACGTCAAGGACCGTGGTGAAGCGTTTCGCAAGTGGCTGGGCGCCGGCAAGCTGGGCGACGTCAAGCAGCACTGGCCGACGCTCGACGAAACCGTTGCCACGCTGAGGCAGTCCAACGCCTGGGTGAGCCTGGCGCATCCCATGCACTACGACCTGACCCGCAGCAAGCGCAGGCGGCTGATTGCCGACTATATT
Source organism: Pseudomonas sp. 22515 (assembly GCF_052044625.1). Taxonomy (NCBI): domain Bacteria; kingdom Pseudomonadati; phylum Pseudomonadota; class Gammaproteobacteria; order Pseudomonadales; family Pseudomonadaceae; genus Pseudomonas; species Pseudomonas sp. 22515. Next base: position 159,954 of record NZ_JBQENN010000014.1, read on the forward strand.
CAGGCAGGAGGGCAGGCGCTTGAAGTGGTCAACGGGATGATGCCTGCCGAGCAAGTGGGCACTATGTCCATTCTTGCCCGTGAGTTCGGCCTGCTGGCAAGCGCTGGCAGTGACTTCCACGGCCCCGGCACCTGGGGCGAGATCGGTGCCTATCGGCCTTTGCCCGAGGATCTGCCACCTTTGTGGCGTCGATTCAGCCATGAACAGCCTTTGGCGCTATGAACAGGACGATTACGTGAGCCAATTTTTCCAGATTCATCCGGAGAACCCACAAGCGCGCCTGATAAAACAGGCCGTCGAGATCATCCGCAAGGGGGGCGTGGTGGTGTATCCGACGGATTCGGCCTATGCGCTGGGTTGCCAGATAGGCGACAAGTCGGCAATCGAGCGGGTGCGGCGCCTGCGCGGGCTGGACAAGACGCACAACTTCACCCTGATGTGCTGCGACATGTCGCAACTGGGGTTGTATGCCAAGGTCGACACCGGCACCTTCCGCATGCTGAAGGCGCATGTACCGGGGCCTTACACCTTCATTCTCAACGGCACGCGTGAAGTGCCGCGTCTGCTGTTGCACGATAAGCGTCGCACCATCGGGCTGCGTGTACCGGACCACGCCATCACCCTGGCCTTGCTGGCCGAGTTGGGCGAGCCACTGATGAGCGTCAGCCTGATCCTGCCGGGCGACAGCGAGCCGATGACCGACCCTTATGAGATCCGTGAACGGCTGGAGCACCATGTTGACCTGGTGATCGATGGCGGGTTCGGCGACCTCAAGGCGTCGACCATCATCGACCTGTCCGGCGACGAGCCGGAACTGATCCGCGAAGGTTGTGGCGACCCCACGCCGTTCCTGGTCAACGCGTGAGCCAGCTGGAAGCGCCTGAGGCGCCGGCCGAATGGGTCGAAGCGCCTCGGCAACTGCAGTTGGCGCTGGTCTATGGCGAAGCCCTGACCGAGCTGCCGCTGGACCTGTACATCCCGCCGGACGCCCTTGAAGTCATCCTCGAAGCGTTCGAAGGCCCGCTGGACCTGTTGCTGTACCTGATCCGCAAGCAGAATATCGACATCCTCGACATCCCTGTGGCCGAGATCACCCGGCAGTACATGGGCTATGTGGAGCTGATGAAAAGCGTGCGCCTTGAACTGGCTGCCGAATACCTGGTGATGGCTGCCATGCTGGCCGAGATCAAGTCACGCATGCTGCTGCCGCGTTCCGCCGACGTCGAGGAGGAGGAGGGTGACCCTCGCGCCGAGCTGATCCGCCGCCTGCAGGAGTACGAGCGCTTCAAGGCCGCCGCCGAGGGCATCGACGAATTGCCACGGGTCGGGCGCGAGGTGGTGGTGCCGCGCCTGGAAGCGCCGCAGGCCAAGGTACGCAAGCTGTTGCCTCAGGTCAGCCTGGAAGAGCTGCTGATGTCCATGGCCGAGGTGATGCGCCGCAACGACCTGTTCGAAAGCCATCAGATCACCCGTGAGACCTTGTCCACCCGCGAGCGCATGAGCCAGGTGCTGGAACGTCTCAAGGGCGGTGCCTTTGTGCCGTTCATCGCGCTGTTTGCTGCCGAGGAGGGCAAGCTCGGTGTGGTGGTGACCTTCATGGCCATTCTCGAACTGGTGAAGGAATCGCTGATCGAACTTGTGCAGAATGAACCTTTCGCCGCCATTCACGTGCGGCTTCGCCCGGCGCCAGTTGAAGAACCCGATGAACCTGAATGAACCCCGCGACCTGGCGTCGCTGATCGAAGCCTTCTTGCTCGCTTCGGGCAAGCCGCAATCCCTTGAGCGCCTGTACGAGCTGTTCGAGGAAGCCGAGCGCCCCGAGCCCAAGGTGTTCAGGCAGGCCTTGGAGGTGCTGGGCAAGTCGTGCGATGGGCGTGCGTTCGAGCTCAAGGAGGTGGCCAGCGGCTATCGCCTGCAGATTCGCGAGGATTATGCCCCGTGGGTCGGGCGCCTCTGGGAAGAGCGCCCGCAGCGCTATTCGCGAGCGCTGCTTGAGACACTGGCCCTGATTGCCTACCGCCAGCCGATCACCCGTGGTGAAATCGAGGACGTGCGGGGCGTTGCGGTGAACAGCAATATCATCAAGACCATGATGGAGCGCGAGTGGATTCGCGTGGTCGGCTACCGCGAAGTGCCCGGCCGGCCGGCGATGTTCGCCACCACCAAGGCGTTTCTCGATCATTTCAACCTCAAGAGCCTTGAGGACCTGCCGGCCTTGGCCGAGCTGCGCGAAATGGAACCAGCGCCGCAACTTGACCCGGATGATGCGCCGGTGCCTGCGCACCTGCAGGCATTGGCGGATGCCAGCCTTGGGGAAGAGGAGGTTGGTGAGCCGAGAGAGGAGACCAGCTTCCGTAGCCTGTTGGTGGAGCTGGATGCCATGGAAGACGGTTTGAAAACCGATTTTGATGATTTGCGGGGAGAAGAGCCTGAGCCTTCGGTGGAGGAAGAGAACAAGGCACAGCCCTGATTGATCTGCTGCCTGTGCTGCCCGCGGAGCGGCCAGCACAAAGCCCATTGGGCAGAAAATCATGCCCAGCCCCACAAAACCCTCTACCCTCCAGTGCGTTCCCCTGATGAACCGCGTATGATGCGCGGCCTTTTGGCGCGTTCGTCGCCAGAAACCTGTTTTCATTCCTACACCGGGAGGTGCCCAGATGAGTGAGCAAGACCTGAAAGAAACCGAAATCACCCCGCCATCCGGCGAAAAGCTGCAGAAAGTGCTGGCGCGCATTGGCGTGGGCTCGCGGCGTGATGTCGAGGCCTGGATCAGCCAGGGTCGCATCAAGGTCAACGGCGTCGAGGCCACCCTTGGCCAGCGCGTAGACCTGCACGACGCCATCGCCGTGGACGGCAAGCTGATCAAGCGCGAGGAGGCCGCCGAGGCCACCCGCCGGGTGATCATGTACAACAAGCCCGACGGCGAAATCTGCACCCGTGACGACCCGGAAGGGCGCCCGACCGTGTTCGACCGTTTGCCACGGCCAAAAGAAGGCCGCTGGATCAACATCGGCCGCCTCGACATCAACACCACTGGCTTGCTGCTGTTCACCACCGACGGTGAGCTGGCCAACCGCCTGATGCACCCGTCCTACGAGATGGACCGTGAGTACGCGGTACGTGTGCGTGGTGAAGTCGACGACGAGATGATCGAGCGCCTGAAAGCCGGCGTAATGCTGGAAGACGGCCCGGCCAAGTTCACCGATATCCAGAAGGCACCGGGTGGCGAAGGCTTCAACCACTGGTACCACTGCGTGGTGATGGAAGGTCGTAACCGTGAGGTGCGTCGCCTGTGGGAATCCCAGGGCATGGTGGTCAGCCGCCTGAAGCGTGTGCGTTTCGGCCCGGTGTTCCTCAATTCGGACCTGCCGATGGGCCGCTGGCGCGAAATGACCCAGGGCGAAATCGACATCCTCGCCGCCGAAGTGGGCCTGCAGCCGGTCGCGCTGCCAGCCATGAAGCTCAAGGCCAAGGACAAGATGGAGCGCCTGCAGCGCAAGTCGACCCGCCCGCTGGGCCGTGGCGAGCGCGTGCGCAACCTGCGCCCGGCCCACGAAGGTGCCGCTACTGGCGAACGCCCGGCGCGTCAGCCGCGTGAAGAAGCGCCGCGTAAACCCACCCGTGGCAGCACGGTGGCTGAGCGCCCGAGCGAGATGCGCAAGCGTCCGGGCAAGCCTGATGGCGACAAGCCGGCAGGCCGTGGTCGCGGCAAGCCGCGTGGCTGATAAGCCAGTGTGGTCATCAAGGAACCAGCCTTCGGGCTGGTTTTTTTATGGTGCGCCAGGCATGGCGCGTTGCGCGATAGCGCAACCAGCTTGGCTGTGGTGGCCTCGCTGGTGACTTGGGGGTGAAAGTCCTCTACACACCCGGCAAGGGGAAGTGTTAGCCAGAGGCAAGGGTGTCGTGGGCGACTACGAATCTGAAGGAAGCCCGAGGCAAAATGCTGGCCTGACGAACAGGAAGCGGATCAGGCGGCGCAGCGGGGCAAGACGGCCATAATCGTCAAAGCCCAATACTTGCACGGAACGCTGCGACGTAAATCCGACAGGCATAAGCAGGAAGGTCACGCGAATTACCCTGGGAGATCTGTACGCTTGCCTTGGTGCTACCGAGCGTCGAGAGGCGACGGGATGAGCGTGCAGAAGTCAGCCGAGGCCGTAGTAAGTGGCGGTTAACCGCGTCACCAAGGGCCGAACAGGTTATGCCGCCAGTAGGCGTCACTGTCTCGTTGGTAGCCGCAATGCAGAAATTTCCTAAAACGGAATCTGTCACTCCGAATCCCGGCCAGAAGCCGAGGATGATGCCTGACAGCGCAAAGGTATCGACGGCGTCATCGGCGTGGACGAACGCAGAGCCGGACACGCTGATGGAGCGGGTGCTCGCACCGGCCAACCTCAGACGTGCGTATAAGCGCGTAGTCAGCAATAAGGGAGCGCCGGGTGCCGATGGCATGACGGTCGCCGACCTTGCAGGCTATGTGAATCAGTATTGGCCAATCCTCAAAGGCAGATTGCTGGCCGGTGAATACCATCCCCAAGCCGTACGTGCGGTTGAAATTCTCAAGCCGCAGGGCGGCACGCGGCAACTGGGAATTCCCAGCGTCGTGGATCGCCTGATCCAGCAGGCATTGCTGCAACAACTCACGCCATTCTTCGATCCTTTGTTCTCGGATTTTAGCTACGGCTTCCGTCCGGGCAGGAGCGCGCATCAAGCTGTCGAGATGGCCCGTGCCCATGTGGCATCGGGGCACCGGTGGTGCGTGGAAGTCGATCTGGAGAAGTTTTTTGATCGGGTCAACCACGACATCCTCATGGCCTGTATCGAGCGCCGGGTCAAAGATAAGTGCGTACTTAGGCTTATCCGTCGCTACCTTGAAGCGGGAGTCATGTCAGGCGGTGTCGTCAGTCCACGGCAGGAAGGGACGCCGCAAGGCGGCCCGCTCTCGCCGCTGCTGTCGAATATCCTGCTCGATGAATTTGACCGCGAACTGGAGCGGCGGGGCCATCGCTTCGTGCGCTATGCCGATGACGCGAACATTTATGTGCGCAGTCCTCGGGCTGGCGAACGGGTACTGGCTAGTGTCGAGCGCTTCCTGAGTCAACGTTTGAAACTGACGGTGAATCAGAAGAAGAGTCGAGTCGCGAGAGCCTGGAAGTGTGATTACTTGGGTTATGGGATGAGCTGGCATCAGCAGCCAAGGTTGCGGGTGGCAACGGTGAGCCTGAGTCGCCTGCGCGACCGGCTCGCAGAGCTGCTATGCGGCGCGCGGGGCCGCAAGATGGCAAACACCATCGAGCGGATAAACCCCGTACTACGAGGTTGGGCGGGTTACTTCAAGCTCAGCCAGAGCAAGCGGCCACTTGAGGAGCTGGATGGCTGGATCAGGCACAAACTCCGCTGTGCCATTTGGCGCCAATGGAAACAGCCCTCTACGAGGGCGCGCAACCTGATGCGTCTGGGCTTAAGCGAGGAGCGTGCCTGTAAATCGGCCTATAACGGCCGAGGCCCATGGTGGAACTCGGGGGCGCCACATATGAATCAGGCGCTGCCGAAGAAACTATGGGATCGACTCGGACTGGTCTCGATACTGGATACGATCAACCGGCTTAGCCGCATAGCTTGAACCGCCGTGTACGGAACCGTACGCACGGTGGTGTGAGAGGACGGCGGGTGTGAACCCGCCTCCTACTCAAT